>NZ_JAUCGS010000006.1:33637-33927 GCF_059916605.1 Chromobacterium sp. CCUG 30098 | reverse complement strand
ATTTGTAGGGTGGGTGGAGCCGATAGGCGATACCCACCAAAGCCCGCCGCCAAGGCCCAAGCATCGGTCCCATCGCGTTTTCGCGTGGGTATCGCTGCGCTCCGCCCTACGGCGGATGGTTTGGTCGGAGGTATTTGTAGGGTGGGTGGAGCCGCAGGCGATACCCACCAAACCCCGCCGCCAAGGTCCAAGCATCGGTCCCATCGCGTTTCCGCGTGGGTATCGCTGCGCTCCGCCCTACGGCGGATGGTTTGGTCGGAGGTATTTGTAGGGTGGGTGGAGCCGCAGGC
>NZ_JAUCGS010000006.1:0-33539 GCF_059916605.1 Chromobacterium sp. CCUG 30098 | reverse complement strand
GCGATACCCACCAAACCCCGCCGGGGATTAGCCTCGCCGCCTTGCCTTGCGCGTCACGCTTAAGGAGTGTGTGGAACGACGGCTACCGCAAACACGAGCCGGAATGAAAACGCGCGTCCTAACCTTCAGGACGCGCCGCCTTGCCAACAGACGCCGCCGAGCATGGGTTCCGCCCAAAAAGGCGGACGGACGCCCTCCTCCGTTGTTTTGGCCATTTCCACCCAGGCGTCTTGCTTGCTCCACTCGTACAAGACGCCGGGCTGGATCAGATGCAGGTAGACGCGCTCGAAGGCGGACGACTCCAACAGATGATGGGTGGCGGCGGTCAGCGCCGCTTCCTGGATGAAGGCGGGAAACAGGGTGGTGGCGGCCACGCCGCCGAACTGCGGGATATTGGCCGCCAGCAGCAGGCTCAATTCATAGCCGGGCTTGGCCGCGTAGCGCTTCACGCACTTGGCTTGGATACGGTATTTGATCGCGGCGATGGGCGCGTTGGGCACGCTGATCGCCGCATCCTCGCCCTGCTGCGCCTGGCGCACTTCGCGGGCGCGCAGACAGCCCTTGCCGCCGCCGAACAAGTGCTCGTCCGCATGCACTTCCGTCACTTCGAAAGCGATCCGCCGGCCGTCGCTGAGGGTGGCGCCCACATCCGGCAGCGGCGGCGGCCAGGACTGCCGGTCCACTGCGTGCAAACCCTTGCGCTGCAATAAACGCAGCACCAGTTCCAGCTCTTTTTGCGCTTTTGAAGCCATCGGCCTCCCCCAGCCTGCGTCCGCTGGCGTTGCGGCGCGGCTGCGGCCGACAACGCCGGGGCGCGGTTATTTTGGCTATCGCTCAACCCAACCCGGCACAAGATATTTCTTTTTAGCACAAAAAATAAGCTATTCAGATTGGATTTAAAGTTTGATAAGCGATAGCGCTGCGCCGGGGGTGCTTCAGTGCTGGGAATCTCCTTCGCCGGGCAGCACCACGAACTCGCCGTTCAGGCCGCCCACCGCTTCGCCGCCGCACTCCAGCGCCGCGGCAAGCCGCAAGCGCCCCATGCGTCCGCGCCGCAAAGCCCGCTCCAGCTTGTCCCAGTCGGCGGCGTCCGGCGCGGCGGCGCGGGCGAGGAAGTCGGCGACGATGGGCTTGTCGTAGCGCATGTCGTTGCCGTGAATGATGACGCGGCCGGCCAGGCCGCGCTCGCGCAAGCGCATGAACACCAGGCACCAGGCGGCGAGGATGGCCACCGCCGAGGCGCTGCCGCCGAACACAGTGGCGCGGTGGTTGATATTGGGCGCCAGCGGCGCGCTCAGGATCACGCGCTCGCCGCTGGCCTCGGCCACGCTGACCGCCATCGCGGCGGACAGCGGGATGTGTTGATGGAGGTAGTCTTCAAGCGCCTGTGGACTCATGTTGCTCTCCCGATTCGGCGCGCCCGGCTTTGGCGCCGCCGCTCTCATTCTGCCCCAAGAGGTGGCGCTGGAAAAACCACAGGCTATGGCCCAGTTGCAGCACCTGGTTTTCCCGTTTGGCCGCGCCGTGGCCTTCGTCCGGGAATAGGATCAGGCCGCCGTCCACGCCCTTGCCGGCCATCGCGCGGTACATTTGCAGCGCCTCGCCCACCGGCACCCGCGGGTCGCTGACGCCCTGGATGATCAGCAGCGGATCGCGCAGCTTGTCGATGTGATTGATGGGCGACAATTGCTCCAGCGCGGCGCGGTCGCGCTCCAGGTCGCCGTATTCGGCGGCGCGCAGCGCGCGGCGGTAGGGCGCAGTGTTTTGCAGGAAGCTGACCAGGTTGGCAATGCCGACATTGGACACGCCGGCGTCGTAGGCGCCGGCGAAGATGGTCATCGCCGCCAGCGTGGAATAGCCGCCGTAGCTGCCGCCCATCACGCCGATCTTGGGCGCCACGCCGTCCGCGCCCCACTGGCTGCGGATATGGCGCGCGGCGTCTTCGATATCGGACAGCACTTGCAGCCGGCGCGGACCGTTGTCGCTGTCCAGCCAGCTCTTGCCGTAGCCGACGGAGCCGCGCACATTGGGCTGCACGTAGATGAAGCCGGCATCGACGAATAACTGGGCCTGCGGCAAGAAGCCGGCCCGGCTCTGGCTCTCCGGCCCGCCGTGAAAGTGGACCACCACCGGGCAGGGCGTGGCCGCGCAGCGCGTCGGCCGGCGCACGAACATCGGAATCGGCGTGCCGTCGCGCGCCGGGTAGCTTTCCAGGCTGACCTTGGCGAAGCCGCGGGTGTCCAGCTCCGGCGCGGACGGCAGCAGCCACTGGCTGAGTTTGCCGCGCTTGCTGTCCCAAACGTGGCTGCTGGCCGGCGCGGTGTCGGTTTCCACGCTGAAGTTGACGTAGCGGCCGTCGCGGCTGAGGTTGACGACGTTGACCTGGGCCGCGCCGGGAAAAGCCGGCAGCTTCAGCGCGCGATAGCCGCGGCGGCCGTCCAGCGCCAAGGCCTTGCCGTAACCATCCTGGCTCAGCGTGTAGTAGACGCGGCCCCGCTCATGGTCGATGTTGAGGTTTTCCACGTCGCCGCGCGCTTCCGGCGTCAGCGCCTGGAAGACGCCGGCGCTCCACAGATAAAGACGGTGGTATTCGCCGAACTTATTGCTGCGCACCAGGTATTCGCCGTCGCGCAGGCCGAAGTCCATCCGATAGTCGACGGCCTCGCCCTGGCCCAGCAGCGGCTGCAAGGCTTTGCCGTCCGGCGTCCATAAATAGAATTCCGCGCTGGCGTTGCTCAGCGTCTTTTGCAGCAATAGACGGCCGTCGTCGCGGTGGTCGGCGATGCTCCAGGCCCCGCGATCGCCGAACAGACGCTCGCGGCGGCCGTCGGCCAGCCGATAGCGATACAGGGTGTAGCTGTCGGCCCGCTCGTCGTTGCTGCGGTAGTACAGCCATTGGCCGTCCTTGCTGAGAAACTGGAACTGGGTCTGCACGCCGGGCTTGTGCTGGACTTCGCGCAGCGCGCCGCCGGCGGCGGCTTGCAGATAGAGGCCGGGATTTTCCTCGCCCTTGCGGTCGCGGCTGAGCACCAGCCAGCGCCCGTCCGGACTGACGTCCTGGATCAGGGTGGCGTCTTCGCCGCCGGTAAGCTGCACCGGAAAGCGTTGCGGACCGTCCAGCCTCCAGACCTGCGGCACACCGGTGACGCGCCAGCTGAAATACAAGGCCTTGCCGTCCGGGGACAGCACGCCGGCGCCGGGCGCGCGCAGGTCCAGCATATTCTGCACTTTTCGGCTCAGCTCCGCCGGCAAGGGCGCGGCGCGGTAGCGCGCCACCTCCTCCGCGCTGACGCTGGCGGCGCCAAGGCCGCTGTAGCCGCCGGCGGCGCAGTCATGAGTGGACAACATCATCAACGCTGCGGTGGATAAGGCACGGACCATCATGACGACTCCTGAACCATTGGGCGGGCGACCAGTATAGCGGCCATGACAAAGCCATCGCAATTTGCATTATTCTCATGCCGACTCTGCGACACTTTGTCGCATGCTAGGGGGATGAGCAGGCGCTAAACTGATGCGGCTAATCCTCATTCGCATTTGTCGCCGCCAATGGCCGACACGCGCGCTAACCCTGATCCGCAAAGAGCGACGATGAAAAAGATCGCCCTGCTGGCCTTGCTGGCCGCTTCCGGCTCCGCCCTCGCCCACGTCACCCTGGAAACGCCCACCGCCGCCAGCGGCGGCTATTACAAGGGCGTGCTGAAAATCGGCCATGGCTGCAACGGCAGCCCCACCACCGCCATCAGCGTGGAAATGCCGGAGGGCGTGCGTCTGGCGCAGCCGATGCCGAAAGCCGGCTGGGAGGTGGAGGTGAGCAAGAGCGCGGTCAAGCCTTTCGACAATTACGGCCGCAAGGTGAGCGAGGATGTGAGCCGCATCACCTGGAAGGGCGGCAAGCTGCCGTCCAATTTCTACGATGAGTTCGTATTCCAGGCCAAGATCGCAGCCCAGCCGGGCAAGCTCTACTTCAAGGTGAAACAGCTGTGCGAACAGGGCGAAACCAATTGGGCGGACATTCCGGCCGCCGGCCAAGACGCCCATGACTTGAAAAGCCCGGCGGCGGAGCTGACGGTGACCGCCGGCGCGGCCGGTCATCATCATTAAGAACCTATTTACGATCTGCTGCGCGTCGTGAAACGTGGCTCGGTGAGTGCACCTTGGAAATGCTCATGTGCCTTATGTACATTCCGCTTCCTCTGCTGTTTTCGCCTTGTCTCGCCTTAGCGCGAGATCGTAAACACATTCTCAGAACGGATTCCTTGCGCCGGCCTGATCCCGCTTGCAAGCGGGCCGGCCAAAGGCATGAAAAACGCCGGCGGCGAGTCTCTCGCGGCCGGCGTTGTTGCATGGATGGGTAGGATCAGCGGAATAAGCCTTTGAGCAGATCCGCGCCCTGGGACAGCAAATCATCGCCCTGCGGCAGCTGGCCGTTGGGGGTCAGCTTGTCCACCAGACCGGGCAGATGTTCGGCCACCAGTTGCGACACTTGCCCCTGGTCCAGGCCCACTTTTTCCGCGATGCCGGCGAGTTGATCGCCGCCCAATACTTGCTGGATCTGCTCGGCGGACACCGGCAGATTCCCGCCCTGCCCCACCCACGAAGACACCAGCTCGCCCAGACCGCCTTGCTGGAACTGTTCCAGCAGTCCGGACAAGCCGCCTTGTTGTTGCAACAAGCTTTGCAGGGCTTCGCCGGCGCCGCCTTCCGCGCCGCCGGACAGCAAACCGCTCAAGGTATCGAATAAAGCCATGGTGCTCTCCTGTTTGCCGCGCACGGGGCGCGAATCTTGGTGAATGTCCCGCCGGATCAAGCGGCCAGCAGGCCCGCCAGCCCGCGCATGGTCTGCCAGGGGTCGCCGACTTCCACGCCCTTGATCTGACGGTCTATGCGCGCGCATTCGTCCAGCGCGGTCATCAGCTTGCGCGGGCCGATGCGGCGCAAGGCCGGTTCGGCCAGTCGCTGCTTGTCGCCCCACAAACGCAGTTCGCGCGCCATGTCGCGCGCGTTGCGCCCATCCTTCAGGCCCTGGCGCAGACGCAGCAACATGCGCACGTCTTCAGTCAGCGACCACAACACCAGCACCGGCGCCTCGCCTTCGGCCATCAGGCCGTCCAGCATGCGCAGCACCCGCGGCACGTCGCCGGCCAGCCAGGATTCGGACAGATGGAACACGTCGAAGCGGGCCACATTGGCCACCGCGGCGCGCAATTGCTCCAGCGTCAGTTCGCCGGCCGGATACAGCAAGGCCAGCTTGTCCACTTCCTGGCGCGCGGCCAGCAGATTGCCCTCCACGCGATCAACGAAGAAGGCCAGCGCCTCGCCGCCCAGCACCTGGCCCTGGGCCTTGAGCCGGCGCGTGATCCAGCCGGGCAGCTCGGCGCGCCCCACCAGGCGGGCCTCCGCCGTCACCGCCAGCTTTTCCAGCGCCTGGAACCATTTGGACTGCTGCTGCGCGCGCTCCAGCTTGGGCAGGGTGATCAAGGTCACCGTGTCCTGCGGCGGCTGCGCCGCCAGCTGTTGCAGCGCTTCCGCGCCTTCGGTGCCGGGTTTGCCGTTGGGGATGCGGATTTCCAGCAGCTTGCGCTCGGCGAACAGCGAGACGCTGCTCATCGCGTCGCGCAATTGCGACCAATCGAAACCGGCCTCCACCGTCAGCACTTCGCGCTCCTGATAGCCTTGCTCGCGCGCCGCCTGGCGCAGCGCGTCGGCGGCTTCCAGCGCCAGCAGCGCTTCCTCGCCGTGGATCAGGTAAAGCGGCGCCAGGCCCTTGCCCAGCGCCGCGATCAGCGCGTCAGGGCTTAGGCTGGGCATCGGCGGGCTTCAGGCTTTGCGGGCCGGTCAGCGGCGCGGCGGCCGGCTTTTTCAGATAGGCCAGCCGGCGCACGATCTGCTCGGCCGCGTCGCGGCGGGCGTCGGCCCAGATCAGCGCTTCTTCCTGCTCCTTGCCGAGGATGGCGCTGTCGGAGTAGTTCATGCTGCGGCGCACGACCACCGTCATGTCCGGCTCCACCGGCACGCCGAACAGCACGGTGCGCACTACGGCGGTGTAAGTCAGCTGGTACTCGTTGATCTTGCCGCCCACGTTCAGGGTCAGGATGTCCTTGGACTGATTTTCGCTGAGGATGGTCACCACCGCCTCGGCCTGCTTGGGATTGCCCAGCACTTGCAGACGCGGGTCGCGCGCCAGCACGGTGCGCACGTCGCCGGCCACCGCGGTGTTGCCGCCGTCGAAATACATCGAGGCGAACGGCAGCGGCTTCATCGGGCCGCCCAGACCGCGCAGGTGGAAGCCGCAGGCGCTCAGCGTAAGGGCCAGCAGCGCCAGCCACAGCCATTGCAGGGAAAGTCTCATTCGCGATTCCTTATCGGGAAACAATTCTTGCCTGGCCCGGCCCGGGGCGCGATCCGCGTCCCGGAGCCTAAGCCACGCCGGTTTACACCACGATGTTGACCAGGCGGCCCGGCACCACGATGATTTTCTTGGCCGGTTTGCCTTCCATGAACTTCTGCACGTTTTCATGCGCCAGCGCCGCGGCCTCGATCGCGTCCTTGGCCGCGTCGGCGGCCACGGTGACGCTGCCGCGCAGCTTGCCGCCTACTTGCACCATCAGTTCGATCTCGCTCTTGATCAGCGCGCTCTCGTCCACTTTCGGCCAAGCTTGTTGCAGCAATTCGCTGCCCGGACGCAAGGCGTTCCACAACGCGTCGCAGATATGCGGCACGATGGGGGACAGCAACAGGGTCACGGCTTCCAGCGTTTCCTGCGCCACGGCGCGGCCGGCGTCGCCGGAGGTGTCGGTCTTGTCGTAGGTGTTCAGCAGTTCCATCACCGCGGCGATGGCGGTGTTGAATTGCTGGCGGCGGCCGTAGTCGTCGGCCACTTTCTGGATGGTAGCGTGCAGCTTGAAGCGCAGGTCTTTCAGGCCGGCGCTCAGTTCGCCGCCGCTGTAAGCCGGCGCCAGGCCGGTTGCGACATGCTCGTTCGCCGCCTTCCACAAGCGCTTGAGGAAGCGGAACGCGCCTTCCACGCCGGCGTCCGACCATTCCAGGCTCTGCTCCGGCGGCGCGGCGAACATCATGAACAGACGGGCGGTGTCCGCGCCGTAGTTTTCAATGAATTCCTGCGGGTCCACGCCGTTGTTCTTGGACTTGGACATTTTCTCGATGCCGCCCACCACGACCGGCAGGCCGTCCACGCGATGCTTGGCGGCCACGATCTTGCCCTTGGCGTCGCGCTCCAGCACCACGTCCTGCGGCGCGATCCAGTCGGTGGCGCCGTTGGGCAGTTCGCGATAGAAGGTTTCGCACACCACCATGCCCTGGGTCAGCAGGCTCTTGAACGGCTCGTCGCTGGACACCAGGCCCTCGTCGCGCATCAGCTTGTGGAAGAAGCGCGCGTACAGCAGGTGCAGGATGGCGTGTTCGATGCCGCCCACGTATTGGTCCACTTGCAGCCAGTAGTCGGCCGCCTTCTTGTCCACCATCGCGGTGTCGCACTTGGGCGAGGCGTAGCGCGCGTAGTACCAGCTGGACTCGACGAAGGTGTCCATGGTGTCGGTTTCGCGCTTGGCCGCGCCGCCGCATTTCGGGCAGCTGGTTTCGTAGAATTCCGGCATCTTGGCCAGCGGGGATCCGGCGCCGTCCGGAATCACGCTCTCCGGCAGCGTCACCGGCAGGTCTTTTTCCGGCACCGGCACGTCGCCGCAGCTCTGGCAGTGGATGATGGGGATAGGGCAGCCCCAGTAGCGCTGGCGGGAGATGCCCCAGTCGCGCAGGCGATATTGGGTTTTCTTCTGGCCGGAGGCCTTGGCTTCCAGATCGCCGACGATGGCGTCGAAGGCGGCGGCGAAGTTCAGGCCGTCGTATTTGCCGCTGCCCACGGTGCGGATGCTGTCGTCCTTGGCGGCGTACCAATCCTGCCAGGCGGCGGCGTCGAAGTTGTCTTCGCCGCTGGCCGGCGCGTAGACCTGCTGGATCGGCAAGCGGTATTTGTTGGCGAACTCGAAATCGCGCTCGTCATGCGCCGGCACCGCCATCACCGCGCCTTCGCCGTAGCCCCACAGCACGTAGTTGGCCACCCATACCGGCAGCTTGGCGCCGGTCAGCGGATGAACGACGAACAGGCCTGTGTCCATGCCCTTCTTTTCCATCTTGGCCACGTCGGCCTCGGCCACGGAGCCGGCCTTGCATTCGGCGATGAAGGCTTGCAGCTCGGCGTTGCCGGCCGCGGCCTGGCTGGCCAGCGGGTGTTCGGCGGCCACCGCCACATAGGTGGCGCCCATCAGGGTGTCGGGGCGGGTGGTGTAGACCTTGAGTTGGCCGGCATGGCCGATGCTGGCTTCGTCGTAGGCGAAGGCCACGTCGGAGCCGAAGCTCTTGCCTATCCAGTTGCGCTGCATGGTCTTGACCTGTTCCGGCCAGCCGTCCAGCTTGTCCAGATCCGCCAGCAGCTGCTCGGCGTAGTCGGTGATGCGGAAGTAGTACATCGGGATTTCGCGCTTTTCCACCAGCGCGCCGGAACGCCAGCCGCGGCCGTCCACCACTTGCTCGTTGGCCAGCACGGTCTGATCCACCGGGTCCCAGTTGACCACGCCGTTTTTCTTGTAGATCACACCTTTTTCAAACAAACGGGTGAACAGCCACTGTTCCCAGCGGTAGTAGTCCGGCTTGCAGGTGGCCAGCTCGCGTTCCCAGTCCAGCGCAAAGCCCAGGCTGTCCAGCTGCTGCTTCATGTATTCGATGTTGGCGTAGGTCCAGGCCGCCGGCGCGCCGCCGTTTTTCATCGCGGCGTTCTCGGCCGGCAGGCCGAAGGCGTCCCAACCCATGGGCTGCAGCACGTTGAAGCCTTGCAGACGCTTGAAGCGGGCCAGCACGTCGGTGATGGTGTAGTTGCGCACATGGCCCATGTGCAGCTTGCCGGACGGATAGGGGAACATCGACAGCGCGTAGTATTTGGGACGCGACGCGTCTTCCACGGCTTTGAAAGCGGCAGTCTTCTGCCATTTCTGCTGGGCGGCGGCTTCCACCGCGCGCGGGCTGTATTGTTCTTGCATGGCGATCTTTATCTGGACTCTGAAATACAAAAGGCGGGCTGCCCGGAGGCGCCAGTGATGCGCTCCGCTCCGGATAGCCCGTCCGCAAAAAGGTTGCCCCCATTATAACGGCGTCTTCGCTTCCGCGATAAGACCCCAAAAAAACAAATGCTTGGCCGGCTCCTTGACCCGTCGCCGTCAAGGGCAGGGCTTGACGCCCCAGCCTTTGCGGCCGCGCCAGCAGGAGAAATCCTCCTTCACCGAGCGTATGGTCCAGACATTGCCTTCGCGGGAGAGCTGGAAGCGCTGGCGCATGCCCTTGACGCTGTCGTCCATCAGGCCTTCGCGCAGCAGCGCGATGCTGGCCTTGTCGAAGGCTTCCGGCGGGCTGGTCTGTATCACTTTCAGGCTGCGGTATTCGAACTGGCCGTCTTCGCCCAGCCGGTTCTTGGCGAAGCGCAACACCACTTCCAGCGGCAGTTCGCCGGGCTGGCCGGCAAAGGGGAAGCGCGTCTCGTCGCTATAGGCGGAGGCGGCGGCGGGCATTCCGGCCAGTAAGGCCGCGGCGCAGAGAACGATGGTTTTCAATTGCCAGTCTTTCCTTGTCGAAAACCAGATTCGACCGGCCTACGCGCCAAATAGTTGCGCGGGCTTAGAAGCGATTCAAAGTCTGCCGCGCTTCGGCGATACGGCGTTGAAAACGCTTTCAGGATGCTCATGCGCCACCTGCACATTCCGCCTCTTCAAGCGTTTTCGCCTTGTCTCGCCTTCGCTCGCGGGAGCGTAAACACATTCTTAGACCCGGCCGGCCAGATGGGCGTCGCGGAAGCGCTCCAGTTGCCGCAGCAGCGCCTCGAGTATGCCCGGCTCCCACACAGAGTGGCCGGCGGCTTCCACCAGTTCGTAGTGGGCCTGCGGCCAGGCCTGGGCCAGCCTCAGCGCGGTGGAGGGCGGGCAGACCACGTCGTAACGGCCTTGCACGATGGCGGCGGGAATGTGGCGGATGCGCGCCAGCCCGTCCAGCAGCGCGCCTTCCGGCAAAAACACGCGGTTGACGAAGTAATGGGCCTCCAGCCGCGCCAGCGACAAGGCCACGTATTCGCTGCCGGCGCGCTCGGCGGCGTCGGCATTGGGGCGCAGCGCGACGCAAGCGCCCTCGTAACGTCCCCAGGCGCGGCAGGCCGGCAGGTGCACCGCCGGGTCCGGGTCGGTCAGCCGCCGGTAATAGGCGGCCAGCAAGTCGCCGCGCTCCGCCTCCGGGATGGGCGCGACGAAGCGTTGCCACTCCTCGGGAAAAAACTGACCCATGCCGTGCAGAAACCAGTCGATCTCGCGGCGCTCGCCCAGGAAAATGCCGCGCAGAATCAGGCCGCTGACCCGCTCCGGATGCGCCTGGGCGTAAGCCAGCGCCAGCGTGCTGCCCCAGGAGCCGCCGAACACCAGCCAGCGCTCTATGCCCAGTTGCTCGCGCAGCCGCTCGATGTCCGCCACCAGGTGGGCGGTGCTATTGTCGCGCAGCTCGCCGCGCGGCGAGGAGCGGCCGCTGCCGCGCTGATCGAACAGCACCGCGCGGTAAAAACCGGGGTCGAACAACTGGCGGCAGGCCGGCACGCAGCCGTCTCCGGGCCCGCCGTGCAGATAGAGGACCGGATACCCCTGCGGCTGGCCGCACTGCTCCCAGTACATGGAATGCAAGCCGTCCAGCGGCAGCATGCCGCTGGCAAACGGTTCTATCGGCGGATACAGCATGGCTTCTCCATCAAAAGTTCGGTTTCTTAGAGCCTGTTCAAAGTCCCGCGAGCCAGAGCGAGACAAGGCGAAAATTAGCGAAAAAGCGGAATGTACGAGGGGTACTGAGCATTTTGAGCTGGTTTTTAACGCCGTATCGCCAAAGCACAGCAGACTATGAACAGGTTCTTAGCCGCGCAGCAGGCTATACAACATCTCACTGGCCATCGTCGCCATCAAGGCGGCGAACACCTGCTTCAAACGGGCCACCGGCAGCTTGTGCGCGGCGCGCGCGCCCAACGGCGCCATCAGCACCGTCATCAGCATCAGCGCCAGCATCGCCGGCAGGTAGATAAAGCCCAGGGAGCCGGCCGGCAAGCCGGCAACGCTCCAGCCGCTGTAGAGATAGCCGACGGCGCCGGACACGGCGATGGGCCAGCCCAAGGCCGCGCTGGTGGCGATGGCGGTGTGCACCGGCACATTGCACCAGCTCATATAGGGCACGCTCATCGAACCCCCGCCTATGCCCACCCAGCTGGAGATCATGCCTATCGCGCCGCCGGCGCCCCACTGCCCGGCCTGGCCCGGCATTCCGCGGCTGGCTTGCGGCTTGAGATTGAAGAACATCTGCACGGCGACCAGGTAGGCGTAGCCGACGAAGAACCATTTCAACGCCAGCCCGGAAATCGCGCCGGCAATCAGGCTGCCCAGCAAGGTGCCGACCACCATCGCCGGCGCCATCGCCCGCACAATACGCCAGTCCACCGCGCCCTTTTTGTGATGAGCGCGCACGCTGGACAGGCTGGTGAACACCATTACCGCCAGCGAGGTGCCCACCGCCAGATGCTGAGCATGGTCGCCGCCCAGATGCGCGGCGGACAAGACCCCCAACACCACGGGCACGATGACCAGGCCGCCGCCGACGCCGAGCAGGCCGGCCAGAAAGCCGGCCACCGCGCCGCAGGCCAGCAGCGCCAAAATCAGCGGCACGCTCAGCATGCCAGCAGCTGTTCAGTGATATAGCGCCATTCGTCCTCGCTCAGCGGGGTGATGGACAGCCGGTTGCCGCGCTTGAGCACCGTCATCTCCGCCAGCGGCGGGTGTCGGCGCAGCTCGGCCGGGGACAGCAGCCGGGTCTTGCGCAGGAAACGTACGTCCACCGCCAGCCAGCGCGGCGCGTCGGGAGAGGACTTGGGGTCGTAGTAAGGGCTTTCCGGGTCGAACTGGCTGGAGTCCGGATGCGCGGAGGCGGCGATTTCCGCCAGGCCGGCCACGCCCGGCTCCGGGCAGGACGAGTGCCAGAACAGCAGCCGGTCCCCCTCTTGCATGCCGTCGCGCATGAAGTTGCGCGCCTGGTAATTACGCACGCCGGTCCACTCGAACAAGCGTTCGGGCTCGGCGGCGAGATCGTCGATCGAGGTATCGTCCGGTTCGGACTTCATCAGCCAGTATCGCATGGGCAATGTCTGTTAATCAGTCAGGGAAAGGGTTAACGCTTGCTCAATCTTACTGGAAAGATTGCGGCTTAGGCTGTCTTCACCGCCCCGAAAGGGGGTTCTGAAGCGATATGGAAAGGGAAGACCATGAAAACGCATGAAAAACAGCTGGTGATGGGCCTGTTGCTGAGCGGCGCCTTGAGCGCCTGCGTGGTGGTGCCGCCCCGGGCGGCGCCGGTAGTCGTCAGACCCGCGCCGGTGGTGGTGCGCCCGGCGCCCGTCGTGGTGACGCCCGTCTACGGCTATTACGGCGACTACGGCCGCCGCCCCTGGCGCTAAGCCGCGCGCAGATACAGCCAGCCGCCCAGCAAGGCCAGATTCAGCGCCGCGCCGCACCAGAACAGCAGCCGAAACGGCTGCTTGACGGTTTTGTGGCGAAACAGCCGGCGCGCCATCAGGCCACCGGGCCAGCCGCATAGCACACCCAGCCACAGCAGCCGGGCTTCCGGCGTGCGCGGCCCGCCGCGCTCCGCCGCCCGCTTGTCGCGCCAGTACAGAATGAAGCAGAGCAGGCTCAGGCTCAGATACAGCCACGCCACCGCCCACTCCAGCCGCCCCAGCAGGGCCAAGGCCGGCAAAACGGCCAGGAAGACGATGGCTATCGGCATAGGGGGCTCAAAGGCAGCCGGCGCAAACCGGATTCGGTCAGCAAATAATCCAGCCGGACATCCCAGGGCTCGCGCGGCACGCGCTCGACGCGCTGGCAATCGTAGGCCACGCCCACCAGCAAGGGCTTGCCGAACAAGCGCGCGCGCTGGCGGAAGGCCAGCGTGGTGTCGTAGAAGCCGCCGCCCTGCCCCATGCGATAGCCCTCGTCGTCGATGGCCAGCAGCGGCACAAACAACACGTCCAGCCGTTCGGCGCGCAGCGCCGGACCATCGTATTCGGCGATCCGGTAGCGCGGATGCAGATACCAGCGGTCAGCCGCGCCCAGACGGCTGAACCACAGCCGGCGGCCGCGCCGCGGAATCTGCGGCAGATAGACTTCCGCGCCGCGCCACAGCGCTGCGCTCATCAGGATTTCCAGATCCAGCTCCGAACCGGCGGCCAGATAAGCGCCCACGCGCTTGCCTCGCTTGAGCAGCCGCGAGGCGTGACGCGCGATCGCCCGCATCGCCTGCAAACGGTAAGAAGCGCTCAGAGCCTGACGCGCGCGGCGAATTTTCCTGCGCAATGCGGGCTTGTCGACGGGAAACGGATCGGAAACAAGAGAGGGTGCGGTCATGGCAGAGGGGGGAGCCCCCGCGAGTGTCGTTCGGGCAAAATTCGCTTGTACCCTGTTTCCAGGGAGGGCCGCCTGCCAGTCATTTCGGGCGCATCCTCAAGAGGACGCGGCACGCCCATGACTCACGCTGGCAGCCTGAAGCGAACGCATTGGTACAAAGGAATTGTGTGCCTTCACAAACACCGCAGGGGGTACTGACCTTGGTGTTCGCCAGCTGGCTGCGGTTTAAAACAGCGCTTGCTGGCTTTCGCGGAGCGCCTGGTCGGCTGCTTCGCTCATACTGCGTATTTTACGCTGAAACGCCGCCATCTCCAAGCCCTCTCCCACTTTTGTCTTCAACAAATCGTGGGCGATGTTCAAGGCGGCCATGATGGCGATCTTGTCGGCGTCCATCACCTTGCCGTGCTGCTGGATCATTTCGATCTTGCCGGCCAGCAGACGCACCGCCTCTTGCAGCGTTTCCTTTTCTTCCGCCGGGGTGCCGATGGTGAAGGAACGTCCCAGCAGTTCGATTTCAACCTGAGCCACGTCGCTCATTCCGCATCCTCCGACGCCTTGGGCAGGCGCTCGACCAGAGCCGCCACCCGCGCGCGGGTTTCGTTCACTCTGAAGTTCAGCTCCGCATTGTCGCGCAGCGCTTCGGACAGCGCTTCGGCAAAACGGCCGTTTTGTGTTTCAAGTTCGCGAATGCGCGCCACCAACGCCGTCACCCGCGACTCGAGATATTCCAGTTCCTTGTCCATGGCGGCGAGGATAGCCGGCGCTCACTTGGCCGTCAAACCCAGCCGCTGCCGCGCTGTGTCCAGCGCGAGACACAGGGCCGCCGCGCCGTCCACCAGCCGCGGGCCGGGCACGACCATGGCGTCGCCCGGCAAGGCGAACAAGGCGTCTTTGGCCACCGCCGGCAGCGTCTGCCAACGACGCCACATCCGCAGGCTGGCCTCGTCGCCGGCCAGAATGGCCTGCGGACGCGCGGCCACCACGGTGGCGGCGGACACTTGCGGCGCCGGCTGCCGGACATCGCCAAACACGTTGACGCCGCCGCACAAGCTGATCAGCGGCCCCATGAAGCTTTGATCGCTGACGGTGAAAATGGGCGTTTGGCTGACTTGATAGAACACCCGCACCGGCGCGCGCGCGCCGTAACGCCGGCGCAACTCGGCCAGGCGCTGGCGATAACTCGCGGCCGCCTTGCCGGCGGCGACGTCCACGCCCGCCAGCCGCCCCAAGGCCAGCATTTCCTTGGCCACGTCGTCCGGCTGCAAAGGGTGGCTCAGATAGACGGGAATGCCCAGGCCGCGCAAGCGCTCCAGTTCGCGCGGCGCGCCGCCGTCGCGCCAGGCCACCACCAGATCCGGCCGCTGCCGCATCACCGCCTCCAGGCTGAAGCCGGTGAAGCTGCCCACCCGCGGCAAACGCTTGGCGGCGTCCGGATGGTCGCTATGTTCCACCGTGGCCACCAGCTTGTCGCCGGCGCCCACCGCGTACAGCATTTCCGTGGCGTGCGGCACCAGGGTCAGAATCCTTTGCGCCGGCTGCGCCAGCGTGATGGTCTGGCCACCGCCGTCCTGGGCGCTGACCGCCGCCAAGGCCGGCAGCGCGCCCAGCAGCAAGGCCAGAACCGGCGACCGTCTCATGTCTCGCCTTTCAACACCAGCGGCAAGCCGCAGGCCACCAGCGTCACCCGCTGGCAGACCGCCGCCACCGCTTGATTCACCCGACCCAGCTCGTCGACGAAGCATCGGGTCTGGGCATTGGCCGACACCACGCCCCAGCCGATTTCATTGCTGACCAGCAGCACCTCGCCTCGGGCCTGTTCCAGCGCCGCCAGCAGCGCGGCGCGTTCCTGTTCGAAACCAGCGGTGTCGAAACCGCCGTTCTCGTTGAAAAAGCGCATCAGCCACATGCCCAGGCAGTCGACCAAGAGCAGGCCGCCCGCCGCGTCGCGACGCAGCAGCTCGGCGGCCAAGCCGCGGCCGGCCTCCGCTTGCGACCACGCCGCCGGACGCCGTCGACGATGGTGTTCGACGCGAGCGGCGAACTCGGCGTCGCCGCCGCGCAGCTCGGCCGTCGCCAGATAGCAGACCGGGCCCGGGTGGGCCAAGGCCAGGGTTTCGGCGTAGCGGCTCTTGCCGCTGCGCGCGCCGCCGGTGATCAGGTGGGGCATGGGAATTCCTTACTGACTGAAACGAACCCCAAGGAAAACACCCAGTCCGCCGGTGTTGTACCCATAAGCGGTTTCATATTCACGATTGAACAGATTGTCCGCTCGAGCCGTGGCAGTCCAATTTTTGGCAAAACGATAATTGGCAAAAATATTGGTCACGCCGTAACCATGCAGCGCTTTGGCCTCCGAATTAGCCGCATCTCCCGCTCTGCGCGACGCGACTTGCTGCTCCGCTCCCAGCGTCCATTTTTCCCACTGCTTAGCGGCGGATACGCTGGCACTCTGGCGCGGCCGGTTTGCCAACCAATTGCCTGTCTTATCGTCTCGCGCATCCATCAGCGTCAAGTTACCTTGCCAGTCGATACTGAGCCATTGGGCCCCCGCCTCCAATGACAGCCCCCGGATCGTTGTGCGATCCACATTGCTCGGGCGCCATGAATTGAAATCCGTGGGGTCGGTTTGCGCCCACTGAATCAACTGCTCCACTTTGTTCTGGAATAGGGTCAAGCTAGCCGAACGGCCATCTTTTCGGTATTGCAGAGCCAGTTCTGTATTCTTTGAACTCTCCGGCTTTAGATTGGGGTTGCCGCTGCCCGGATAGTACAGATCGTTAAAGGACGGTGCTTTATACCCTGTGCCATAACCTACACGCGCAAGCCAACCATCGGCGAAATGATAGCCATAACCGGCTTTACCGGTCATCTTCCCCCCAAATTGATCATCATGATCGTTTCGAAGGCTAGCTTGCAGAAGATGCTTGCCCAACTCCAACTGGTAGCTCACGAATCCGGCATTGGTGGTGCGGGTGTTTTTGGTATAGATACCATCGCTAGCGATTTTCTGGTCCAAATGGGAGGCGCCCAAAATAAATAAGCCAACCTTGGTATTCAAGTCGTTCTGCCATTGCCATTCGTTCTGCGTTGTCTGAAAAAAGCTGGCACGTCGATCGAAATTGCCGTTATGAAACTCCTCGGACTTGTCCTGACTGCGGGCAAAACGCAGAGTGCTTGTCCAGACATCGTTGAAACGATTTTTTGATTCAACGCTCTGCCCAGTCAGGCGCGACTTGGAGCGATCCTGCCCCTTCCACGCACTGGTATAGTCAATGTCAGCCTCCGCAAAGGTCTGGAATAGACGCACAGTCAAATCATGGCCCGGCAACAAGGTCTGCGTCAGGCTAGCGGCATAGCTATCATTGCGATACCCATCATTGTCCGGGTTGTAGTAATACGTGTTGCGTGAATTCGTCGCCGAAAAACCATCGGACTGAGCGTGCGACAGCTGCAGGCTATAAGCGGTATTTCCTGACTTCCCCGCTACGCCGGCGCTTAGCTTGCCGGTGCCTCGGCTGCCAAACTCAACCCCCGCGTTCCATCGCGGCTCGCCCTCGCCTTTGCGAGTGAAGATCTGAATCACCCCGCCGATGGCGTCTGCGCCGTATAAACTGGACGCAGGCCCCCGCAGAATTTCAATGCGCTCGATCTGGGCCAATGGAATATTCTGAATCGTCGTGGTACCGAGCGTGGCGGAATAAATTCGCACGCCGTCCACCAGCACCACCGTATGGCTATCCTTGTTGCCGCGGATATAGATGCTGCTGGCGCTGCCTGGGCCGCCATTGCTGGCGATAGAAACAGCCGCTTGACGCGACAACACTTGTTGCAGGGTTTGCGCCCCGCTTTCTTCGATTTCCTCGCGCGTGACCACAGTCGCATCGGCTAGCGTGCGCGACAGCGGTTGCGCCACACGGCCCGCCGTCACCACTACCGGATCCCCGGCGAACTCGGGCACATTGGCGGCATAGGCCTGGCCGGCGCAGACCAGCGAGACCAGCAAGGCGCATTGTTGGGGTTTGAACATGAAACACACTCCACATGGAATCTGGCCGCCAGGGCGGCATGGTTAGGAAGAGTGCGAAGAAGGCATGAAAAGGGGGACGCCGCGGCAGGACGCCGGGCCGTCTGTCGGATCGCCTCCCCGCGATACTCCAGTGCGGCCGCCTTCCGGGCGGCCATTGGGCGGGCGCGAGTGTGGTTTCCATGATCGCGCATGCCAGCAGGCCGGTCTCCGGGCTCGGCCTTGCGGCGATGCGCCTTCCCATCCGATGGACAGTGGCCCTTGCATCGCCTGGGCGTTGAGGTTCAACGTCTCGCGCATCGAGCGCGACTCGGTTGAACAGCTTCACACGCCAGGCCTTACCGTTGCGGGGGCAGCGCCGGTCTTGCACCGGCTTCCCGTTTCATCCGCGGCGCTTGAGCCGCGGACACCTGCTAGGTTCCGGATTATACCGGAGAGCATCCCGACGGGATGGCGCCAAAAGAAATATGTTTAGTTAGGATCAAATCGTCCACCGGCTGCGGGTTGCCCCGGTGGCGGGCTATCGCTTAAAGTCGCCGCTGAATCACTCTCTCATCCAGGCTGGAGTTGGCCATCTCATGACATTCATCGATACCTTTCGCTCACCCGATTTCGCCGCCTACCAGGCCGCCCGCGCCCGCCAGGCCACACTCACCAAGCCGGCGGGCAGCCTGGGCAGGCTGGAAGAGCTGGCCTGCCGCTTCGCCGCCTGGCAGGGCAAGGTCTGCCCGGACGCGCTGCGGCCGGCGATCACGGTATTCGCCGGCGATCACGGCGTGACGGCGGAAGGCGTATCCGCCTATCCCTCGGTGGTGACCGGCGAAATGGTGCGCAATTTCGCCAATGGCGGCGCGGCCATCTGCGTGTTGGCGCAAAGCCTGGACGCCAGGCTGGAGGTGGTGGACGCCGGCGTGCTCAGCGACGTCTCCGCGCTGCCCATCGTCCACGCCAAAGTGCGGGCCGGCACCGGCAATCTGGCCAGGGAGGCCGCAATGACGCCGGCACAGGCGGAGGCCGCGCTGGAAGTGGGCCGCCTGGCCGCGCGCCGCGCGCTGGACGGCGGCGCCAATTTGCTGATCGCCGGCGACATGGGCATAGGCAACACCACCGCGTCCGCCGCGCTGATCTGCCGGCTGGCGGACTTGCCGCCGGAGCGCATCGTCGGCCGCGGCACCGGCCTGGACGAGGCCGGCCTGGACACCAAGCGCCAAGTGGTGCGCACCGCGCTGGCCCGCGTCGCCGAGCGCGATTTGTCCGCGCTGGACATCCTGGCCGAGCTGGGCGGCCTGGAAATCGCCGCCATGGCCGGCTTCTATCTGGAAAGCGCCGCGCAAGGCGCGCCGGCGCTGGTGGACGGCTTCATTTCCAGCGCCGCCGCGCTCTGCGCGCTGGCGCTGGAGCCGCGCGCGGGAGATTGGCTGCTGGCCAGCCACCGCTCGGAAGAAACCGGCCACCTGCTGGCGCTGCACGCGCTGAAGCTGGAGCCGGTGCTGGACCTGGGCATGCATCTGGGCGAGGGATCCGGCGCCGCCTTGTGCGTGCCCTTGCTGCAAATGGCCATCCGCCTGCACAACGAGATGGCCACCTTCGCCGAGGCGGGCATCACCGGAAAAGCGGAATGAACCCCTATACCCTGACCCTGTTGCGTCACGGCGAAATCGATCATGAGGGCCGCTTGATCGGCAGTTGCGATCTGCCGCTGAACGCCACCGGACACATTCAGATGGCGCAAAGCTGGCAGCGCATTTGCGCGCTGGCGCCGGTGACGGCGATGGCCAGCTCGCCTTTGCAGCGTTGCCGCGAGTTCGCGGTCCAGCACGCTCTGCACGGCTCGCTGACGCTGAAAGTGGACCCGCGCTTCGCGGAAATGGACTTTGGCGACTGGGACGGCATGGACGTGCAGGTGCTGGCGCAGCGCTATCCGGACTGGCGCGCCAAACTGGCGGCCGGGGAGCTGACGCCGCCGGGCGGCGAAGCTTACGATGGCTTCCGCACCCGAGTGCTGGCCGGCCTGTCCGAGTGGATGACCACGGCCAGCGGCAGCCACCGCGTGCTGGTCACCCACGGCGGCGTCATCACCACCTTGCTGGCGGAGTTGCTGGGCGCCGATTTTGCGGTGGCCAAGCTGATGACGGTGCAGCGCGGCGGCTTTGCCCAATTATCCATCCTGGACGGGCACCCGGCCTATTTGATGCGGCTGGAAGCACCGTGCGCGGACTGATTCTGGCGCTGCAGTTCCTGACCCGCCTGCCCACGCCGCAGCTGCGCGAGTTCAAGCCCGAGTGGTTGGCCGACAGCGCTCGCTGGTTCGCCGCGGTGGGCTTGATCGTCGGCGCGCTATTGCTGGCGGCGCTGACCCTGGGCCGCCTGAGCGATCCTTGGCTGGCGGCGCTGCTGGCGCTCTTGATGTGGACCTGGGTCACCGGCGGCCTGCATCTGGACGGCTTGGGCGATCTCGCCGACGCGCTGGGCGCCGCCCACCGTTCGCGCGAACGTTTCTTCGAGGTGCTGAAAGATCCTCACGTCGGCAGCTTCGGCGCGCTGGCGCTGATCCTGGCCATCGTCGCCAAGCTGGTCTTGCTGATGTTGCTGGCCAAACAGCCGGCGCCGCCCTGGGGCCTGCTGCTGATCCCCGCCTGGTGCCGCTGTTTCGCGGTGTACTGGTCGGCCAGCCTGCCGGCGATCGCGCCCGGCAGCGGCGAGCGCTTCGCCTGGCGGCGGCACGGCCCCAGCCTGGCGGTCAACGCGGCGCTGCTGGCGGCGCTGTCGGCCTGGCTGGCCCCGGCATTGCTGCTGGCGCCTTTGGCGGCGCTGGCCTGGCGGCGCTTCCTGCTGCGCAAGCTGGGCGGCATGACCGGGGACTGCCTGGGCGCGGGCATTGAGTTGTGCGAAATCGGCCTCTTGCTGCTTTTGGCGGTCCGCTGGCCGGCGCTCTAGCAACGCTGCAACGATACCGCCATCTCCCCGTCATCCGGCGGTGATGCCGAGCGCGGATACTGGCGGCGTCGTCATCGCACGGAGCCGCCATGGCCCATCTGGAGATCAGCTGCGAGCGCGGCCGGCTGGACCGCGACATGATTCAGCGCTTCCTGTCTCAAACCCATTGGGCGCAAGGCCTGACGCCGGAGCAGCTGGACAAGGCCATAGCGCACTCGCTGGTGTTCGGCGCCTACCGCGGACAACGGCAACTGGGCTTTGCCCGCATCGTCACCGACTACGCCAGCTTCGCCTATTTGTCCGATGTGTTCGTACTGGCCGAGGCCCGTCGCCTCGGCGTCGGCCGCGCCTTGATGGAGGCGGCGCTGGCCCACCCCGAGCTGCAGCAGCTGCGGCGCTTTCTGCTGGTGTCCCGCGACGCGCGCCCGTTCTACCGCCGGCTGGGCTTTGCCGAACTGCGCGACGGCGAACGCTATATGGAGCTGCGGCGCGAGCCGGCGGCGCAGCCGGCGCGCGCCTGGTCCTGGTTCCGCGCAAATAAAAACGCCGCTTGATGAGAGCGGCGTTCTTGCATGCGTCAACGGTTCAAAGCGTGCCGGCCAGCTTCTTATTGCGCATCAGGCACAGCATGTCACAGGCCAGATGCGCGGCGGCGAGGGCGGTCACCTCGCTGTTGTCGTACGCGGGCGCCACTTCCACCACGTCCATGCCGACGATGTTCAGATCGCCCAGATTGCGGACGATCTTCAAAGCCTGAGCGCTGCTGAGGCCGCCCGGCACCGGGGTGCCGGTGCCCGGCGCGAAGGCCGGGTCCAGACAGTCGATGTCGAAGGTCAGGTAGACCGGGCTGTCGCCGATCACTTCCTTGATGCGCGCGATGGTGGCGTCAACGCCGTTGTCGTGCACCCAGGGCGCGTTCAGCACATTCATGCCCATGAAGTCGTCGTTCCAGGTGCGGATGCCCACTTGCACCGACTTCTTCGGATCGATCAGGCCATCCTTCACCGCCTTGTAGAACATGGTGCCGTGGTTCAGGCTGTCCGGCTCGTCGTCCGGCCAGGTGTCGCAGTGCGCGTCGAAATGCAGCAGCGCCAGCGGCTTGCCGTATTTCTCCGCGTGCGCGATCAGCAGCGGGTAGGTGATGAAATGGTCGCCGCCGAAGGTCAGCATCTTGGCGCCGGAAGCCAGGATGGTGCGCGCGTGCTCGATGATGGAGGGCTTGATGGTCAGCGGATTATGCGCGTCGAACCAGCAATCGCCGTAGTCGATCACGGCCAGATCGTCGAAGGGGTTGAAGCCCCAGGGGAAGGGGCTCAACTCGGCCAGCTGCACGCTGGCGGCGCGGATCGCCTGCGGACCCAGCCGCGCGCCGGAGCGGAAGGTGGTGGACAGGTCCAGCGGAATGCCGGACACCACCACGTCGGCGCCGGTCAGATCTCGGCTATAGTTGCGGCGCATGAAGGACAGCACGCCGGCATAAGTGTTTTCAATGGAAGAGCCGTACAGGCCCTGACGGCGGATCGCGCCGTCGCCGTAAATGGTTTCGCTCATGAATACTCTCCGCGAGAGAGTACGCCGGGCTCAGGCGTCCCGACGATTACCGTCCATCTTGCACAGCCGACGGCTTGAGGCTGCCGCCCCCCTTGGGGCGGAACCCCGAAGTTTGCCGCGATGCGCGCGCACGCACAAGAGCCAATCGAATCAATGGCTTTCCAGCTGGATGCGCCACAGCCGAAAACGCAGTCTCACGTCGTACCAGACCGGGCGCAGCCCCAGCAGAAACAAGAGCAGCGCCAGCGGCAGGGTGAAGCTGTATCCCATATGCTTGAAGCCCAGCGCGCCCACCACGCCGCCGCCGAAAAACGACAGCAGGATCAGCAGATAGGTGCGCAGCTTGACGCGGTTGGCGCGCACGTCCTTGACCTTGGGCATGCTTTCCCGGCCGTAGTAGCTGAGCTTGGCCAGCTCGATGCCGATGTCGGTGGCGATGCCGGTCATGTGGGTGCTGCGCAACAGGCCGCCGGACAGCTTGGTGACGATGGTGTTGTGCATGCCCATGATGAAGCAGAGCAGCATCACGGTCAGCGGGGTGAAAAAGCCCTTGTGTAAGGACAGCGCGGCCCCCAGCAGGCCAAACAGCAGCAGCAGGCCGGCCTCTTCCATCATGGACACGCCGTAACCGCCGCGCAGACGCTGCCGGCGCGCCCACAGAATCAGCCAGGAACTGTGCATGGCGCCGGCGATGAAGCACAGCAGCATCACCAGCAAGGACAGGCCCAGCGTCACCTCGCCCAGCGCGAACTCGTCAGCCATGCCGGACACGATGCCGGACATGTGCGAGGTATAGCGGTGCACGGCGAGAAAACCGCCGGCGTTGAGCGCGCCGGCGATGAAGGCCATGGACCATCCCAAATGCCGCAAGGTGCGGTCATTGAAACGGCCCCGGTCCAACAGCCGGGTGATGTTGCTTCGTCTGGACATATCCTGCTGACAGAATGAACAACGGCGGCCAGAGGCCGCCGTCATCGGAGAAATGAAGACCTGCGCCTGCGCCCGCTTGGGGCGATGCTTGATAGTGCATCGCCGCGCCGGCGCTGGCAAGCGGTCAGATCAAGACTATCCGTCTCATCCGCAGGATTTCAGGCCGATTCCCGGCGTCAGCCGCTTTTGCAGCCCCTTGAGCTTGTCGGCCTGCTGCGCGTCCAGCGTCTTGAAGCTGAGCGTGGTCTTGCTCGCCTTCTGCCCCTTCTGCTGCACCAGCGCCTTGTCGTAGCCGGCCGCCTTCAGCCGCGCGGCCAGACCCTTGGCCGCGTCTTCCTTGCCGAACAGGCCCAGCGACAGATGGCCTTTGAAGTCGTCGTTCTTGACGATGTAGTTGTCAAAGCCCTTACCCTTCAGTTCCGACGACAGCGTCGACGTCTCCGCTTGGGTGGCCAGCGGCGGATAATAGACCCAGAAGCGCCCGCCGCCGGCGGTTTCTTCCTTGCTGGCCTCGCTCAGCTGGCCGGCCTTGAGCTTGAGCTGCGGCACACCGCCCTTGACCCTGGCCAGCAGCTTGTCGTCCAGCGGCCCCCATTGCAGGCAGGCCGCGGCGGCTTCCGCCGGCTTGGCCGTTTCGGCCTTGGGCTCCGGCTTGGCGGTCTCCGTTTTGGCAACCTCCGCCTTGGCGGCCGCTGTTTTCGGCGCGGACGCTTCCTGGGCCTTAGGCTTGGCCGCGGCCAGCTTGTCCGCTTTGGGCGCGGAAGATTCGCGCAGCGGCTCCGCCGCCGGGGCGGACGCGGCCGGCGCGGAGGCGTTCGGCTTCCAATTGGCCGGCAGCAGCTTGACCAGTTCCGGGCTCACTTCCTGCGCCCGCACGTCCGCCGGCGGACGCTGTTTGAACGAGCCATACATCGCCACCAGCAAATTCAGCACCACGACCAAGGCTAGAAACCACTTCATTTTTCGTCGGCCACTCTTAATAAGCCCAATAACACCAGATTATCCACGATCTCGACCGGCCCGGCGAGCCAAGGCGCCAAGCGCGCCGCGTCGCCGCCGGTCAACAGCACCCGCACCGGAGCGCGTCCGGTATGCGCCTGCAATTGCCGACGCTGCGTTTCCACCGCGCCGGTCAGCGCGTACACCGCGCCGCTGGCCAAGGCGTCTTCCGTGCCTTGCGGGAACGGCGTCACCACGCCGGCGGAACGGTCCAGATTGGCGGTGTTGCGCGCCAGGCTGCTCAACATCAGCTTCAGCCCGGGCACGATCAGCCCGCCCAGATAATCACCCTCGGCCGTCAAGGCCTCCACGGTCAGCGCGGTGCCGGCGCAGGCCACGATCAAGTCGTCCCTATGCAGTTGCCGCGCGGCCAGCACCGCCAGCCAGCGGTCGGCCCCTTGCTCGGCCGGGTTGCGGTAGGCGTTGCGCACACCGCCGAAACCGGCTTCCGCCCGCACCCATCGCAAGGGACAGGGCGTTGCCGCCTCCAAGGCTTGCGCCGCCTCCGCCCGCGCCACCGACGCGCCCCAGGCGGCCGTGATCGGCCATTGTCGCCAGACTTCAGCCAGGCTGGCGATGTCGCCGTGCTCCACCGCGCCCTGCCCCAGCCAGTCACGGCCATCATGCACCGCCCATTTGACCCGGCTATTACCGGCGTCGATCAACAACTTCATGCCAGTTTCCTCAAACTGACCTCGCCGGCGTGATACGTCTTCACGCCGTCGGCGGTGTCCACCAGCAGGGCGCCGCTCTCGGCCACGCCGCGCGCCACGCCCTGCACCGGCTCGCCATGGGAAAAACTCAGGCAGACCGGCGCGTCCTGATGCGCGGACAAGCTCATCCACTCCTGCCGCAAGGGCACGAAGCCATGACGGTCGAAATCGCTCAGCACCCGGTGCAGTTCGTTCAGCAGCTCCGCCAGCAACGCGCTGCGCGCCAGCTTGACGCCCGCCTCGGCCAAACAGGCCACCGGCTGATCCACTTCGCCCGGTTCGCCCACATTCATGCCGATGCCGATCACCACCGCGGTCGGGCCCAGCGCGTCGCCGGACAGTTCTATCAGGATGCCGGCCAACTTGCGCTCGTTCAACAACACATCGTTCGGCCACTTCAAGGCCACCGGCGCGCCCAGCCGCCGCAGCGTCCGAGCCAAGGCCACCCCTACCGCCAGGGACAGGCCGGCCAATTGGGACAGGCCGCGGTCGAAGCGCCACAGCAGGGAGAACGTCAGGCCCGAGCCCAGCCGCGCCTGCCAGCGCCGCCCCAAGCGCCCGCGGCCGGCGGTTTGCAGCTCCGTCGCCAACACCAGGCCGTGCAGGCCGCCGCTGGCGGCGCGCGCCAGCAGCTGGGAATTGGTGGAGTCGGTGCGCTCCGCCACCGCCAGCGTGAAGGTATCCGCCGCCGCCTCGCTCAGGCCGTCGCGGATGGCCGACACGTCCAGCCATTCAAACGGCGCTTCCAAGCGATAGCCCTGCCCGCGCACGCTGAATACGGTGACGCCCAGGTCTTGCTGGATGGCGTGCACCGCCTGCCAGACCAGGGTGCGGGAACAGCCCAGTTCGCCGGCGATGTCTTCGCCGGAATGGAAACGGCCGTCGGCGAGACGGCGCAGCACCGCGAAAGCGTGTTCGCTCACCGGCCGGCCTCGCTGGCCCGAATCTTATTCAAGGTGGAGGTGGTGGAGGTGTCGAACAGGAAGGGAATGGAGTGCACCTGGCCGCCGCGCGCCAGCGTCTCGGCGCTGCCGACGATCTTGTCCGGCGTCCAGTCGCCGCCCTTGACCAGCACATCGGGACGCACCTGCTCTATCAGCTGCGCCGGGGTGTCTTCGTCGAAACAGATCACCAGGCTGACGCTTTCCAAGGCGGCCAATACCGCCGCGCGGTTGTCCTGATGATTGATGGGCCGGTCGTCGCCCTTGCCCAGACGGCGCACCGAGGCGTCGGTGTTCAAACCCAGCACCAGGCTGGCGCCCAAGGCGCGCGCCTGCGCGAGATAGGTCACATGCCCGCGGTGCAGGATATCGAAGCAGCCATTGGTGAAGACGATGGGGCGCGGCAAGGCCGCCAGCTTGTCCGCCAGCTGTTCCTGAGTGCAGATTTTATTTTCGAACAAAGGTGTCGGGTAGGACATCGGCTTCCTTCAAACTCGGCAATCGTCCATGGGCGGCCACGCCCCCATGGACATCAAGTTGCGAAGGATACCACAGCCCCCCACCGCTGCCGCTAGCCAAGCCGCGGACTCCGGTCCGCGGCTGTCTCGTTTCGCCCTCAGCGCCAGCAATTGCTGACGGTGCCGCTGGCAGCGCTCTTGCTGCCCAGGCTATTGAGGCTCAGCGTGCCGCAGCTCTCTCCCACCTGCCCGCCGGCCGGGGCCGCCTGCAAGGTATAGCCCTGGCCGTTGGCCAATGTGGCGGAGGCGCTCAGATCGCCCATGGTGATGGTGTAGCGGTTGTCCTGGCTGCTGATGCTGGAGGAGGCGTAGCTCAGCGCGGTCAGCGAGGAGGCATAAGCATTATTCAGCGTGAAGTATTTTTCCTGCGCCTGGGCGATGGCTTGCAGCTCGGTCTGCACTTCGGCCCGATAGGTGCGTTGCACGTAGTTGGTGTACGACGGCAAGGCGATGCTGACCAAAATGCCGATAATGGCCACCACGACAATCAGCTCTATCAAGGTGAAGCCGCGATGTGTCCGCCGCGCCGCTTTGCTGCGATATCCCATTCCCCATCCTCAGTTATTGGTCAGTTCGCGCCAGGTGACGCGCTTCCAGCTACGCCCCAAGTTCCAGCCCGTGATCGAGGTGCTGCCCGTGGTGCTGCTGGACAGCGAGTAGACCTTGCCGCTCAGGACAAAATCGGTGGTGCCCAACGAGCCGCCCATCTGCTTGCCGATGATGGGCTTGTAGTTGCCGGAGGAGTCCGTCGTCTGCGCCACGGTGTCCGCCAGCTTGGGCTTGATCCCGGCGCCGCCGTTATCGTACTGCACCCGCAGAATATAGGCGGCGTCCTTGGGCGTGCAAATATCGCTGGTATCCGAAGAAGGGATATAGGTCTGATATTCCAGCGTCTTCGAATAATAGTTCAGCATCCCCACCACCCGCTCGCCGCTGATGTTCAAATCCTCGTACCAGCCCAACTTGCCGGCGGTGGAGCTGATCGAGCCGTACTGCGTCGAGCAGCTCTGGTTCGCCGTCGCGCTGGCCAGCGTGTAGTCTTTCCAGCTGATCGAGGTATTGGTGGCCTGCCGGTAAGTGGTGCCGCTGATTACATTGGTGGATAGGGTTTGTTGCAACAACAGACGGCGATCGCAGACCGGCGCGCCCCAGTCCCAAATGCCGTACACACTGTGGCTGTTGGATTCCGGCGTGCAGCTACTGGTCTTGTCGCAGCTTTCTATGTATTTGCCGGTGCCGAACATCACAATCCGGTTGCTATTGCTCGCCGAGGTGACGCCGTTGCTGACCGGCATGGGCGCGGTCACCGGCGCCAGCACGATGGGCTGGGCCACGCCGCTGCTGTCTTTGGCGCTGAACAAGGGCACGCGGTTCAAGGCCACCTTCCAATTGGACGGCGTGCCGGAGCTGAGGTCGAACTTCCACATATTGCCCTTCAGATCCCCGGCGTAGACCACGTCTATCGTGCCGTTGCCGTCCAGATCCACCGGCTCGATGGTGGAGAGGCCGTTAGGCGACACCGCGGTGCCGGACAAGGTGGACAGCTTGTAGTAATTGCTGTTCAGGACCCAGCTGACGCTGGAATCCAGCGACAGAATCAGCAGGGCGGCGTCGCCGTTGGTGCTGTTGTAGCCGTTGTGGCTGACCACATACCACTTGTTGTCATTGAGTTTGATGATCTGCGGCGCGCCGAACACATAGCCCATGTCCAGATCGTTGGTGGCGTTGAACTCCCATTTGGCGATGGAGGCGGCGCTGCTTTCGCTGAAGGCGTCCGGATTGGTGATATCCAGCAGATACAAGCCCTTGCCGCCCGCGCCCAGGCCGCCGGCCAGATAGCTGCCCCAGGTGCTG
The DNA here is from genome assembly GCF_059916605.1 of Chromobacterium sp. CCUG 30098. Taxonomy (NCBI): domain Bacteria; kingdom Pseudomonadati; phylum Pseudomonadota; class Betaproteobacteria; order Neisseriales; family Chromobacteriaceae; genus Chromobacterium; species Chromobacterium sp. CCUG 30098. The sequence goes on along the minus strand of NZ_JAUCGS010000006.1, from coordinate 5,591 downwards.
CCGATCTGGGCGTCGACGGCAACCGGGGTCGAGTCGACATAGAAGTTATGGGTATAGGAATTGCTGGCCAGCAGGTTCAGGTTGCCGAACACCGGCGAGGGGATGTAGGCCAGCAGTTCTGCGCCGGTGGTAGCCTGAAAGCCATGCAGCATGCCGTCGTTGGCGCCCACGTACACCATGGAGGAACGGCTGCCCTTGCTCGTCACAAAGGACTGGTAGCTGGTGCTGCTGTAGTTCGGATCGCTGGAGCCGCTCGCCGGTGCCGGGATGTAAGCCGGCGAGGAGTTGACGATGTCCCCCAGCTTGGTGGCGGGCCGCGGCCGGAACTGGGTGCTGCCGTAGCCCTCGTTCGCCGGGCTGCCGCGCAGATAAGTCAGCCGGCTTTGCGTCACTGAGCTGAGCTCGGACGAGGACGCCCGCAGAGCCTGCTGCTGCACGGTGTTCAGGCTGGACCACTGGAAGGCTTGCCCGCCGCCGATGCCGCCGCTGGAAGTGATGATCTGGCGGCCGGTGTCGCTGCTCACCTTCAGCTTGGCGTTCCACAAGGGATTGCTCAGGGACAGGCTGGTGCCGCTGACCAGAATCTTGCGGGCACTCAAATCCCCGGACCAGTCCGCGCTGTTGACCGAGGCTTCGTAGTAATAAGTATCGCCGCTGATCGTGGACTTGCTGCCCACCCCGGCCGAACCTGACCCGTTCTGATTGCTGATGTTCTGGAAGGCCTGATCCAGCTGCGCGTTCAATTTGGACGGGTTGCTGACCAGCGAGTAATTGTCGGGGTTGCCGTCGCCGTCCGCGTCCCATTGCCAGACATTGTTCGGGTCAAAGGAGTTGGGGCTGCTGGGATTGGTCTTGTTGTCGGTGAAGCCGCCGTATTTGGCCATATACCACAACGGGCTCTCGAACAGCGTAGTCGAGCCCTTGGTCGGATCCAGCGTGAAGGTGGCGGTAAAGGTCAAGGGCAGCACACGGCAAGAGCCGCTGCTGAGGCCATAATTCAGCGGGTTATAGCCAGACTGCCCGCTGCTGGTGCCTATGCACTGAGTAGCGCTGCTTGACTCGTTCTCGCGCACCACCAGGTAGGCGCCGGCCTTGTTCTCGGTGGAGGCCCCGGCCAAGGGTTGCACGCCGGAGATGATGAAACCCAGATGGTTTGCATAGCCGCTGGCCGCATAGGTGGAGTTGACCGTCACCTGCACCTGATTGCTGCCCACCTTGCTGATCTGATAAGTCGCGATAGCATCCAGGTCGTAGTCGCTGCCGAACTCGCTATCGTCGAAGTTCACCTGAAAGGAATAGGAGCTGCCGTCGCTGGCCGCGCTGGTCAGGAAGAAGTTGGTAATGGTCAAGGTATTGCTTGCGCCAATCACCACCTTGCCGAAAGGCACCAGCGTCACCGAACCGCCGGTCAAGGGCACGGTGATCTTGGGCAGGGGCGAAGACAGCCCCACCGCGAAAGTGCGCACCGGCGCCAAGGTGGCGCCGCTGGGCGGACTGGTCGGCGTCACCAGGATGTTGGTGCGCGCATAATAAGCGGCCATCGCCGCGTAAAAGCTGCCCTGCCGCGTCGGCTCCTCCGGCGACAAGCCGCGGACATCGAAATTGGAGGCGGGCTTGCTGGTCGGCAAACCGTCGGCGGTGCCGCCGGACACCTCGCCTATCATCACGTTCTTACTACCGCTGCCAAACTGGTAACCCCACAAGGTGTTGCCCAGCTGGCTGACGTTCATCCCGCTCAAATCGTTGCTGTAGGAGAAGCCCCAGGGCGAGCCCGGCATCTGACTGTCGTAAGAGGTCAAAGCCTCGCTGATCACGGTGACAAAGGGCTTGGTGCACCAGGCCCTGCCGTTATAGGGGTTGGTCCAGCTGGTGATCTTGGGCAGGCCCAAAGTACTGGTATCGATCGAGGTGGTGCCGGTGATGAATTTGGGCCCGCTCTTGCCCGCCAGATAACGCAGGCCCTCGTAATACATGGTGGCCACCGGGTTGCCCCAGTTGCCGCTGCCGCTGGTGGAGGTGTCGTAGCTGGAGCTGGGCTTATTGATCCTGAGGCGGTCGATCGTATCGGCCGTACCCCCAGCCTTAAAAGTACCGTCGCTGTTCAATTCGTCGCCGAACTTGCCGATGGCGTCGCGCAGCACCCCGCCCAACTGCGGCGAGTCATACGAGCCGGTCAGCAAGCCAAACTCCATATTGCTGCTGATGCCGTATTTGTGCAGCAGACCGGTGGGCAGGTAATTGCTGCCGTACTGATTGCAGTTGCTCTCCAGCAAGCCCGCCACGCACACCCGCACTTGCAGGGTCAAGGCGGTGAAGTTCTGAGACAGCTTACCGTTACTCTCGGTGCTGACCCAGTCCGTCATCACGTTCTTGGTGGGATCCATCGCCGCGATCCGCAGCACCGGCGTACCCGGATAGCTGCCGCTATCCATATTCACCATGACGATGTTGCGGCCCGCCGACAGCATGCTGGCGATGGTGCTTGTGGAGGTGCCGGCGCCGTTTTCATACTTGGACACGCCTAGCGTGGTATCGACGTAGGAGGCCAAGGACACCGTGGGGCTGGTGGAAATGACGCTGCCGAAAGACTTGCCCCAGACATGGGCGTCCAGCGGGATGTTGGAGCGGATCAGCGTCGCGGGCGAAGCGCTGGCCCGCTTGCCGCCATACAGCGATTTGCGCAGCACGTCGATGCGCGACATGGTGACGTAGTTGAGGAAGTCCCCGCTCCAGTGCGAGCCGTCGCAGGTTTTGTCGCTGGTCGTCGCATAGGGAATGAAAGCGCTGCTGGACGAGCTATAGGTGTAACACTTGAAGGAGTCGAAATAGCCGTAATAGTCGATGGACTTGGGCTTGTAGCCGATGTCCGGCATCCCGACACCGTCCAGATCCGTATAGTCGTTGTAAGCTGCGACAAACAGATTATGGCTCTTGCCCATCACCAGCAGATTGATCGGGTTCACTTGCAAAGTGTTTTGCAATAAGGGCTGGGTCGGAATGGTCAACGCCCAGGCCAGGCTTCCCTGGGTCAGGGCCAAGATCAGACTCAAGCAACCTTGCATCAAGATGCGCGCCATCTTCCGTCTCCTTACTGCTCCACCCAGACGACGGACTCCAATTGCGTCTGAGTTGTGTTCAACAGGGTCTTGCGGCCGCCGTAGCCCGTCGCCCGCAACAGGTAATAATCTCGTCCCCCGCTGGTGCTGACATAGCTGATGGTATAGGTGGCGGACGCGGCCGAATTGGACACGGCGACGGTGCCGCTCGCCGTGGTGCCGCTTGCCGGCAGATTGTCGGCCGTGGCGATATAAGTCTCGGCCTGACGCATCGCCACTTCCGCCGCCATGAAGGCGATGGCCCGTTCGCGATTGTTGCCGCCCAGTTTTTCTTCCATCAGCGCCGAACGCACCGCCCCGAAACCGAGCATCGCCAGCACGGTCAGGAAGATCAGGGCCACCAGTAATGAAAACCCCTGCTGTTGCGCCTTGGCCGTCATGACAGATTGTTCCGCAAGAAGATGGAGGTCCGGAAGGTACGCGCCAGCTTGCCATTATTGGACACCCCGGCCGCCGGATAGGCGCTGCCATTGCAGTCGGTCACGGAGTAGCCGCTGGGCGCGGTGTACTGAGTGTCCGACTCCACCAGGATGCAGACCCTCACCACATGCACTTTGGTCCAGTCTGCAACCGCTGCCGCCGCCGCATAACTCTCTGGAATATTATCCGGCGTCGTGCTGCTATCCACCCCATACGTCAGCACCAATTGCTTCACTCCGCTCAACACCGTGCTGGTGCTGCCCGCCGTGGTGCAGGTCATCACATCGCTGGCGGTACGGGCAATTGCGAAATTATAAGCCGTCGACGCGCTGGCCACCGGACTGCCCTGGCAATCTATGATCTGATTATCGTTATTTCCGTAAAAGCGGTAGTTCAAAGTGCCGCTCGCCTCCAGCAACACCGTTCCCGCGCTCGTGAATGTGGTGCCGCTGGCGGGGAAATTGACGGCCAGGCCATTGGCCAGCTTGGTGGTGTCCACATAGCCGGCCTGACGCACTTGCTCCGATATCCAGCGGAGGGCGAAACGGCCTTTCTCCTGCACCTCGGCCTGCGCTGCCTGGCTGCGAAACACGGTCTTGTTGGAATAGAACACCTGGCCGACCAGCAGCACCACCATCAAGCCCAGTGTCAACGCCACCATCAGCTCGATCAAGGTCATGCCGCCTTCACGGCGGCTGCGCATCGCCAAGGTTTTCATCGGAATCGGTACTCGAAGGTCTGGGTTTGCATGGGAGTGGTGCCGCTCGCCGCTTTTTCCTGCCAGCTGACGCTGACCGAAACCTGACAAGCCGTACCCGTGCCGGAAGCCCCTGCCAGGCTGTAGCTACACGCGCTCAAGGTAGCAGCGGAACTGCCGTCCGTTTTTTTTAGCAGAACCTGCACCGAGCCCGAGCCCAGCAAACTATTGGCAGAGGATGAAAAGTAAGAAGTGTCTGTCGTCGCCATGGTCTGCGTGGCGGAACTGTTGGCGGTACAATCCGACGTCGCCACCCCGGAGGCGTAGCACCCCAGCGCGCCATTCAAATCCATCTGATTGCTGGCGGTATTCAGGGCGTAAACCTGATCGCCGGTCGCCGCCCTCACCCGCTCGGCCGCCTCCACCGCCAATTCCGAAGCCAGGCTGCGCATATAAGCGTCATGTGAATCGCGGATGGATTTCAGCTGCATGCCGGCCATGGCCAACATGCCTAGGGCCACCACCAGCACTGAGATCAGCACCTCCAGCAAGGAGAACCCAGCCTCCGCTCTTATCCGTGCGCGCATATCAATTCCCGCTGATCAAGCCGTACGGCGCCACCTGCACCGTACTGCTGGCCGTTGTGGTCTGGCTTTGAAACAGTATCTGCAGCGTGGTGGTCAGGCGCGTGCCGCTGGCCGTCGCCCCCCTCGCCTCCCCGCTGGGCGCAAAACGAAAACCGGCCACCGTGCTCGAAGCGACAGCGGCGCCGCCAGGGTTATGCACCGACAGGATTTCGCTACTGGAAGGCGCCCCGCTACCATCGAGATCGGCGAAAACCAACCAACCCACCGACCAATTGCTGGCCGTATTGGAACAACTGCTGCCATCGGTCGACGCGCACACGCCCACCGGCACGCCACGGCGAATCGCTTCGGCGCGGGCATTGGTCATGTCCGCCACCAAGGCGCGCGACAACGCCTGGTAACGATTGGTGTCGATGAATTGGTTGAACGCCGGCACCGCCAATGCCAGGCCAATCCCCACCACCGCAATGGTCACCAATAGCTCAACCATGGTGAAACCACCCAACGTCGTTCGCCGGCCCATTCCATTCCCATTGCTTAAGCTGTTTTTTCAGGATTGTATAGAGAAGCGAACGCAGGCAAGCCTGGCTGGACAAGCGGCAACTAAATCAAGACAGAAGGGAAAGACAAGGAGCAGAAACGGGAAAGGGATCGTCCGCCAGACGACGATGCAATGCATAAAGCCCAGCTCGAGTGAGCTGGGCTTTGCAATGGGGCGTCTGGCGGTGTCCTACTTTCACATGGCGAATGCCACACTATCATCGGCGCTAA
>NZ_JAUCGS010000005.1:0-401573 GCF_059916605.1 Chromobacterium sp. CCUG 30098 | reverse complement strand
CATGTGAAAGTAGGACACCGCCAGACGCCCCATTGCAAAGCCCAGCTCAATCGAGCTGGGCTTTATGCATTGTGCTGTTGAACGGCGACACGGAAGCCTCCCCAAAGGGAGGCTTTGTTGCGTCCGCTGTCCGCTTACTTTTTGAGTTTGGCGGCTTTGCTCGCCGCCGGTTTGACTGCAGGGGTTTCCTGCGCTTTCGCCTGTCTGTCCGGTGCGATCTCGGTCAGCAACTGCTCCAGCAGTTTGCTGCGAGAGGCGATGTGATGGTCGAAGCGCCAGTCTTTCAGCAGGTCGATGGCGACGTCGAAGTAGCGCATGTCGATATCGTAGAGCAGGCTGAGGTCGAAAGAGCGGCCCATTTCCAGTGCGGTCGCCAGTTCCTTGAGCACTTGCATTTGCTGCGGGTCATGTCCTTCTTCGATGAAACGGCGAATCTTCTTGGCGGCATTCATGGGGGAGGCTCCCTTGTTGGCAATGCGCCTATCTTAGCCAATGTCGCCGGGGCTGTAACTTGCATTGGCGCAAAGCCGGACGGCTACGCCGCCTTCCCTCCCTTCTGCGGCATCGCCGCTGTCCTGAATACCACCCAAAAGAACTATTTCGATTAGATCGTTTTTCCTCGGTCTTGCCCACGTCTGGCGAATGGGTTTCCCGGCGCGCGAGCAGTATGGTGTGAGTATGGAGTTGGACTGACCGGCCGCCAGGCCGCTGAGGGAGGAAAGATGACATCCGCGGCGTACAAGCAGTATTCAGTGCTGGCCGTCAGCACTTTTGCTTTCACCGTCTGTTTCATGGTGTGGATGATGATGGGCGTGGTGGGCATTCCGGTGAAGCAGCAACTGGGGCTGAACGAGACCGAGTTCGGCATTCTGGTGGCGATGCCGGTGTTGTCGGGTTCGCTGGTGCGGGTGCCCTTGGGGATCTGGACCGACCGCTATGGCGGCCGCATCGTTTTGTTCTGCCTGATGCTGAGCGCGGTGCTGCCGATTTATCTGATGGAGTTCGCCTCCCAGTATTGGCATTTCTTGCTGATTGGGCTGTTCATCGGCTTGGCGGGCGGCAGTTTTTCGGTGGGCACGCCCTATGTGGCGCGCTGGTTCGACGCGCGGCATCAGGGTATGGCGATGGGCGTGTTCGGCGCGGGCAATTCCGGCGCGGCGGTGAATAAATTCGTGGCGCCGGCCTTGATCGCGCTGGGCGGCTGGACGCTGGTGCCCCAGGTTTACGCCGGGGTGATGCTGGCTGCGGCGCTGCTGTTTTGGTTTTGCAGTTATCACAATCCGGCGCACTTGAGCGGAGGGAGCCAGCGTTTCGTCGATCAACTGCGGGTGATGCGCGATCCCCGGGTTTGGCGCTACTCGCAGTATTACTCGGTGGTGTTTGGCGGCTATGTGGGCTTGTCGCTGTGGCTGACCAAGTATTTTGTCGGCGAGTACGGCTTTGATATGAAAACCGCGGCTTTTCTCGCCGCCTGTTTTTCCTTGCCGGGCGGCGTACTGCGCGCGATTGGTGGCTGGATGTCGGATCGCTTCGGCGCGTACCGGACCACCTGGTGGGTGATGTGGGTGTTATGGGTGTGCTTCTTCGTCTTGTCCTATCCGCAGACCGAGATGGTGGTGGCCACCGTCAAGGGACCGTGGAGCCTGCATATCGGTTTGAATTCGGTGCTGTTCACCGCGGTGCTGTTCATCGCGGGCGTGGCGATGGCGGTGGGCAAGGCTTCGGTGTTCAAGTTCATCGCCAATGATTTTCCCGACAATATCGGCGCGGTGTCCGGCGTGGTGGGCCTGGCCGGCGGACTGGCCGGTTTCGTGCTGCCGATTTTGTTCGGCGCGCTGGTGGACCTCGCCGGGGTGCGTTCCAGCTGTTTCATGCTGCTGTACGGCACGGTCTGCGTCAGCCTAGTCTGGATGCATTACTCGTTCAAGCCGGTGGCCGCGGAGCGTTTGCGTCTGGCCACCGCCAGTCGTTGAGTTTGAGTTGCATGGCGGCGCCTTGACGCGCGCCGCCTTTAAAAGATTGTCAAATAGCGCTGGTCTGGCCATGACTCGGGCCGGCGGGGAGGGTTGAGTCATGTCTTATGTCATCAAACGGTGGGAACCGGAAAGCGCCGAGTTCTGGCAACAAGAAGGCCAGAGCATTGCGCGGCGCAATTTGTGGATTTCGATTCCGTGTCTGACGCTGGCTTTCGTCATTTCGGTATTGTGGAGCGTGGTGACCTTGAACCTGCCGAACGCGGGTTTCAATTACACCAAGGATCAGCTGTTTTTGCTGACGGCGCTGCCGGCGCTGTCCGGCGCGACCTTGCGCATTTTTTATTCCTTCATGCCGTCCATAGTGGGCGGGCGCAAATGGACGACCTTGTCCACCGCCTCGCTGTTGATTCCGGCGATATGGCTGGGCTTTGCGGTGCAGGATCCCACGACGTCTTATCCGGTGATGCTGGCGATCGCCTTGCTGTGCGGGCTGGGCAGCGGCAATTTCGCCAGCTCCATGGCCAATATCGCTTATTTTTTCCCCAAGGCGCAGAAGGGCGCGGCCAATGGCTTGAACGCGGGTTTCGGCAACCTCGGCGTGTCCTTGGCCCAGTTCGTGATTCCGCTGGTGGTGACCGGCGGCATGTTCGGTGCCTTTGGCGGCGATGCGCAGCATTATGTCAAGGATGGGGTGGAAAAGAGCTTGTGGCTGCAGAACGCCGGCTTCGTCTGGGTGCCGTTCATTGTTTTGGCCACGGCGGCGGCCTGGTTCGGCATGAACGATCTGGCGGACGCCAAGGCCTCGTTCACAGAGCAGGCGGTGATTTTCCGCCGCAAGCATAATTGGCTGATGTGCTGGCTGTACATCGGCACTTTCGGCAGCTTCATCGGTTTTGCCGGCGCTTTCGCCCTGTTGACCAAGACACAGTTTCCGGAGGTGCCGGTGGCCAAGTTCGCCTTTATCGGCCCCTTGCTCGGCGCCCTGGTGCGCCCGATAGGCGGCGTGATCTCGGACAAGCTCGGCGGCGCGCGGGTGACCATGTGGGTGTTCGCGGTGATGGCCTTGGCGGTGGTGGGGGTGTTGCACTTCCTGCCGGCGCATGACGCGGCCGGGCAGTTGAGCGGCGGCAGCTTTGCCGGCTTCTTCGCCATGTTCCTCTTGCTGTTCACCATGGCCGGCGTGGGCAATGGTTCGACTTACCGAATGATTCCGACCATCTTCACCACCGGGCGGCTGCGCGCGGCGGCCGGTCGCGGCGAAGACGCGCGCAAGCAGGCCGAGGCGGATGGGGTCAAGGAGTCGGCCGCGGCTGGCGGCTTCATCAGTGCCATTGGCGCTTACGGCGGCTATTTCATTCCGCAGAGCTTTGGCGCGTCCATGAAGGCGACCGGCGGCGCGGAGCCGGCACTGTTGTGCTTCATTGTTTTCTATATCAGCTGCATCGCCTTGTGCTGGTGGTTCTATGCGCGCAAGAACGCGGAAGTGAGTTGCTGACAGGCTAAACGGCCGATGGAAACGAAACCGGCGAGGCGTCAAGACGATGCCTCGCCGGTTTGTCTTTATATAGGGCTGAAGCCGTTTGGCTTGAGCGCGGCGCTCCTGCCTAGCCGGACAGACGCTTCAGGGCAGTTTGACGATGTAGTTGGGACCGCCTTCCCGCGCTTTTTGCAGCGCTTCGTTCAAGCGTTCCAGCATGGGTTTGGGCGTGTTTTCGCTGCCGCGCAGAGCGCTCAGCCCGACGCAGGCGGCCGCCTTGCGCTCTTCTCCCTGGTAGACGAAGCTGAGCTGGCGCAGCGATTTGATCAGCCTGCGCGCCAGTTCGTTGGCGCCGCTTACGCCGGTGTTGGGCAGCAGAATGATGAAGGCGTCGTCTTCGCGCTGGGCCACCAGATCGCTGTCGCGCGTGCTTTGCAGGCACAGGCTGCCGGCCAGGCGCAGCAAGTGGCGGTGCGCCGAGCCCTCGTCAAGCTCCGGCATCGGCTCGGGCACGTTCATCAGGCTGAGGATCAGGCCGGAGACGGCGCCGCCGTAGCGGCGCGCGCGGCCGGTTTCGGCATGGGCGGCGGAGAGCAGGCGGTGCATGCCGGCCACGCCGGTCAATTTGTCGTCGTCGGCTTGCTTGTCTTCCGCGCGCAGGCTTTTCATCAGGCTGATCGAGCGCTCCACCAGATTGCGCTCAAAATCCAGCAACTGGCTCATGACCTTGGTTTCCGTCCGGTCGCTGAAGCTGTAGACCAGCATGAGCGCGCCTTCCAGCTCCACCTCGCGCAGCGACATCTGCACCTCGAAGCGGCGTCCGCCGCTGGCTTGCAAGGAGAGCGAGCGGTTGTAGATCATGCTGGTGCGGCGCAGTTCGCCGGCCAGCAGTTCGCTGTCCGCGGGGTCCGGCAGAAAGCGGGAGAAGGGCTGGCCAATCAGATCGCCGTGCGGAGTGGCCAGCAGGATGGCGGCCAACTGGTTGGCGCTGACGATCTGGCCGTCTGCGGGAAGCGCGATGATCAAGGCGCCCTGTACGGTGTCGATCAGCGATTGGAAGGCTTGCAGTATCGCCATAGGGGCTCTCCGTAAGTCGCGTGAGGCCGGCGAGTTCGCTCCTGGCGTGGCCAGGCGCGTAGCAGTGGGGCCGCTGGTCTTAAAGCGGCTGACAAACTCCAGGCGCCGCGTGGCATCGGCTCGCCGTCTTGCTTGCGCTGTCCGGCCGGCGCGCCTTGCTTGCCGCGTGGAACTGTTTTTTGTCCGCCGCTCTAAGTGTATTCCCTGAGTACAGATATTTCATGCTCAACTTAATTGAGAGTGGATTGTCATGCCCATCTTTGCCGGGAAATGACCGTACTTGCGCTGGGAGTCGGAATTAATTGCCTGCGTACGCTGGAAATTGCCATCAATCATGGTAAATTCGTGTTTGTACGCAAAATACACTAGCGAGAACCGTAGCCCGTCGCCACCCCTGACGCGGCTTTCGGCCCGCCCACACGGCGGTTTTCTCTCCCTTGCCCGGCTTGCCGGGTCCCTTCCGTTCGCTCCCGGGCTTCATGATCTGGCCTGGCGCGAGCCGCGCCTTACCGGCGCAAAACAGCACCTTTGCCGCTGCGGCGATCGCGTTTGGGCGCGGGCGTCGATCTCGGCGATTCAAGAACAAATATTCGGACAAAGAAGCAGACTGCATCATGGCAAGATCACAATGGGGCTCGCGCCTCGGTTTCATCCTCGCTGCCGCCGGCTCGGCCATTGGGCTGGGGGCGATCTGGAAATTTCCCTATGTCGCCGCCACCAATGGCGGCGGCGCCTTCCTGTTTATTTACCTGGGCATTTGCCTGACGCTGGGCCTGGCCCTGATGCTGGCCGAGATGGCCTTGGGGCGCGCGTCCAAGGCCGGCGCCGTCGGCGCTTTCCGGCAGTTGGCCGGCGGCGGCTGGCCCGTCATCGGTTATATGAGCGTCTTGGTGTGTTTCCTGATTCTGTCCTTCTACAGCGTGGTGGGCGGCTGGACCATCGCCTACATCGTCAAGGCGCTGGGCGGCGGCATCATGACGTCGGACGCCAAGACTCTGGGCGCCATCTTCAGCGGCTTCATCAGCGATCCGCTGGAGCCCATTGCCTATCACGCCGGCTTCGCCTTGCTGACGGTGTGGGTGGTGGCCGGCGGGGTGCAGAAGGGCATTGAAAACCTGTCCAAGTTCCTGATGCCGGCCTTGTTCGTGCTGATGCTGGTGCTGATCGCACGCGGCCTGACGCTGCCGGGCGCTTGGGAAGGCGTCAAGTATTTCGTGGCGCCGGATTTCTCCAAAGTCAGCAGCGCCATGCTGGTGGACGCCTTGGGGCTGGCCTTCTTTTCGCTGTCGCTGGGCCTGGGCATCATGATCACCTACGGTTCTTACGTCAGCAAAGAGTCCAATCTGCTGGGTTCGGCCCTATGGGTGATCGCCTTGACGGTGGCCACCTGCTTCCTGGCGGGCCTGATGGTGCTGCCGGCGGTGTTCGCCTTCGGCTTCGACCCCTCGGCGGGTCCGGGCCTGACCTTCATCACCATGCCGGCGGTGTTCGCCCACCTGCCGCTGGGGCAGGTGTTCGCGGTGATGTTCTTCTGCCTGCTGCTGCTGGCGGCGCTGACGTCTTCGGTGTCCTTGCTAGAGGTGGTGACCAGCTTCGCGATGGACGAGTTCGGCCTCAAGCGCACGCAATCCGCCTGGGTGATGACGCTGGGCATTTTCCTGCTGGGCATACCCGCTTCGCTGTCGCTGGGCGTGTGGAGCGATTACCTGCTGTTCGGCATGAGCTTTTTCGATTTTCTGGATTACCTCACTTCCAAGCTGCTGATGCCGGTGGGCGAGCTGTTGCTGGCCTTGTTCGTGGGCTGGAAGGCTTGGCCTGTGGTGCGCCGCGAGTTGAGCGGCGACGGCGCCGGCCGCGGCATGCGCCTGATGCGCGGCTTCTGCATGGCGATGGCGCCGGCCTTGATAGGCTGGATCATGATCGCCAGCCTGCGCGCGGCCTGATTGCCGCCGCCCCGCAACCCGCCGCTTTCGCGGCGGGTTTTTCTTTGCGCGCTCGCCCTGCCTGCGCGCGTCTCATGCCACTGTGTTTGCCTTGTCCAGCCATTGCCTATAGTTAGAGCGGTTGGCCGCTGCGTCAGGGTTGGGCTCCGGCGGTCCTTGGTCCATGGCTTGCGAACAGGATACCCGATGCACTTCCGTCTGAAGCTGGTGCACAAGCTGGCCTTGTTGATCGCTCCGCTGGTGCTGCTCTTGCTGTGCGGGGCCTTGTGGTTTGCCTTTACGCAGTGGCGGACGGTACAGGCTTTGCAGCGCGACCAGGCGCTGGTGGACGATGTGCAGCAAGTGGGGGCGCTGATTCACGCCTTGCAGATCGAGCGCGGCCTTAGCAACCGCTATCTGAACGAGCATAAGCCGATGCCGGCCGTCTTGCCGCGGCAAAAGGCGCAGGCCGACGCGCTGTTGACCCGCTTGCGCCAGCCGCCGGGCGACGAGTTGTCGCGCAAGGCCGGCCTGTTTCTTTCCCAGCAACTACCGGCGGCGGAGCTGCTCTCGACCTTGCGCCGCGATGTGGCGCAGCGCCATATTTCGCCGCTGCCGGCGTTTGAACGCTACACCGAAATCATCGAGCGGCTCTCCAAGGTCATCACCCTGTTCTATTCGCAAAGCGAGGACGTGCGCGCCTTGGTGCAGCAATGGTCCGCCTTGCACTGCCAGACGGAGTACACCGGCCGCGCCCGCGGCTTGATCGGCGGAGTGCTGGCGGTGGGCAGTTTCAATATCAACGAGTTCCGCCTGGCCAGCGGCATGGTGTCGCAGGAGGCGCTGTGCCGCAGCCTGTACCGGCAGAACGACGGCGACGAACGTCTGCTGGCCCAGGCGATGGACGCGAGCGGGGCGTACGAGTCGCTGCGCGACGCGGTGCTGGCGCGCGGCCCGGGCGCGATGCAGAGCTTGTCCAGCGAAGAGTGGTTCGACGTGGCCAGCCGGCGCATCGATGCTTTGCTGGAGGTGCAGAACGCGGTGTTGATCCGGATCCGCGACGCGCTGGCGGCGCAGCAGTCCGCCGCGCGCTGGCAAAGCTGGCTGGCGTTGGCGGTGTTGGCCGGGGTGTTGCTGCCCATCGCCGCCGCGCTGCTGCTGGCGCGCAGCATCCTGCGGACCTTGGGCGCGGAGCCGGACGAGGTGGCGCAGGGCATGCGGGAGCTGGCCGGCGGCCAACTGGACTTCCGGCTGCGGCTGGCTTCGTCTGACGACAACAGCCTGGCCGCGCACATCCGCCAGATGGGGCGGAAGCTGAGCGGGGTGATTCTGCAGGTGCAGCAGGACGCGGACGCGGTGGCCAATGCCTCGCTGCAATTGAACAGCGCATCGCAGGGCCTGTCCGACAGCGCCTGCCGCACTTCTTCCGACATCGAGCAAACCAGCCACGCGGTGGACGAGATCGCCGGGCAGATGTTCGCGATGGCTCGCGACGCCAGCCGCAGCGGCGATGTCGCCAGCGAAGCCGCGCGTCAGGCCGAGGAGGGCAGGCGGGTTGTCGGCGAAACCATAGAGGCGATGCATGTGATCGCCCAGCGTACCGACATCATCGACGACATCGCCTATCAGACCAATTTGCTGGCGCTCAACGCCGCCATTGAGGCGGCGCGCGCCGGCGAGCTGGGCCGCGGCTTCGCCGTGGTGGCCGACGAGGTGCGCAAGCTGGCGATGCGCAGCCAGACCGCGGCCAAGGAGATCGGCCAGGTGGCGGCCGGCAGCGTGAGGCTGGCGGAAGAGGCCGGCAAGAGCCTGAGCGCCATCGTCGAATCCAGCCAGCAAACCCGGCAGCTGGTGCGGGACATCTCCAAGGAGGCCGTGGCCCAGGCGCAGCACGTGGGCGGCATCAATCAGGTGATGCAGGGCTTGAGCCAGCTGTCCCAGGGCAACGCCGCCGCCAGCGAGCAATTGTCGGCGGCGGCGCAGGAAGTGTCGCAGCGGGCCGGCAGCCTGCGCCGGCAAATGGCCTATTTCCGGCGGCCAACCGACGTTTAGCGCACTTCGCGCATATCGTCGCGCTGGACGCGCAGCCGCACAGGTGCGCCGTCGGTCAGCAAATCCGCCGGGTTGCGGTTCAGCCGGTCCACCTGCAGCAGCGCGCCGGCGCTTTCCACCTGATAGCGGACGACATTGCCCAGCAACTGGCGCTGCTTCACCACCGCCGGCAGGCTGTCCGTTTCCGCGCTGTCGCCGGGCAGCAATTGAATGGACTCCGGGCGGATCGCCAGATGGCCCTGGATGTCCAGGCCGAACAGCGCCCGGCTGTCGCCGGCGGACAGCAGATTGTAATTGCCCATGAAGCGGGCGACGAACTCGGAGGCCGGCTGGGTGTAGATGGTTTCGGCGGCGCCCTCCTGCTCCACCTTGCCCTGATTCATCACGAAGATGCGGTCGGACAGGGTCAGCGCTTCTTCTTGGTCGTGGGTCACGAAAATAGTGGTCAGTCCCAGCCGGCGCTGAATGTCGCGGATCTGCTCGCGCAGATTCTTGCGGATGCGCGCGTCCAGCGCAGACAGCGGCTCGTCCAGCAGCAGAATGCGCGGCTCCACCACCAGCGCGCGCGCCAGCGCCACCCGCTGGCGTTGGCCGCCGGAGAGCTGGTGCGGGTAGTGGCCCTCCTTGCCGGACAGCTCCACCAGCGCCAGCGCGTCCGCCACCTTGCGGCGGATGTCGGCGGCCGGCCGCTTCTGCATCTTCAAGCCGAAGGCGATGTTTTCGCCGGCGTTCATATTGGGAAACAGCGCATAGCTCTGAAACACCATGCCGATGCCGCGCTTTTGCGGCGCGCAGGCGGTGATGTCCTCGCCCTGCAGGCGGATGGCGCCGCCGCTGGGGGTTTCGAAGCCGGCGATCATGCGCAGCACCGTGGTTTTGCCGCAGCCGGACGGGCCGAGGAAGGTGACGAACTCGCCGGCCTCCACTCGCATATTGAAGTCGTGCACCACCGTGTGCTGGCCGTAGCGCTTGTTGAGGTGCCGGATGTCCAGGTATGCCATATGGGGTCTCTCTTATTCTGTCGCCGTCGCCTCGCGCAGCGCGCGACGGTGACGGCCGGCCACCTGCAGCAGGCCCATGGCCGCCCAGGTGATCAAAAAGGCGATGATGGCCAGCGCCGCCGGCTCGTAGGCGCGGTTGGCGCCGATCAATTGCAGATAAGGGCCGAAGGCCGGCCGCGCCAGCAAGCTGGCCATGGTGAATTCGCCGATGACGATGGCGAAGGTCAGAAAAGCGCCGGACAGCAGCGCGGATTGGATATTGGGGAAGATCACCCGCAGCAGAATCACCCGCCAGCCGCCGCCCAGGCTTTGCGCCGCCTCGGCCAGCGAACGCACGTCGATGGCGGACAGGCCGGCGTCGATGGAACGGTATAGATAGGGCAGGGCCAGCGTCACATAGCTGCAGACCAGCAAGAGATCGGTGCCGCGCTCGCTGCCGGTCAGGGGCAGCCAGGCGTCGCTGCCGAACAGGCGCAGATAGCCGAACACGATGACGATGGCCGGAATCACCAGCGGCAGCAAGGTGATGAACTCCACCAGCGGACGCAGCCGCGGCAGGCGGAGCTGGATCCA
Source organism: Chromobacterium sp. CCUG 30098 (assembly GCF_059916605.1). Taxonomy (NCBI): domain Bacteria; kingdom Pseudomonadati; phylum Pseudomonadota; class Betaproteobacteria; order Neisseriales; family Chromobacteriaceae; genus Chromobacterium; species Chromobacterium sp. CCUG 30098. Next base: position 391,495 of record NZ_JAUCGS010000005.1, on the reverse strand, counting down.
GAAGGCGGTGGGCGCCACCAGCAGGAGGCCGATGACGATGGTGAACACGGCCATCAGCGCGGAATAGGCGAAGCTTTGCTGAAAGCCGGGGTCTTGCAGCACCAGCTTGTAGGCTTCGAAGCTATAGCCTTCGCGCAGCATCTTCAGGCTGAACTCGAAGGTGGCCAACAAGGGCAGCAAGAAGTACAGGCCGCCGGCGACGACGGCGATCCAGGCGCCCAGGCGCGACGACGGTTTGTGGACAGGCTGGCGTTTCATGCCCGGCTCCTTTCCGCGCGGCCGCGCAGCCAGATGTAGGCGGCGTTGGACAGGCCGGTCACCACGATCATGCCCAAGGCCAGCGCGTAGCCCAGGTTCTGGTCGTGCAGCACATCGCCGCGGATTTGCGCGTACAGCAGGATGGTGACGATGTTGAGCGAGCTGCCGGTCAGCGCGTAGGCGGTGGCCACCGCGCCGAAGGCGTTGGCGAACAGCAGCAGCGCCGCGCCCAGGATGCTGGGCCACAGCACCGGCAGCGCGATGCGGCTCCAGTAGGCGAAAGCGGAACCGCCCAGGCTGTCGCAGGCCTCGCGCCATTCGGTTTTAAGGCCGTCTATGGCCGGGCTGACGATCAGCACCATCAGCGGAATCTGGAAATACAGATAGGTCAGCGTCAGGCCGCTGAAGCTGAGAATGCTGAAGCCGCCGGCGTAGAGGTCGAAGTCCAGATAGCGGCGCAGCAACACCGTCACCAGGCCCATGCGGCCCAGCGTGGCCAGGAAGGCGAAGGCCAGCGGCACGCCGGCGAAGTTGGACGCCACGCCGGAAAAGGTGGCCAGCGTCGGGCGGATCCAGTCCGGCAGCCGGCCGCGGATCGCCGCCAGGGCCAGCAACAGGCCGAAGGCCGCGCCCAAGAGCGCGGAGGCGGCGCTGATCTGCAAGCTGATCTTGTAGGCGTCGAGAATCGCCGGCTCGAACAGCCGGGCGATATTGTTCAGCGTGAAATGGCCGTCGGCGTCCTGGAAGGCGCCCAGCAGCAGTCGGGCGGTGGGTAGCAGCAGGAAGAGCAGCGCAAACAGGAAGAACGGCGCCACGCCCAGCCAGGACAGCGAGACGAAGCCGCCACCGGCGCGGCGCGGCGACGCCGGGCCGGAACGGCCGGCGAGAGAGTCGGAAGATGCGGACATGAGGGCGTGTTTCCAAAGAGAGCCCGCGCGCGGCGACAGCGCCGCGCGCCAAGGGGATGAGGCCGGCTTACTTGACGTTGCTGCCCACCACGCCGTCCCACTGCTTGGTGATCACCGCCTTGTAAGCCTCTTGCTGTTCCAGCGTCGGGAACAAGGCCTTCTTATAGGCGGCGGCGTCCGGCATCCGGCTCAGCAAGTCCTGCGGGATTTTCTTGCGCGCGGCCAGATCGTTGAAGCGGGTGGGGTGGCAATAGCCCTTGAGCCAGGCCAGTTGGCCTTCGTCGGAGAACAGGTATTCCTGCCACAGCTTGGCGGCGTTGGGGTGCGGCGCGTAAGCGCTGATGCCCTGGGCGTAAACGCCGGCCACCACGCCGCTCTTGGGCACCACCACTTCCACCTTGGGGTTGCCCTTCAAGGTGTCGCGGTCGGCCAGCGCGTTGTAGTCCCAGCGGATCACGATGGGGGTGCTGCCCTGGGCCAGCGAAGCCGCCTTGCCGATCACCGGCACGAAATTGCCGCTCTTGTTCAACTGCGCGAAAAACTTGAGGCCGGCGTCGGCGGCCTTGGCCACATTGCCCTTGGACTGGGACAGGCCGGCGGCGAACACGCCCTGGATCGCCTGGTTGGCGGCGCGCGGGTCGCCGGCCAGCGCCACCGCGTTCTTGTACTCCGGCTTCAGCAGGTCGCTCCAGTCGGTCGGCGTCTTGGCGACCAGATCCTTGTTCACCTCGAAGGCCAGCACGCCGTAGTAATCGCCGTACCAATAGCCGTCCTTGTCCTTGACGCTGTCCGGAATGGTTTTCCAGTTGGAGACTTTGTACGGCTGCAACAGGCCGGCGGCCTTGGCTTGCGGGCCGAAGGACAGGCCCACGTCGATCACGTCCGGCGCCTGCGGGCCCTTATTGTTCTTGTTGGCCTTGATCGCCTCCAGTTCGTCGGCGGAGCCGGCGTCCGGATTGAGTTCGTTCACCTTGATGCCGTACTTGGCCTTGAAGCCGGCGATCACGCCGCCGTAGCCGCACCAGTCATGGGGCAGGGCGATCACGTTCAGCTCGCCCTCTTTCTTGGCGGCCTGGATCAGCGCGCTCAGATTATCGGCAAAAGCGGTGTTGGCCAGCAGGGCCAGCGCGCCCAGAACGGCGCAGCGCAACGGTGTATTCATGGCATCCATCCCTTTGGACTAGGTCAAATAAAAGCGATGCTGATGGTATTCCGTGTAGATGACATTCCGGTTTAGCTCGCATGGCAGTTTGATTGCATGTCGGTGACAAATCGGCGCAAGGCCGGCCGGCGGTGCTGGCGGCCAGTCATTTCCTTGTCATTTTTTCTTGGTAAAAAGCCGGCGGAGACCTGATTGCTGGACTAGTCCTGATGCCTGAATCGAAACCGCTTTCCCAGGCCGCGCGCATCCGCGCCGCCTTATTGCAGCAAATCGACGGCGGCCTGCTGCGGCCGGGCGGCCGCCTGCCGTCGGAGCGCGCGCTGGCGGAGTTGTTCGCCACCACCCGCATCACCTTGAAGGAGGCCTTGGGCGTGCTGGAGGCCGAAGGGCGGGTCTACCGCGAAGAACGGCGCGGCTGGTTTCTCGCGTTCCCGCGGCTGGAATACGCGCCGCTTTACGGCAACCATTTCCAGCGCATGGCCGACGCCCAGCAGCGCGCGGCGGAAACCCGGCTCTTGAGCGTGGAAACCGTTCTGGCCTCGCCCGAGCTGTGCCGGGCGCTGGCCGTGCCGCCGCTCAGCTCCTTGTGGAAAATCTGCCGTCAACGCAGCCTGGACGGCCGGGTGGCGCTATACGTGGAGCACTTCCTGAAACCGGAGCGCTTCCCGGACATCCAGGAGCTGGATTTGAGTCAATCGCTGACCGGTTTGTACCGCCGCCATTACGGCATCGAATACGCGGCGGCGGCTTTCGACATCCTGCCGGCGGCGGCGCAAGGCCGCGTGGCGCAAGCGCTGATGCTGGCCGAGGGCAGCCCCGTTCTGCTGGTGCGCCGGATCAATCGAGACGCCGCCGGCGAGACGCTGGACTGCGATTACGAGTACTGGCGGAACGACGCGGTGCGTCTGCGCGTGGACAGTCCTGCCGCGGTCGCGGCGAATTGAGCTACCATCGCGGCATTGGACACTGTTTGCAGGAGATCGCATGAGCCGCGTTTTAGTGTTGTACACCGGTGGCACCATAGGCATGACCGAAACCCCGGACGGCCTGGCGCCGTCTCCAGGCCTGTTGCCCGGCTTGCTGGAGCGTTTCCGCCGGCCCGGCCTGGATTTCGACGTGGTCGAGTTCGACGAGTTGATCGACTCCTCCGCCATCGAGCCGCGTCACTGGAACCGCATCATCGCCGCGCTGGCCGAGCGTTACGGCGACTACGACGGCTTCGTCGTCATCCACGGCACCGACACCATGGCCTATACCGCCGGCGTGCTGGCCTTCGCTCTGCGCGGGCTGGGCAAGCCGGTGGTGCTGACCGGCGCGCAGCTGCCGCTGCTGCACCCGCGCTCCGACGGCTGGAACAATGTCGCCGACGCGCTGGAGGCGGCCTGCCAGCCTGAGCTGCGCGAAGTCGTCATCGCCTTCGACCGCCTGCTGCTGCGCGGCAGCCGCGCCCGCAAGCTGGATGTGGAGCATTTCGCCGGCTTCGGCTCGCCCAACGCCGAACCGCTGGCCCGCTTCGCCATCCATCCGCACTGGAACAAGGCCGCCTGGTTGCCGGGGCAGGGCGAATTCCAGCCCAAGGCGCTGCGCGAAGACCTGAATATCGCCTGCCTGTTCCTGAGCCCGGGGCAGGGCGCGGCGCTGGCCGGCCGCCTGATGGCGGACCCGATGTTGGACGCGGCGGTGCTGATGAGCTACGGCAGCGGCAACGCGCCGGCCGATCCGGCGCTGCTGGACGGGGTGAAGGCCCTGACCGCGCGCGGCGGCGCCGTGCTCAACATCACCCAGGCGCCGCGCGGCGCGGTGGAGGTGGGCGCTTACGCCGCCAGCCAGCCGCTGGCGCGCGCCGGCGCGGTGGCCGGGGCGGACCTGACGCCGGAAGCGGCGCTGGCCAAGCTGCACGTGCTGCTGTCCGCCGGTCTCAGCGGACAGCAACTGGCGGCGCAATTGGCTAAGCCCTTGCGTGGCGAGATGAGCGCGCATTAAGACGCCGTGCGCGATCCGGGCTGCTCATTTTTTGAGCGGCCTTTTTTTGTGCCGGTTTTTCAGAGTCTTGCCGCGCTTGTCCACAACTCGCCCACACGGCTTTGCACCTTGGGTGTGGGCAAACGGGAAAATGGGCGCGACGGGGCCGGGCCGGCGATGGAAGGCGTGCGGCGCATGCCGTCGTCTTGAGTTTGCGCTGATTTTTGCTTAAAAAATAAGCAAAAGAAAATGCGCTTGGCGGAACAAGGACTTGGCCGCTTTATCCACAATTGTCCCACATGGCTTTTCACGCTGGATGTGGGTAATCCATCGGTCTGCCTATTTTTTGATCTTCACGGTCAAATCCATTTTGCGGCAAGGGCTTAGCTTCCTTGTCCACAGCTGGCGCACAGGGCTGTCCCCTTTGCTTGTTGAGAACAGCGGCCCGGCTGTTGATAGCGCGGCAAGCGGCGTATAATTGACCGCTTTTCCGTATTTTGAGAGCAGCCGGATGTCAGAAGGCGCGGCGCGGCCGTTGAAGATCGCCATCGTGGGGCCGGAGTCCTGCGGCAAGACCACGCTGGCGCGCGCGCTGGCGGCGGCGCTGAACGAGGCGGGCATCGCCGCAGCCTGGGTGCCGGAATACGCGCGCGATTATTTCGCCGCGCGGCCGTACCGCTCCACGCCGGAAATCATAGAGGAAGTGGCGCGTGGACAGTTGGCGGCGGAACAGTCCTTGGCCGGCGGCGTCCAAGTTTTGTTGTGCGACACCACCGCCTTGAATTGCAAGATCTGGAGCGAAGTGGCGCACGGGCATTGCAGCCCCGGCTTGCTCGCGCTGTGTCGGCCCGGCGATTACGCCTTGACCCTGCTGGCCGAGCCGGACATCCCCTGGGAGCCGGACCCGCTGCGCAGCCACCCGACCCAGCGCGATTGGCTGTTCGGCCTCTACCGGCAGGCGCTGCAAGACGCGGGCGTTGACGCGACGCGGGTGAGCGGCGCGCATGAAAGGCGCATGGCTCAGGCGCGGGCGGCGTTGGCCGCCCTCTGGTCGGGCGAGTTGCCTAAATTTTGAGCGCAAAGAATAAAGCGCTGGAAATTCAGCAAATTGCCGCAATTATCCACAACAGGCCCACAAGCTTGTCCTGCCATGGCGTGGATAGTTGTCGGCGATAGATTAAAAAATAAGCGACAGTAAAAAGGCTTGAAAAATGAAGGCGCTGCGGTTCTTGTCCACAGCCCGCTCACAGCCCTGTCCCAATCGAGTGTGCAAAAATGAACGAAACCTTTGAATTGAGCGGCGAATACATCGCCTTGTGCGACCTGCTGAAAATCTGCAATGTCTGCGATTCCGGCGGCGCCGCCAAACATTTCATCGCCGAAGGCAATGTGCGAGTGGACGGCCAGGAGGAACTGCGCAAGACCTGCAAGATCCGCGCCGGCCAGCAGGTCAGCGGCGAAGGCTTTTCCATCCGCGTCGTGGCGGCATGAACGACGACGACTTCGACCCGCCGCCGGAAGCGCCCGAGCCCCCGCCGGACGACGCTTGCTGCGGCAGCGGCTGCGACCCGTGCATCTGGGACAGCTATAACGCCTTGATGACGGAATACCGCGCCAAACTGGCCGCCTGGGAGTTGCGCGAAGCCGCGCGCCAGGCCGCCGCCAACGGACAATAAGCATGGCCAGCATCGATCTGCATTTCCACTCCCACGCCTCCGACGGCGCTTTGCCGCCGGAGCAGGTGATCGCGCGCGCCGCCGAGCGCGAAGCCACCCTGGTGGCGCTGACCGACCACGACTGCACCCACGGCCTGGCCGCGGCGCGGGCCGAGGCGGCGCGCCAGGGCCTGGCCTTCCTCAACGGCGTCGAAGTCTCTGTTACCTGGGGCAAGCACACCGTGCACATCGTCGGCCTGGGCATAGACCCGGACCAGCCGACCTTGGCCGCCGGCCTGCAATCCATCCGCGACGGGCGCGTCAACCGCGCGCGGCAGATGTCGGACGAACTGGTCAAGGTGGGCATTCAGGGCGCGTTCGACGGAGCGATGGCCTTGTGCGACAACCCGGAAATGATAGGCCGCACCCACTTCGCCCGCTTCCTGGTCAATAGCGGCCAGGTCAAGGACGTGCGCACCGTGTTCCGCAAATTCCTGACGCCGGGCAAGCCCGGCTACGTGGCGCACGAATGGGCCGGCCTGGAAGACGCGGTGGGCTGGATTCTGGCCGGCGGCGGCGAGGCGGTGATCGCCCATCCCGGCCGTTACGATATGGGCCGCACCCTGATAGAGCGGCTGATCAACGATTTCAAGCAGGCCGGCGGCCGCGGCATCGAAGTGGCCAGCGGCAGCCACAGCCTGGACGATATGCACAAGTTCGCCTTGCTGGCTGACCGCCACGAACTGTACTCCAGCGCCGGCAGCGATTTTCACGCCCCAGGCGAGGGCGGCCGCGACGTCGGCCGCACCGACGACCTGCCGCCGATCTGCAAACCCATCTGGGACGCGCTGGCCGCGCGCATCATTCGGCCGGCGGACCCGGCACAAGGCTGACCCACATGGCACAGTTTTTCATGATCCACCCGGACAATCCGCAAGCGCGGCTGGTGCGCGAAGCGGTGAAAATCCTGCGCGAGGGCGGGGTGGTGGTCTATCCCACCGACTCCTGTTACGCCTTGGGCTGCATGTTGGGCGACAAGCCGGCAATGGAGCGCATCTTGGAGATCCGCCAGCTGGACCTGCGTCACCACCTGACCCTGGTCTGCCACAATCTGTCGGAGCTGGCCAATTACGCCAAGGTGGACAACAGCCAGTTCCGCATGTTGAAGGCCGCCACCCCCGGCAGCTACACCTTCATCCTGCAAGCCACCCGCGAAGTGCCGCGCCGCACCCTGCACCCCAAGCGCTCCACCATCGGGCTGCGGGTGCCGGACCACAAGGTGGCGCTGGCCCTGCTGGAAGAGCTGGGCGAACCCATTCTGTCCTGTACCCTGATGCTGCCCGGCGACGAGGAACCGCTGACCGACCCGTATGAAATCCGCGAGCGGCTGGAGCACGCGGTGGACGCGGTGATAGACGGCGGCTGGTGCGGCACCGAGCCCACCACCGTGATCGACATGACCGAGGGCGTGGAGCTGCTGCGTCGCGGCAAGGGCGACCCGTCGCCGTTTGGTCTATAAACTCCGCTTTTGCCTCCCGACACCGTTTTCAACCCACAAGAGACATCATGGGCGACATTAACCTGATCCAGAAAATCACCATTTACGCGCTGCCGGTGCTGTTCGCCATCACCCTGCACGAGGCCGCCCACGCTTACGCCGCGCGCCGTTTCGGCGACAGCACCGCCTATATGATGGGGCGGATGACGCTGAACCCGCTCAAGCACATCGACCCGATCGGCACCGTGCTGCTGCCCTTGCTGTCGGTGACGCTGGGCGGCTTCATCTTTGGCTGGGCCAAGCCAGTACCGGTCAACTTCGGCGCGCTGCGCAAGCCGCGCGAGCACGGCCGGCTGGTGGCCGCCGCCGGGCCCGCCTCCAATCTGCTGATGATGCTGATGTGGGTGCTGCTGTTCAAACTGGCCATTGGCATGGATACCAGCTACAGCGAGCCGCTGGCGCTGATGAGCCAGGCCGGCATCGGCATCAATATCTCGCTGATGCTGCTCAATCTGCTGCCCATCCTGCCGCTGGACGGCGGCCGCATCGTGGAGAGCTTTCTGCCGCCCGGCATGGCCTGGAAGTACGCCAAGCTGGAGCCTTACGGCATGTGGGTGCTGCTGGCCTTGATCTTCACCGGCCTGCTGACCACCATTTTGCGGCCGTTCTACGGCCTGATGTACGGCCTGGTGCGCGCCCTGATCTAAGAGTGTGTTTACGATCTTGCGAGTTAGAGCGAGACAAGGCGTACACCCCGTGTAACGCTCCACGACGCGCAGCAGATCGTAAACCGACTCTCAAGCGCCTGGCTCACCCCAATCCTGACGCGCCGGACTTCGTTTCCGGCGCGGTCGCGCTTATTTTCTGAAACGGAATTCAAACATGTTCGCCAACCGCATTCTCTCCGGCATGCGCCCCACCGGCAGCCTGCACCTTGGCCACTACCACGGCGTGATCAAGAACTGGGTGCAGCTGCAAAGCACTCACGACTGCTACTTCATGGTGGCGGACTGGCATGCGCTGACCACCAATTACGACGACGTCTCCATCATCGGCAAGAGCGTGTGGGACATGGTGATAGACTGGCTGGCCGCCGGCGTGGACCCGGAACAGGCCACCGTCTTCATCCAGTCCAAAGTGCCGCAGCACGCGGAACTGCACCTGGCGCTGTCCATGGTGACCCCGCTGTCCTGGCTGGAGCGCGTGCCCACCTACAAGGACCAGATCGAAAAACTGTCCACCAAGGACCTGGGCACTTACGGCTTCCTCGGCTACCCGCTGCTGCAGGCCGCCGACATCCTGATCTACAAGGCCGGCCTGGTGCCGGTGGGCGAAGACCAGGTGCCGCACATCGAACTGACCCGCGAAGTGGCGCGCCGCTTCAACAACCTGTTTGGCCGCGAACCCAACTTCGAAGAACTGGCCCGCGCCGCGGTGAAGAAGATAGGCAAGGCCGGCAAGGAGTTCGACCGCCTGCGCACCGCCTATCTGCAAGACGGCAACGCCGAAGCCTTGGCCGGCGCGCGCGAAATCCTGGCCGCCAGCCAGAATCTGGGCGCGGCGGACCGCGAGCGGCTGTTCGGCTGGCTGGAGAACAAGGGCAAGAGCATTCTGGCCGAATGCGAGGCGATGCTGACCGAGGCGTCCAAGATGCCGGGCCTGGACGGCCAGAAGATGTCCAAATCCTACGGCAACACCATCACCATGCGCGAAGACCCGGCCACCGTCACCAAAAAAGTGCGGGCGATGCCGACCGATCCGGCCCGCGTGCGCCGCACCGATCCGGGCAGCCCGGACAAATGCCCGGTATGGCAGCTGCACCAGGTGTACAGCGACGCCGATACCCGCGAATGGGTGAAGCAGGGCTGTACCAGCGCCGGCATCGGTTGCCTGGACTGCAAGCAACCGGTGATAGACGGCGTACTCCGCGAACAGCAGCCGATGTTTGAACGCGCCGAGCAGTATCTGAGCAATCCCAAGCTGGTCAAGGAAGTGGTGGCCGCCGGCAACGCCAAGGCCGAGCAAGTGGCGCGCGCCACCATGCAGGACGTCAAGGCAGCGATGGGGCTGGGCTACTGAGCGCCTTCGTCTGGATGGATGTGAAACGCCCGGCTTGCCGGGCGTTTTTCTTGGCATGGCGGACGCCGGCGGCGCGGATCGCGCCGTCTTGACTTATCCATTGGCCTCGCCAACAATCCCCGCGTGCCGTCGCAATCTCGGCACAAGGGGTTTAGCAGCCCTTCTTGCATCTTGGCAGACCAAGCGACTTCGTCGTGGCTTGGTTTGTGTCGGCGCACGCGTACATGGCAGGCGCTGGCGGGGAGCCCCTCGTGGGCTGCCGGTTCCAAGATGCCGGTCTGCTAACCCTGTCAGGTGCCTGCCGCTCCCGTTTAGCAGCGGGAAGCAGGCTTAACCCATCTTGGAGGTGTAAGTCATGATTGATTCGAATCGCGTTCCGCGAACCTTGTTTTCCCTTGACCCTGACAGTCTGAAAGCCGGCTACCGCCGCGCCTAAGCGCTGACTCCTGGCTGCGTCTGCTCGGCCTGTATGTCGCCGCACCGTATGGCAAGACGGTGGCGGCGCCTTGGTTGGGATGCGCGGGCGTCTCAATAGCGCGCCGGCCTGGCGTGGCAGGCGGCGGGGATTCCGCCGCGGGAAAGCTTGAGCCGTCGTTTGGCGACAAACGGCGGCTTTTTGCATCGGTTCGGCCGCGCGGCTCGGGACGAGGCGCAGCGGAGCGTAAACCGCTTCCTAGGCAAAAGCCTGGCACACATCCACCCAGTCGGCCTGGGTGATGTGGTGCAGCTGCTGCGGCGACAAGCGCACCGCGCTGTGGACGGCGCCGGCGGCCGGCAGCACTTCGTCGTAGGCCTGTAGCGACACGTCCAGATAGACGGGCAGATCGGTGGCGAGGCCAAACGGGCAGACGCCGCCCACCGGGTGGCCGGTGATGGCCTCCACCTCGTCCGGCGGCAGCATCTTGCCCTTGCCGAAGGCGTCCTTGAACTTGCGGTTGTCGATGCGGGCGTCGCCGCGCGCCACCAGGATCACGTCGCGGCCGTCGTTCAGGCGGAAGGCCAGGGTCTTGGCGATGCGGCCGGGCTCCACGTCGTGGGCGGCGGCGGCTTCCGCCACGGTGGCGGTGCTGACTTCCAGCTCTATGATGGGGATGTCCAGCTGACGGGCGGCGAAAAACGCCTGGACGGACGCTAAGCTCATGTCTGGCCTCGAAGCGAAGGGTGGAGCGTTTCATTATTCCGCCCCATCCTTTGCTTGTGAAGCGTTTTTACTTCAGTCCTGCCGGGTGATGTCGCTGAGCTTATCGGCGATATCCTGCGAGGTGGCGGCCTGTTCTTCCGAGGCGTTGGCGATTTCCACCACGAAATTGCGCATGGTGTTGATCTCGCCGACGATGGTTTGCAGGGCGCCCTCGGCGCGCTGGAAGTCGTTTTCCGTGGTTTGAACCTGTTCGCGGCCCTGTTCGATGGCGCGCACGTTTTGCTGCACCTCGCCCTGGATCGCGCGGATCATGTCGCCGATTTCCTGGGTGGCCTTGGTGGTGCGTTCGGCCAGCTTGCGCACTTCGTCCGCCACCACGGCGAAGCCGCGGCCCATCTCGCCGGCGCGCGCCGCCTCGATCGCCGCGTTCAAGGCCAGGAGATTGGTCTGATCGGCGATGTCCTTGATCACGTTGACGATGTGGCCGATGGCTTCCGAGCGCTGGCCCAGCGAGACCAGGCTGTCCGCGGTCTGGCGCACCATGGCGCCCACCTGCTGCATGCCCTGATTGGTGTCGCTGACGATGGCCATGCTTTTCTTGGCCTCGCCCAGCATCAGCTCTGAGGATTCGGAGGCGGCGGCGGTTTGCACCGCCACGTTCTGGATGGTGGCGCTCATCGCCTGCATGTTTTCGGACAACTCGTTGATGCGGACCTCCAGGAAGTCGCGGCGCTGATTGCCCTGGTCCTGCAATTGCTGGGCGAGCATTTCGGCGGATACGTCCTGGAAGCTGGCCATGAAGCACAGCAGTTGATCGGGGTGGGCGGAGTCCCAGATCGGAAACACCTTGGTCTTGAACATGACTTCGCCCACCGGAATCATCGCGATATGCTGGTCTATCTTGCGGCTGGCAGGTCGGCCAGGATGCGGCGGTTGTACTCCGGATCGCGGTGGAATTGGTGGATGCTGTGGCCGTGGGCGTGGTTGACGTCGACGCCGGCGCGGAATTTCTGGTTCATCATTTCTCGATGCCGGCTCAGGATGTCGCGCGCGGTCTTGTTCATATAGAAGATCGCATTGTCGCGGCTGGTGTCGCACAGCATGATCAGATTGTCCGCGTGGTCCAGCACGCTTTCCAGTTGGCGCACCTGCCGCGCCGCGTCCGCGGTCTTGTCGACCGCCTTCATGAAGCCGAACATCCTCATCTCCCGCCTAGGTAGTTTTACGCTAGCAACAGCTGCTTGTGGTTTGGCTGAGGCGGGAGGGGAATGCAAGCCTTTTTTGATTTAAATCAAATACAAGAGTGTGATTTTAAACGGCTAATTTATTCTCCCAGCGGCAGAAGCAAGGTCTCCTTGACCTCTTCCATCACCACATAGCTTTTGGACTCCTTGGCCGAGGGCAGTTGCAGCAGGATGTCGCCCAGCAGCTTGCGGTACATCGACATGTCCGGGATGCGGGCCTTGATCAGGTAGTCGAATTCGCCGGAGACCAGGTGGCATTCCAGTATTTCCGGGATGCGCATGATTTCGCGGCGGAAGGCGTCGAAGATATTGCCGGATTTGGCTTCCAGCTTGATTTCCACGAACACCAGCAGCGCCGCGCCCATCGCGTGCGGATTGAGCCGGGCGTAATAGCCTTCGATGATGCCGTCGCGCTCCATCCGCCGTACCCGCTCGGTGCACGGCGTGGTGGAAAGTCCCACCTTTTCAGAGAGTTCCGTCATCGAGATGCGGCCGTTTTTCTGCAACAGGCGCAGGATTTTCAGATCGGTTTTATCCAGCGCTTTGTCGCCGCTTGAACTTTTCTTCATGTTTTCACTATGTCTATGAAAGTTTGCAGTTTAAAAATCTGTAGTCTGACGCTACTTTGGTGAAAAAACCCAGTGTTTCATTAATATACTACGCAAAATCACTATAGCCATGTAGTGCTGCAAACGGAGAGAGAAAATGAAGGTGATCGTGCTGGGCGGCGGTGTTCTGGGCGTGTCCACGGCTTGGTATCTGGCCAAGGCGGGCTGCGAGGTGACGGTGCTGGAGCGCCAGGAAGGCGTGGCTTTGGAAACCAGTTTCGGCAACGCAGGCCAGATTTCCCCCGGATACTCCACGCCCTGGGCCGCGCCGGGCATTCCGCTGAAGGCGGCCAAATGGCTGTTCCAGCGCCACGCGCCGCTGGCGGTGAAGCCGGACGGCAGCCTGTACCAACTGCAGTGGATCGCCAAGATGCTGGCCAACTGCAATGAAGACGCTTACGCGGTGAACAAGAGCCGGATGATGCGTCTGGCCGAATACAGCCGCGACAAGATGAAAGAGCTGCGCGCCGAAACCGGCATCGGCTACGAGGCGCGCCAGGGCGGCACGCTGCAGCTGTTCCGCAGCCAGGCCCAGGTGGACGGCGTCAGCAAGGATATCGCCGTGCTCAAGGAGTGCGGCGTGGATTTCAAAGTGCTGGACCGGGACGGCTGCGCCGAGGTGGAGCCGGCGTTGGCCAGCGTCAAGCACAAGCTGACCGGCGGCCTGCAACTGCCCAACGATGAAACCGGCGATTGCAATCTGTTCACCGCCCGCCTGGCCGAGATGGCGCGCGCCAAGGGCGTTGAGTTCCGCTTCGGCGTAAGCGTGGACGGCATCGAGAGCGACGGCAAGCGCATCACCGGCGTCCGCGTCGGCGACGATCTGCTGACCGCCGACCATTATGTGGTGGCGATGGGCAGCTTCTCCCGCGACATGGTCAAGACGCTGGGCATTGATATTCCGGTTTACCCGGTCAAGGGCTATTCGCTGACCGTGCCGATCACCAATCCGGCCGGCGCGCCGGTGTCCACGGTGCTGGACGAAACTTACAAGGTGGCGATTACCCGCTTCGACGACCGCATCCGCGTCGGCGGCATGGCCGAGTTGTCCGGCTACGATCTGTCGCTGAACCCGCGCCGCCGCGAAACGCTGGAAATGGTGGTGGGCGATCTGTACCCGAACGGCGGCGACATCCCGGCCGCCAGCTTCTGGACCGGTCTGCGGCCGATGACGCCGGACGGCACGCCCATCGTCGGCGGCACCCGCTTCGCCAATCTGTCGCTGAACACCGGCCACGGCACCCTGGGCTGGACCATGGGCGCCGGCTCCGGCAAGGTGCTGGCCGACATCATCACCGGCGCCAAGCCGGAGATCAGCCTGGACGGTCTGTCCATGCAGCGCTACGCCAAACAGGGCGAAACCCTGGTGGTGCCGGCCGCCCGGCCGGCCGTGGCGGGCGCCTGAGCATGCGGCCGCTGATCGCCACCATCCGCACCCAATACCTGCGCGACAACTATCTGCTGGCCAAGCGCCAGCATGGCGGGCGGGTATTGGCGGTGCTGAAGGCCAACGGCTACGGCCACGACGCGGCGCGTTGCGCCCAGGCGCTGGCCGATGTCGCCGACGGTTTCGCCGTCGCCTGCCTTGAGGAGGCGCTGCACCTGCGCGCCGCCGGCGTGAGCGCGCCCATCCTGCTGCTGGAAGGCGTTTTCGAGGCGGCCGAGCTGGCCGAAGTCGAGCGCCACCGGCTGTGGCTGGTGGTGCAGAGCGAAGAACAGCTGCGCATGCTGGAAGAGGCCCAGCCGGCCGCGCCGTTCCGCGTCTGGCTGATGCTGGACAGCGGCATGCACCGCGAGGGCTTTTTGCCGCGGCATTACCGCGCGGCCTGGGAGCGTTTGCAGGCCAGCGGCAAGGCGGAGAACATCGTCAAGATGACCCACTTCGCCCGCGCCGACGAGCCGACGGTGCCGATGACCTTGGCGCAGATCGAAAGCTTCGACGCCGCCACCGCCGGCCTGCCGGGGGAGGAGAGCGTGGCCAATTCCGCCGGCATCCTGTGTCATCCGCGTTCGCGCCGCGACTGGGGCCGCGCCGGCATCCTACTTTACGGCGCCAGCCCGCTGCCGGCGGGCTTCCCGGAGGGCGATGAGCTGAAACCGGTGATGCGGCTGAGCAGCCGCATCTTCGGCGTGCGCGAGCTGGCCGCCGGCGAGCCTATCGGCTACGGCGACAACTTCGTTACCGAACGGCCGACCCGGGTGGGCCTGATCGCCGGCGGCTACGCCGACGGCTATCCGCGGCTGGCGTCCAGCGGCAGCCCGGTGGCGGTGGACGGCCGCCGTTCGCGCATCATCGGCCGGGTGTCCATGGACATGATTACCGTGGACCTGAGCGACTTGCCCGCCGCCGGCATCGGCAGCGAGGTGGAGTTGTGGGGCGACGCGGTGTCGGTCAACGAGGTGGCCGCCGCCGCCGGCAGCATTTCCTATGAATTGCTGTGCAATATCAAGCGCGCCCACTTTGTGTTCGAATAAGTTTTTTCTGATCTTCTGAAAGATATTTCAGAATCAAACGACTAAGCGGAAAGCCCGGCCATTGGCCGGGTTTTTTTATTCGTATTGAATTTTATGTTGCGCTAAGGCCGCAAGGCTGGCATCAAGTCTGGGTAATAGTGTCATTATTTGATAATTATTCTCATTAGTCTGGACGCGTCATGGAATTTCTGTTTTCCTTTATTTAAAAATAGTTACGAATCCGATGATGATTAAATATAAAAAACCATCTCCAGCTCGGCTCTGGCGGATGGCGGGGATCGTTTGTTGGGGCGTGGCGGCGCAGGCCGCGGAAGTGCCCGGCATGTCTGGCAGCATGCATCAGCAAATGGAAAACGATTCGCGGCGCCTGTTGCAGGACAACAGCCGCCGTTTCGACGCCATCATTCAGCAGCAGCGGCTGCGGCAGATGCAGCCGGACAGCAATATGATGCGGAGGCCGCAAGCGGCCGATATGAGCGAGCTGGACTGCCTGCGCGTCAAGGGTGTGCGTCTGGCCGGCATCAAGCTGTTGAGCCGCAAGGAAGTGGCCTCGCTGGGCGAACTGGCCAGCGACTGCCTGAACAATGAAGAGTTGAACCGCTTCAGCCGCAGCTTGACCCAGCTCTATCTGAAAAAGGGCTATATCGCCGCGCGCGTGGCGGCCGAAGGGCCGGACGAGCAGGGCGTGCTGACCTTGCGCGTGCACGAAGGGCGGGTGGAGAAGATCGTCAGCGACGACCGGCGCAGCAATCCGGCCACCTTGTTTCCCGGCGTGGTCGGCCGGCCGCTGAACATCCACGACGCCGACCAGGGCCTGGACCAGGCCAACCGCCTGCCGTCCAGCAAGGCGACGCTGGACATCCTGCCCGGCGAAACCGTGGGCGGCTCCATTCTGAGCCTGCGCAACAATAAGGACGCGCCCTGGCGCTTGAACTTCAACGCCGACAACACCGGCCGCGACAGCACCGGCCGGGTGCAGGCCGGCGTGGGCCTGTCCTGGGACAGCCCGCTGGGTCTGTCCGATTTCGTCAGCGTGTCGGCGCAACGCACCAGCAACGACAATGCGGTGCGGCACAGCCGCAGCGAATCGCTGTTTTACTCCCTGCCTTACGGCTATTGGACGTTCAGCGCCTTCGCCAGCCGCGCCGATTATCTGAACACGCAACAGCTTCCCAATAATCTGGTGCAACTGTCCGGCAGCACCGCGCAGAGCGGCCTGCGCGTGGATCGGGTGCTGAGCCGCGGCCAAAACCAAACCACCTCGCTAATGGCGCAGCTAATCCATAAGCGGGTGCGCAATTATATTCAGGATACGGAGTATGCAGTATCCAGCCCCACGTTGAGCGTGGCCGAGTTGGGCCTGTCCCGGCTGCAATTGCTCAGCGGCGGCGTGCTGATCGCGGACGCCGGCGTGCAGCGAGGCACGCGCTGGCTGGGCGCGAATGCGCCGGATCCGCGTGTACCGGATGGTCCCAATCCGCAGTTCACCAAGTGGAAGGCTTCGCTGAACTGGTTTCAAAGTCTGGGCCTGCCCGGCGGGCCGTATCAGCTCAATAGCGCGCTGACCGGCCAGACCAGCCGCGATTATCTGCCCGGCGTCGAGCAGATGGACGTGTCCGACGCCAGCGCGGTGCGCGGTTTTCGCCGCAACTTTCTGGCCGGGGAAACCGCCTGGTCCTGGCGCAATACCTTGTCGCGCCGCTTTGAGCTGGCCGGCGTCGGCGTGACGCCGCGTATCGGTCTGGACGGCGGCCGGGTGCTGCCACTTGGTTCGGTCCAGCAGTGGCAAGGCATTGCCGGCGCCAGCCTGGGCCTGGCTTTCAGCTACCGCAAGGCCAGCCTGGACCTGGAATACAGCCGGCCCTTGTACAAGCCCGCCGGCTGGCAGCAGGAAGGCCATCAGCTGTTCGCCAAGCTGGCGCTGTCCTGGTGATGCTTTTGGCATTTATTTTTTATCGTGAATATTTTTTGAAAGAAATTAGCTGCGACGGCGACTAAGCGATATTGGCAGTATTTCATTTGAATTGATTTAAAAAGAGACGTAGATTCGAAATCAAACGTATGTTTCATTGTGGGCGGATCCGGCTGGCAGGCTGGAGATGCCCACGGAACATGGGGCGTTTGGATAGACGGTTTTGGACCGGATCTGCTTGTTCTCTGAATGAACGGGACTCAAATCATGAAGAAAAAAATAAATTTCGGCTTATCGGTAACGGGGAAAGTGGCCGCGGCGCTGACTCTGGCGTTTTGGGCGGTGGAAGCCGCGATGGCGGCCGGCATCGTCGCCGGCGGCAACGGCGCGCAGCCGCAGGTGAGCAATGCCGCCAACGGCGCGGCGGTGGTCAATATCGTGGCGCCCAGCGCCGCGGGCCTGTCGCATAACCAATACCAGGATTTCAACGTCGGCAAGCCCGGCGCGGTGTTCAACAACTCCGCCGCCGGCGGCCAATCGCAGCTGGCCGGCCAGTTGGGCGCCAACGCCTTGCTGGGCGGGCGCGAAGCCAGCGTGATCTTGAACGAAGTGATCAGCCGCAACCCGTCCTTGCTGTTGGGCAAGCAGGAAGTGTTCGGCAAGGCCGCCGACTATGTGCTGGCCAACCCCAACGGCATCACCTGCAGCGGCTGCGGCTTCATCAACACGCCGCGCGCTTCGCTGCTGGTGGGCAACGCCAATATCGAAAACGGCGCCATCGCCTCCTTGCAGGCGGCGATGAACGGCAACGCGCTCAGCGTCAACGGCGCCGGTCTGAGTGGCGTCAACGTGCTGGACCTGATCGCGCCGCGCATCGATGTGCGCGGCAATGTCGCCGCGCGCGAGCAGCTTAATGTCCGCGCCGGTTTCAACCTGGTGGATTACCAGGGTCAGGACGCCAAGGTGCTGCGCAGCGATAAGGCGCCGGAAGGCGTGGGCTCGCTGGACAGCGTGTTCCTGGGCGCGATGCAGGCCGGCCGCATCAATATCATCAGCACCGCCGACGGCGCCGGCGTCAATGTGGGCGGCAACCTGAACGGCGCGCAGGAAGTGTCGGTGGACGCGCGCCAGGGCAAACTGGCGCTGGAAGGCGCGCAGATCCGCGCCAGCGAAGGCAAGGTGGCCCTGGCCGCGCGCCAGATCGACAGCCGCGGCCGGGCGGAAACCTCCACCACCCAGGACAGCGGCCACGACGAGAGCTGGTTCATCTGGAAAACCGGTGAAACCAATACCGCCAGCAATGGCAGCGATACCCGCATCAAGCGCAGCGTCATCAGCGCGCGCGACGATGTGAGCCTCAGCGCCGGCGACTCGGCGACCTTGGCCGCCACCGACATCAGCGGCCGCAATGTGGCGCTCAGCGGCAAGGATTTGACGCTGGACAGCCAAGTGGCGGACAGCGCGTCCAGCAACAGCAATCACGCCTGGAAAAACTCCTGGGCCTATAACCGCGACCAGAGCGAAACCAGCCAGCGCCAGGAAGGCGTGCGCATCCGCGCCGAGCAGGACGCCACGCTGACCGCGGCGGCGACGGCGGCGGACAACCAGGCGGTGGACGGCGCGCAGCCGCGCGGCCAGATCGCCATCCGCGGCGGCAGCGTCAGCGCCGGCCAGGACATCCGCCTGCAGGCCGACGGCGGCGTGAAGCTGAGCGGCGTGACGGAAACCGATACCCGCAGCGACCGGGGCAACCGCAAGAACGACGGCGCCAGCCTGGAAACCGGCTCTTGGGACCATGCGTCCAGCGAGCAGCGCCTGGCGCAAAGCCAGTTGCGCGCCGGCCGTGATCTGGATATCCGCGCCAGCGGCGACATCGACGCCAAGGCGGCCAAGCTGGCCGCCGGCCGCGACGCCTCCCTGGGCGCGGGCGGCGCGCTCGGCCTGGGCGTGCAGCAGACGACGAACCAGAACAGCCAGCGCAACGACCAGGTGTACTGGGGCGGCATCGGCGGCGGCGGCAACCGCGACAACGGCAAGACCGACACCGTCAACAACGGCAGCGATCTGACCGCCGGCGGCAAGCTGACGCTGCGCGGCGACAGCGTGGCGATCGCCGGCAGCCGCGCCCGCGGCGAGCGGGACGCGGTGGCGATCAGCCGCAACGGCGACATCAGCATCGACAGCGTGGTCAACCAATCGCAAACCCGCACCGATCAGCGTAGCGGCACCGCCTTCAACATCACCAAGAGCAGCAGCAAGGGCAATGCCAGCCAGCAGCAGGCGGTCAACGCCGAGCTGAAGTCCGACACCAATCTGAGCATCCAGTCCGCCAAGGACGTGGCGATCAGCGGCAGCCAGGTGCGCGCCGGCGGCGAATTGAACGTGGCCGCCAACGGCGACATCAAGGTGGCGGCGTCGCAGACCCGCGACAAGGTAGAGAGCAAGGACACCGAGCTGGCGCTGCGCGGCGTCGGCGACATCACCGGCGACAAGCAGTACCGCGGCGGCGTGCGCATCGAGCACAGCAGCAGCAGCGTGGACCGCGACGCGACCCAGAACCAGGCGGCGACGTTGTCCGGCGACAAGGTGGCGCTCAATGCTCAGGGCGATCTGACGGTGACCGGCTCCAAGCTGAACGCCGGCGCCGGCGGCGCGGCCCTCAGCGGCCAGAACGTCAGCCTGAACGCGGCGCAGGACACGGTGAAGGAAAGCAAGAGCAGCAGCGTCACCGGCGGCGGCCTCTATATCGACGCCGGCCTGGACAAGACCGGGGTGGCGTTGGGCGTGGACCAGAAGAACAGCCGCAGCCAGTCCGACAGCAGCACGGCCCAGGTCAGCGCGATCAACTCCAAGGGCGGGGTCAGCATCGTCGCCGGCAACGGCGACGGCGACATCCGCAACCAGGGCGCCCAGGTCAAGGCTGATGGCGACATCAAGCTGGCCGGCGGCCGCATCGACAACCAGGCGGCCAACAGCAGCCAGAAAACCACCTCCGACAGCAGTCATTGGGGCGTGGAAGTGGGCGTCAACGCCGATTACAGCGGCGTGACCCGTCCGCTGGTGGCGGCAGGCGAGAAGGTGGCCAAGGGCGATGTGATCGGCGCGGCCGGCGCGGCCGGCGATCTGGGCGCGGCCAATCTGGGCGTGGATGTCGGCGTCAAGGCCGGCGTCGGCTCGGAAACCCGCCAGTCCAGCACCGCGCAGGCCAGCAGCCTGAACGGCGGCAATATCAAGGTGGACGCCAAGGCTGGGCTCAGCGATCAAGGCACCCAGTATCAGGCCGGCAACACGGTGGAGATCAAGGCGGACAGCCATCAGTTCAGCGCCGCGGCCAATACCCAGAGCCAGAGCGGCAGCAAGACCGAGGCCGATGTCGGCGTGCGCGTCTACACCACCACCGGCGAGGATGTGAACGTCAAGGCGGCCGGCAGCGGCAGCACGGTGACGAGCGCCTCGTCCAGCTCCACCGCGGTCACCGGCGGCATCCGCGCCGGCAACGGCGTCAAGGTGGACGTGGACAACAACGCCGCTTACCAGGGCGTGGCCATCGTCGGCGGCAAGGGCGCGGCCAGCGTCAACGCGGGCGGCGATCTGAGCTTCAGCCAGGCCAACAACAGCAGCAGCAGCGAGCAGCGCACCGTGGGTGGCAAGGCCAATCTGGCCATCACCACCAGCCCGATCGAAGGCGGCGGCAAGAATGTCGGCGGCAGCGGCGCGGTGGCGGTGAACGTGGACAAGCAGCAAGCCAAGTCCAGCACCGCCGTGACCGGCGGCGTGGACGCCGACGCCGGCGTGAGCTTGACGGCCGGCGGCAAGCTGGGTCTGCAGGGCGATAAGATCGCCAGCCGCGGCGACGTGACGCTGCAGGGCGACAAGGTGGAGTTCAAGGCCGCCGAATCCAGCGCCGACAAGTCCGGCAGCCAGTGGGGCTTCGATCTCAAGGCCGGCGGCAGCCAGAGCAATGGTCAGGAAAAGGCGAGCAAGGGCTTCAATGTGGGCGCCGGCGGCAATTACGCCAGCACCGACGAGTCCAGCCGCAGCCAGACCGGCGGCAGCGTGGTCAGCGGCGGCAAAGCCAGTATAGCGGCCGGCAGCGGCGGTATCCGCCTGAGCGGCACCCAGGTGCAGGGCGACAGCGCCAAGCTGGACAGCCAGGGCGATATCCGCCTGGAGTCGGCGCAGTCCAGCAGCCAGCGCAACAACTGGAGCGTGGCCGGCAATATCGGCGGCGGCAACAAGGCCAGCAGCGACAAGGAAAACGGCCAGATCAAGCCTGACAGCACCAAGAACGTGCATGACATCAAGGCTGGCCTGGAGGTGAAGGTGGATCAACAGGACAAGCTGAGCAACGCCAACGCCGCCGTGACCGCCAAGCAGCAAGTGGAACTGAACGCCGAAGGCAACGCCACTCTGGCCGGCGCCAATGTCAGCGGCAAGACCGTCACTGGCCAGGTGGGCGGCAAGCTGGCGCTGGAGAGCCGTCAGGACCGCGACAACAGCGTGAAGGTGGACGTGGCTCTGGGCGTCAACAGCTCCAACGGCAAGGAGGCCAGCCTGGTCGATCAGGCCGCCGACAAGGCCGGCCCGCTGAAGGACAAGGTGAAAGAGAAGGGCACCGAACTGGTCAACGCCGCGTCCGACAAGGTGAAGGAGAAGTACGACAGCCTGGCCTTCAACAAGGGCCTGAAGGAAGACACCACCAATGCGGTGAGCTTCAACGCCAACAGCGAAACCGTCACCCTGCCCGAGCAGCCGACCTCCGGCCCGGCCAAGTCCGGCACCCTGGATACCCTGGCGCGCAAAGGCGGCAACACGTTGAAGGACAAGCTGCTGAACGCCCAGGACAAGGGCACCGAGCTGAAGGCTGACGTGGACGTCAGCGTCAAGCGCGACAACTCGGTGGGCGTCGTTACCGGCATCGCCGGCGCCGACGGCGTGACCCTGCAAGTGGGCGGCAAGACCCAGCTGACCGGCGCGACCGTGTCGTCCGCCAACGGCAAGGTGGACCTGGGCGATTCCAAGGTGGAAACCGCCGACATCGCCACCGAGCGCTACAAGGGCGGCGGCGGGGTCAAGCTGAACAGCACCCCGTCAGGCATCCTGAAGCAGGCGGTCAGCGACGTGACTTCCGGCAAGGCGCCGCTGATCCGCGCCGAGCATGAGAATACGCCGACCGTGGTGAAAGGCGGCATCCAGAGCAAGTAAGACGCTTGATCCAAGCGAAAACCCCCGCCGGGCAACTGGCGGGGGTTTTGTTTTGGAGTGGCTGTTATTACAGGGGAATGAACTCGGTCTCGCCCGGCACCATCGGGAAACGCTGGGCGATCCAGTCCGCGCGCGCCTGGGCCAGCCGCTCGCGGCGGCTGGACACGAAGTTCCAGTCCAGATAGCGCGGGCTGGCCGGCGGCGTGCCGCCCAGCAGCATCACCCGGCTGTCGCGCCGCGCGATCAGTTCGCCGCCCTGGCCGGTTCGCAGCAGGCCCAATTCGTTGGCGTTCAGCGCGGCGCCGTCCACGTCCAGTTCGCCGGCGGCGACATAGGCGGCCAGTTCGTCCACGCCTTCCGGCAGCGCCAAGCGCGCGCCGGCCGGCATGGCGGCGCTGGCGTAGAACACCGGCAGCGGATAGGCGACCGGCGAGCGACGGCTCCAGCCTTCGCCCATCAGCAGGTTCAGTTCCACTCCGTCCTGGTTCCAGTGGGGCAAGTCCTCGGCCGGGTAATGCGCGAAGGCCGGCGCGCATTCCTCCAGTTCATCCGGCAGCGCCAGCCACAGCTGCATGCCTTCCACCGCCACGCCTTGCTGGCGAATGTCGGCCGGCACCCGCTCGGAGTGGGTGATGCCGCTGCCGGCGGTCATCAGGTTGACCGCGCCGGGCGCGATGCGCTGCACCGTGCCCAGGCTGTCGCGATGCATCATCGCGCCGGAGAACAGATAGGTGACGGTGGCCAGGCCGATGTGCGGATGCGGCCGCACATCGCCGGCGCTGCCTTCGGCGGCGAAACGGGCCGGGCCCATGTGATCGAGAAACACGAAGGGGCCGACGCGGCGCGCCTGGCGGGTGGGCAACAGCCGGCGCACCGGAAAGCCGATGTCGCGGTCCAGGCTGGCGATGGTTTGGGTAAGCAGCGGCATGGCGGCTCCAGCTTAGGGTTTGAGGGTCAGAAGCGGCCGTCCCGAAAATCGGCTATCGCTTCTTCCACTTGTTCGCGCGTATTCATCACGAAGGGGCCCCATTGCGCGATGGGTTCGCCCAGGGGCTTGCCGGCAATCAGCAGCAAGCGGCTGTCGGCCGCGGCGCGGAGGCTGACGCCGTCGCTGTCGGCGCGGTTGTCCAGTACCGCCATCTGCCTTGCCTTGACGCCGCGCTGTTGCGCGCCGACGGCGATCTCGCCCTGATAAACATAGAGGAAGGCGTTGTGGCCGGCGGGGATTTCCAGCGTCTCTTCGCTGCCGGCGTCCAGCCGCAGGTCCAGGTACAGCGGTTCGGTGGCTTCGCGTTCCACCGCGCCGGCCTGGCCGCGCCAGTGGCCGGCGATCAGTCGCGCCTCGCCTTGGGCCGGCGCAGACGGAATCTCGGCGGCGGGGATGTCGCGATACCACGGCGCGCACAGCTTGCGCTCCGCCGGCAGGTTCAGCCACAGCTGGAAGCCGTGCATCAGGCCATCCTCTTGTTCCGGCAGTTCGGAATGCACGATGCCGCGGCCGGCGGTCATCCATTGCACGCCGCCGGGGCCGAGCAGGCCTTCGTTGCCGGTATTGTCGCGGTGGCGCATGCGGCCGGCCAGCATATAGGTGATGGTTTCGAAGCCGCGGTGCGGATGGCTGGGAAAGCCGGCGATGTAGTCGTCGGGATTGTCGGAACGGAATTCGTCCAGCATCAGGAAAGGGTCCAGCCGCCTTTGCAGATCGGAGCCGAGCACGCGCAGCAGGCGCACGCCTGCGCCGTCCGACACCGCCTGGCCGTTGACCAGGCCTTCCGCTTCCCGGCTGATGAATGGGTGTTGCATGGCCATGTCTCCCTGTGGGGCCGGACTGGCGTCCGGCGGTTTACATGGCCGGATTATTGCGCGCCGCCGACGCGCTTGATAGCGCAAAGAATTGCGCGTCAGATTCAAAAAATCTGAACGCGCAGCGGCCTCAACTCAGGGCGGCTTGCTGGCTCTGTCCGCGCAGATAGTCTTCCAGCGCGTGGCCGGCGGACAGGATGTGGAAGCGGATGAATTCCGCCGCCTCGTCGGCCTTGCCCTGGCGGGACAGCTCCAGCAGCTTGCTGTGCTCCTCGTGCGCCCGCTCCATGGTGCGGGTGAACAGGATCTGCATCCGGGTGTAGCGGTCGGTCTTGTTGTGCAGCTGCTCGATCAGCGCCAGCGTGTTGGGCCGCTTGGCGGCGCGCTACAAGGCCAGGTGGAAGCGGGAGTTCAATTCCCCCCAGTGGCGCACGTCGTTGTTGCGCAGCGCTTGTTCGAATTCGCGCAGGGTTTGCTGGGCCAGATCGTGATCGGCCTTGGTGTGACAGGGGATGGCGGCTTTGAGCACCGAACCTTCCAGCATCGCGCGGATTTCCAGCAGCTCCAGCACGTCTTCCAGCGACAGCTTGGACACCAGCGCGCCCTTGTGGTCGATGATCTGGATCAGGCCTTCGGCTTCCAGCTGGCGCAGCGCCTCGCGCACCGGCACCCGGCTGACGCCGTATTCATTGGACAGCGCCTCTTGGCGCAGTTGTTGGCCATCGGCGAACTCTCCGGAGAGAATGCGCTGGCGCAGGGATTCGGTTACGGCACTGGTGAGCGTCTGGCGCTTGATCGGCTGCATGGTGGTCATGGTGGTGGGTGTCGTCGTCAGTCAAGCGGTGTCATGCAAATGTATTCGATTATACGGAGCTTGAACTGTCAGACAAGGCCCAAAACTGACCTTATGAGTCGCTAAAATGAAAAAACCCGGCATTTGGCCGGGTTTTTTTAAGATTTGGGGTGGATGATGGGGCTCGAACCCACGACAACAGGAATCACAATCCTGGACTCTACCAACTGAGCTACATCCACCGCCGAAAGCGGTGAGCCGACGCCATGAGGCGGCAACTTTAAATAGGGTGGGGTGGATGATGGGGCTCGAACCCACGACAACAGGAATCACAATCCTGGACTCTACCAACTGAGCTACATCCACCACTGAAAACAAGCACTGCATTGTACCACAATTACTTGGCGCGCCCGACAGGACTCGAACCTGTAACCCCCGGCTTAGAAGGCCGGTGCTCTATCCGGTTGAGCTACGGGCGCTCGGTCGGGCTTCGCCTTACTGCTGGTCGGGGCGGCGGGATTCGAACTCGCGACCCCCTGATCCCAAATCAGGTGCGCTACCAGGCTGCGCTACGCCCCGACGACAGAGACCGCAACTATACGGATGGCGATTTGGGCTGTCAACACCTGTTTGTAATTAAATTGCGGCCGGCCAGGGGCGCGATATTGGCCGGGCGGCGGGCTGGGCGGCACTTCCCTTTATTTATCTTGATCTTAAGTAAGTTTTGTTGCGCAGCGGCATTTCGGAGGCCGCCGAAAAATGCGAGAATATGCGCCTTCTTTTTCAGCCTCTATTATGGAACCGGCCCATGGCAGCACAACTGATTGACGGCAAAGCGGTAGCGGAAAAACTGATCGCCAAGGTGGGCGAGGGCGTGCAGGCGCGCCTGGCCGCGGGCAAGCGCGCCCCGGCGTTGGCGGTGATCCTGGTGGGCGAGGACCCGGCGTCCGCGGTCTACGTGGGCAGCAAGAAGCGCTCCTGCGAGAAAGCCGGCATCCGTTCGCTGGCCTATGATCTGCCGGCCGATACCAGCCAACAGGCGCTGCTGGACATCATCGACCGCTTGAACGCGGACGCGGAGGTGGACGGCATCCTGGTGCAGCTGCCGCTGCCCAAGCAGATCGACCCGCAGGCGGTGATCGAGCGCATCGACCCGAAAAAGGATGTCGACGGCTTCCATCCCTATAATATGGGCCGGCTGGCGATCAAGATGCCGTTGCTGCGTCCCTGCACCCCGCGCGGCGTGATGACGCTGCTGGAAGAATACGGCATCGATCCCAAGGGCAAGAAAGCGGTGATCGTCGGCGCGTCCAATATCGTCGGCCGTCCGCAGGCGCTGGAAATGCTGCTGGCGCGCGCCACGGTGACGGTGTGCCACAGCGCCACCGCCGATCTGGCCGCCGAAGTGGCCGCCGCCGACATCGTGGTGGCCGCGGTGGGCATCCCCAACTTCGTCAAGGGCGAGTGGATCAAGCCGGGCGCGGTGGTGATCGACGTGGGCATCAACCGTCTGGACAGCGGCAAGCTGTGCGGCGACGTGGCGTTCGCCGCGGCGGCCGAGCGCGCCGGCTTCATCACCCCGGTGCCGGGCGGCGTCGGCCCGATGACGGTGGCCACCTTGCTGCAGAACACTCTGGATTCCGCCAATATGCACGCTTGAACGGCGCGCCGTTCAGCCCAAAACGCCATCGCCGCTTCCGCTGCGGCGGCGTTTTTGTTTTATCGGCGCGCGATAGGGCCGGCGCTTGCAAACAAAGCGAGACGCTGGCGGCCCGGCTATCGTAAAATCGACGGTTTTAGTTAGCAGTAAGCAAATCCGATCATGAGTCAAGACAAGCAATCGGCCACGCTGTTGATCAGCGCGCCGGACAAGAAGGGCCTGGTGGCGGCCATCGCCAACTTCCTGATGACCTACAACGCCAACATCATGCACGCGGACCAGCATCAGGACACCAGCGAAAACCTGTTCCTGATGCGGGTGCAGTGGGATGTGGACGGCTTCACCCTGCCGATGGAGAACTTCGCCGCCGCCTTCCAGCCGATTGCCGACGAACACGCGATGAACTGGAAGGTGTCGCTGTCCACCCGCAAGCCGCGGATGGCCATCTTCGTATCCCAGTACGAGCACTGCCTGGTGGACCTGATGCACCGCTGGCGCATCGGCGAGCTGGACTGCGAGATCCCGCTGGTGATTTCCAATCACGAAACCTGCCGCCGGCTGGTGGAATTCAACGGCATTCCCTTCCATGTGATCAAGGTCACCAAGGACAATAAGGAAGAGGCCGAGGCCGAGCAGTTCCGCCTGCTGGAAGAGGCCGGCGTGGACTTCATCGTGCTGGCCCGCTATATGCAGATCCTGTCCCAGGGTTTCGTCGAGCGCTATCCGGACCGGGTGATCAACATCCATCACAGCTTCCTGCCGGCATTCGACGGCGCCAAGCCTTATCACCGCGCGTTTGCGCGCGGGGTGAAGCTGATCGGCGCCACCAGCCACTACGTGACCGAGGATCTGGACGAGGGCCCGATCATCGAGCAGGAAGTCACCCGCATTTCTCACCGCGACGAAGTGGACGACCTGATCCAGAAAGGCCGCGACCTGGAAAAAGTGGTGTTGTCGCGCGCCGTGCGCTGGCATATGGACAACCGCGTGCTGTCCTATAACAACAAGACGGTAGTCTTTGACTGAGAGCGGACATGCGCCTGCTGATTGACGATGTGGTGGATTTGCTGCGCTTCCGGGTCAAGCCCCTGGGCGAGTATCAGTATCCGCGCTGGCAGACCCTGTTGTTCCTGATCGCGCTGGGCCTGGTGGCCAGCGCCGACACCGCTGAGCTGGGCAACAACCTGACCGGCCGCATGCTGTTCATGGTGTTGTTCACGCTGGCGGAAACCCTGTGTTTCGCCGGCTTCATCGGCCTATGGCTGCGTTTTGCCAAGTGGGACGGCCATGGTTCGCTGTTCGGCCTGGTGGCGGTGGCCAGCGGCCTGCAGTTCGTGGAACCGCTGACCAGCTGGCTGCCGGACGACGCGGCGCTGGCGGTCAACGGGGTGTTGTCCATCTTCGGCATTCTGGTGTTGGTCAACGCGCTGGCCGTGGTGTCGGGCATTCACCGGCTGCGGGTGGCGCTGGGGGTGTTGTTGTTCGCGCCGGTGGCCATGGTCTTGCTGGCCGGGGCCTTGTCGCTGGGTTCGGCGGCGGGCTGGGTGGATTTGCCCGCCGGCGTGGCCGACGCCGCGCGTGGAGCGGAGAGCTCGGCGCCCGCAAGCGGCATCTGAGCCGCAGGCTGAAAAAAGAACAGGACATGCCAAGGCATGTCCTGTTTTGCATGGAGGGCGCGTGAACGGGCCGGCGCGCTCAATCCACCTTGGCGATGTAGCGGGCCAGGCCCAGCAGCGCGCGCAGCGCGTCGCCCTTGGCGGTGACTTCGCCGCGCAGCCGCGCGTAGCGGCGCAGGATGGCGCGGCCCTCTATGAACAGGTCCATGTCGGTGTCCGGCGAGGACACCAAGGCGATGCGTTCGATTTCCCCCTGCGGGCGCGGCTGGCCCTGCGCGATGCACAGGTAGACCTTGTGCGCGTTGAACGGGGTGATGTGATCGAACAGATACAGCATGGAGTTGATGCGCAAGCCGGTTTCTTCCCGCACTTCGCGGATCAGCGCCTGGGAACGCAGTTCGCCGCGGGCGGCCTTGCCGCCGGGAAGATTGTAGCGGCCGCCTTTGGCCGCGGTGACCAGCACGCCGTCGGGCAGTTCGATAATAGCGGTTGCGCGCCTGGCCAGGTCAGCCGGCAGGCGCTCGTTTCTTTTTTCTTCCAAAACACTCATTCTTCAAAAAAATTAGTTAGGGCCACCGGCGAGAGTGGCCCTGGATATTATTTTTCCATTCTAAAGCACTAGACCGATCAGTCCAATAAGCTGTGCTCAAAATTTACTCATATATCTGATTTGAATGAGATAAATCGTTCAGCCATTCAAATTGAAACCATGCGGTTTCCGCGCTCAAAGCAGTTTGGCCAATAAACCGCCCAGACCCACCAGCAGGCAGTAGTAGCCAAACGGGCGCAGCGACTCGATTTCGCTTTTCTTGAAGTAGCGCATCAGGAAGGCGGTGCTGGCGTAAGCGCAGGCGCCGGACAGCAGGCCGCAGGCCAGCAGCATTCCTGCGGAAACCTGGCTGTGCGCCAGCTTGGGCACTTCCAGCACGCCGGCGGCGGCGATGATGGGGGTGGCCAGCAGGAAGGAGAAGCGCGCGGACGAGGCGTAGTCCAGGCCGTGGGCGAGGCCGGTCACCAGGGTGGCGCCGGAGCGGGAGAAGCCGGGCAGCAGGGCCAGGGCCTGGCCCGCGCCTATCTTGATCGCGCCGGAGAAGCTGAGCCGCTCCAGGTCCAGATGGGCTTGCTTCCGTTTCAGGCGGTCGCCCCACAGCAGGAGCAAGCCGTTCAGGCTGAGGAAGATCAGCACCGCGGTGGTGCTGGTGAACAGCGCGCGCAGCTGTTTTTCCAGCAGCAGGCCCAGCAAGCCGGCGGGGATGGTGCCGGCGATCAGCAGCCACATCAGCCGGGCGTCCGGATTGGAGGCCTTGCCGCCGGCCTTGAGGAAGCCGCCTATCAGTTGTAGCCAGTCGCGGCGGAAGTACAGCAGCAGCGCGGCGGCGGTGCCCAGGTGCAGCACCACCATGAAGGGCAGGAAATCCGGGCTCATGCGGTTGATGGACCAATGCAGCCAGTCCGGTATCAGCACGCCGTGGCCCAGGCTGCTGACGGGAAAGAGTTCGCTGACGCCCTGTATGACGGCGAACAGCAGGGCTTCGATAGGGTTCATGGCGGGTCCTGTGGCGGTGGGAGGCGGCTTGCGCCGGCCTGCTTATCAACGCCGCCGCCGCGGACCGGTTGACCGGCTCAGTTGCGCTGCCGGCGTTCCAGCGCTTGTTCCTCCTCTTCCAGCCGCCGGCGAATGGCGGAGAAGAAGCGGTGGATGCCGTGCACGGATTCGGACAGCTCGGCCAGGCATTGTTGGCGCCGCTCGGGCGTCAGCGCGGGCATTTGCACTTCCGGGTCCGGATTGCGCTCGAAAGCCAGGGTCAGGATGGGCTCCAGCAGCGGCGCCTGCTCCGGATCGTCGAACAGCAGGCCCCAGTCCTCGTTCAGCAATTGCATGCCTTCGGAAAAGCCTTCGGCCCAGTCGTTGCCGCGGATCTCGCCGGCGGCGTCCGCTTCCAGCCAGGGTTGGAAGGCGTCGTCCTCGCGCAGCGCGGCGGAGACGTCCAGCCAATGCCCCATCAACAGTTTGGCGAACTGTTCCAGCGCCTTGTCGCTGGGAAAGGCGGCATCGTCGTCGAAGGCGTCGCCGATGATGGCGGGCAGGCATTCTGTCGGCTTGATCGGTTCCGGGCCGCAGAGCAGGGCGGCGAAGAAGCCGTCCAGATGTTCCAGATTCATGCCTTGCTGCGGCAGGAAGCGGTTCAGGGTGGCGGCCAGGCGTTGGTAGTCGGCGTCGGAAAGCGGGGTATGGCTCATGGCGGACCAGGGCTAGGGAGAAAAGCCCATTATCCGCCATCTGGCGGCCCAGCGCACCGCCGGCCGCGCGGCGCGTCGCAATCACGATGCGGAGGGCTTGACGGCTCTGTTACAATCGTTCTTTTTTGACCCAACCTCCAATAGGTTTCCATCATGTTGACCGTGTATAACACCCTGACCCGCCAGAAAGAAGAGTTCAAACCCATCGAGCCCGGCAAGGTGTGTATGTACGTGTGCGGCATGACGGTCTACGACCTCTGTCATATCGGACACGCGCGCATGTTGGCGGCCTTCGACGTGATCTATCGCTGGCTGGACGCGTCCGGCTACGACGTCACCTATGTGCGCAATATCACCGATATCGAGGACAAGATCATCAAGCGCGCCGCCGAGCGCGGCATTCTGCCGCAGCAGTTGGTGGAAGAGACCATCGCCGACATGCGCCAGGACGCCGCCGCGCTGAGCCTGTTGCCGCCGACGTTCGAGCCGCGCGCCACCCAGCATGTGCCGGGCATGGTGGCTATGATCGAAAAGCTGATCGCCAACGGAAAGGCCTACGCCGCGGACAACGGCGATGTGTATTACGCGGTGCGCGAGTTCGAGGGCTACGGCAAATTGTCCGGCCGCACCCTGGACAAGCTGCGCGCCGGCGAACGGGTGGAAGTGGACCCGCACAAGCGCGATCCGCTGGACTTCGTGTTGTGGAAAGCGGCCAAGCCGGGCGAGCCGTCCTGGGACAGCCCGTGGGGCGCGGGGCGTCCGGGCTGGCATATCGAGTGCTCGGTGATGAGCTGTCATCATCTGGGCGAGCAGTTCGACATCCACGGCGGCGGCGAGGATCTGCAATTCCCGCACCATGAGAACGAAATCGCCCAGTCCGAGGGCGCCCATGGCCACCAGTACGTTAATTACTGGCTGCACAACGGCTTCATCAATGTCGACGGCGAGAAAATGTCCAAATCGCTGGGCAATTTCTTCACCATCCGCGACGTGCTGGGCCATTTCGACGGCGAGGTGATCCGCTTCTTCATCGTGCGCAGTCATTACCGCAGCCCGGTGAACTACACCGACAGCATCCTGGTCGACGCCAAGCACGGCCTGACCCGGCTCTATACCGCCTTGCGCGGCCTGGAGCTGCCGGCCTCCGCCGGCATAGACTGGAAGGACCCGTTCGCCGCGCGCTTCCAGACCGCGATGAACGACGACTTCAATTCTTCGGAAGCGGTGGCGGTGTTGTTCGAGCTGGCCGGCGAAGTCAACAAGAGCCGCGATCCGCGTCAGGCGCGCCTGCTGAAGGATCTGGGCGGCGTGCTGGGCCTGCTGCAGCGCGACCCGGAAGACTTCCTTAAGGGCGGCGCCGGCGACGAGGAGTTGTCGGCCGAGGCGGTGGAAGCCTTGATTCAGGCGCGCAAGGATGCGCGCGCCGGCAAGAACTGGGCGGAGTCCGACCGCATTCGCGATGAGTTGACCGCCAAGGGCATCGTGCTGGAAGACAGCGCCCAGGGCACGGTCTGGCGCCGCGCCTGAGCCGCCGTTGACAGTGGATTTGGCACTTGTCAAGCGGCGGCAAAGCGCGGATAATCGATAGTTTCGCAAGCAGTACAGGCAAATCCCCTGTACCCGATTTGAAAGGAAGACACATGAAAACCGATATTCACCCGACTTACAAAGACCTGACCGTTACCTGCTCCTGCGGTAGCCAGTTCGTGACCAAGTCCACCATGTCCAAGGACGCGTTCGGCATTGAAGTTTGCTCCAACTGCCATCCGTTCTACACCGGCAAGCAAAAGATCGTCGACACCGCCGGTCGCGTTGACAAGTTCAACCAAAAGTTCGGCGGCTTCTTCAAGCGCTAAGCGCCGAGGATACGTTGGACACCCAGAAAAAGGCAGCTCAGGCTGCCTTTTTTCTATGATTCCGGCGCGGCGGCGGCAGGGTTTGGCAGATTC
This sequence comes from Chromobacterium sp. CCUG 30098, assembly GCF_059916605.1. Lineage (NCBI taxonomy): Bacteria > Pseudomonadati > Pseudomonadota > Betaproteobacteria > Neisseriales > Chromobacteriaceae > Chromobacterium > Chromobacterium sp. CCUG 30098. The sequence goes on along the minus strand of NZ_JAUCGS010000005.1, from coordinate 359,326 downwards.
CGGCCGGCGGCGCGCGTACCTATATCTGCAAGGTTGAGGCCATGGCGATCCACATCGTTTACCTGTCCCACGGCGGCAAGAAATACTACGACCAGACCCGCTTTTCCGTGTTGAGCCTGTTGAATTTGCTGCTGAAGCAGCAGCGGCAGGACGTGAAGATCATGGTGTACACCGACGCGCCGGACAGCGTGCCCGCGCATCCCCTGGTCCGCACCGAGACCCTGAGCCGGGCGCAGTTGCAGGCGTATCGCGGCCAGTTCGACTATGTGCACCGCATCAAGCTGGAAGTGATGCTGAAGGCGGCGCGCGAACTGGGCACCGCCGTCTTGTACGTGGACTGCGACACCCGCTGGCTGCGCGTGCCGGACGAGCTGTTCGCCCGGCTGGAAGCAGGCAACGCCAGCTGCATGCACGTCAACGAAGGCGTGTTCGGCCCCGGTTTCTTCCCGGACTATCTGGCCGCGGTGGACAAGCACGGCGCCGAGCTGCGCAAGATGGGCGTGGCCGACGTTCAGGGCCTGGCGATGTGGAACGCCGGCGTGGTCGGCGCTTCCGCCGGCATGGTGCCCTTCTTTGAAACCGCCTTGCGCATCAACGACTTCCTGCTGCCGCGCGTGGAAGCGCGCAACTGGACAGAGCAGCTGGCCTGGTCGCTGGTGGCCTGCGACGGCCGTCAGCCGCTGGCGCTGGGGGATGCGCTGCATCATTACTGGAACTACAGTTACGAGGCGCCGCTCTACCTGGCTGAAGTGTTCGCCGGCATGGCGCCGGACTGGGATGTGGCGCGCCAGTCCCAGTACTGCGGCGAATTCGCCTGGGACGAGGCGAGGCTGAAGACGATACAGGCCGATCCCGATCACAAGCGCCAGCGCCGCCGCAACAAGTTGCGCAACTCCATCGCCAAGCGCAAGGTGGATTGGCGCATTCTGATCGCTCGCTTGCGCGGCGCTTTGCCGTCGGCTGATTGAAAGGGGCCTCGAACAATCGTCGCGAGCGGTTCGAGAGCAAGGCGCGCCGCAGCGCTCGGGCCGCGCGGTAGATCTTTCGAGCTCCCCTGAAACTGTTTGAACGAGACTCATGCTCACTTATTCGGAACAATCCCAAACCCTGGCCAAGCCCACGGAAAAACCGTGGATTCTGCTGCTGCTGTGCTTTGTCTGGCTGTGGCCGGGCATCTTGGGCCACGATCCGTGGAAGCCGGACGAGCCCTTCGTGCTGGCGGCGGTGCAGGGCATGCTGGACACCGGCAACTGGCTGCTGCCCACGGTGCAAGGCGCGCCCTATCTGGATAGCCCGCCGCTGTATTACTGGGTGGCGGCCTTCATGGTCAAGCTGCTGTCTCCCTGGCTGCTGGCGGCGCACGACGCCGCGCGGCTGGCCACGCCCTTGTTCATGGCGCTGGCCTTGCTGCTGGCCGGCATGGCCGGCCGCGATCTGATCGGCCGTCGTCACGGCCGCAGCGTGGTGATGGTGCTGATAGGCTGCGTCGGCCTGGTGGAAACCGGCCATCAGCTGACCTCGGTGGTGGCCGGTTTCGCTGGCTTCGCCGCCGCCTTCTACGCGCTGTCGCTGACCCTGCGTTCGCCCGGTCTGGCCGGCGCCTTGCTGGGCGCGGCCAGCGCGGCCATCTTCCTCAGCGCCAGCCTGATGGAGCTCTTGCTGCTGTGGATGGTGGTCTTGCTGCTGCCGGCCTTCTCCGCCTGGCGCAGCAAGCAATACGCGATCACCGTGCTGCTGGCCTTGCTGATCGCCGCGCCCACCTCCCTGGTGTGGCCGCTGGCGCTGGCCAAGAGCCATCCGGACGCGTTCAATCTGTGGTGGAACGAGTACTCGCTGGGCCAGCTCAACGGTTTTGGCCGGGTACAGCTGTTCCACGACTTCGGCTACTACAGCCTGAACGCCTTGTGGTTCGCCTTCCCGGCCTGGCCGTTGGCCGCCTGGACCTTGTACCGCAACCGGGAACGGCTGGATCAGGCGCGCTTGCAATTGCCGCTGATGTTCTTCGCCGTGGTGTTGATCCTGCTGACCTTGTCCAGCCGTCCCAATATGACTTACGCGATGCCGCTGCTGCTGCCGCTGTCCTTGCTGGCGGCGGTGGAGCTGGACAATCTCAAGCGCGGCGCGGCGGCCTTCCTCAACTGGTTCGGCCTGATGACCTTCGGCTTCTTCGCTATCCTGGTGTGGGCCGGCTGGGCGGCGATGAACTTCGGCTGGCCGCGGGGCCTGGCCGGGCGCGCCCAGTATTTCAGCCCGTATTATCAGGAGCACGTGTCCAGCCTGGCCGCGGTGTGCGCGGTGATCGCCACCCTGGTGTGGCTGTGGGCGCTGACGCGCAAGCATTTGCGCGGCCGCCAGGCCATCAGCAACTGGGCGGCGGGCCTGACCCTGCTGTGGGGTTTGGGCATGACCTTGTGGCTGCCGTGGTTCGACGCCGCCAAGAGCTACCGTCCGGTAGTGGAGCGGATGATGAAGGCGCTGCCGGCCAACGCCGCCTGCGTGGCGACCGAGAGCCGCAATCAGCTGGCGCTGATCAGCTGGCGCTATTACGCCGGCCTGGACCTGGTGTCCTATCCGGCGGGCAACGCCTCGCCCTGCGACTACCAGCTGGTGGTGCGCTCGGAGGACGAGGGCATCGCCGAGCCGGGTTGGGAAGTGCTGTGGTACGGCTCCCGGCCGCGCGAGCAGAATATGATGTTCGCGCTATTGCGGCGCATTCATCCGCATGAGCAATAAGAGCGGCGAGCAAACCCCCTGACGTGCGTGGCGCGCCTTGCCCCAGCGGTAAAACCGGGTTTTGTTAAGCAGGCTAAAAACCCCCGCATTCATTAATCAATGCGGGGGTTTTTCATGGGCCGCGCATGGGCTCAGCTTTGCAGTTCGTCCAGGTTCTCGAACAGCTTCAGCGCTTCCGGATTGGCCAGCGCGGTGAGGTTGCTGACCGGCTGGCCGTGGATCACGTTCTTCACCGCCAGCTCGACGATCTTGCCGCTGATGGTCTTGGGGATGTCGGCGACGGCGATGATCTTGGCCGGCACGTGGCGGGGGCTGGCGCCGGTCTTGATCTGCGCCTTGATCCGCTGCTGCAGGTCTTCGTCCAGCCGCGCGCCGGCGCGCAGGCGCACGAACAGCAGCACGCGCTCGTCGTCCTGCCACTGCTGGCCGACGGCGATGCTTTCCAGCACCTCGTCGAAAGCCTCCACCTGGCGATAGATCTCCGCGGTGCCGATGCGCACGCCGCCGGGATTGAGCACCGCGTCGGAACGGCCGTAGATGATCATGCCGTCGTGGGCGGTGAGTTCGGCGTAGTCGCCGTGGCACCAGATATTGTCGAAACGGCCGAAATAGGCCTGGCGGTACTTGCCGCCGTCGGGATCGTTCCAGAAGCCCACCGGCATCGACGGGAAGGGGCGGGTGCACACCAGCTCGCCTTTTTCGCCGCGCACCGGCCGGCCGTACTCGTTGTAGATGTCCACCGCCATGCCCAGGCCGCGGCATTGCAGCTCGCCGCGGTAGACCGGCAGGCTGGCGCAGCCCAGCGCGAAGCAGGACACGATGTCGGTGCCGCCGGACACCGAGGCCAGATTGATGTCGGCCTTGATGTTGGCGTAGACCCAGTCAAAGCTTTCCGCCACCAGCGGCGAACCGGTGGAGAACACCGCGCGCAGCGAATCCAGCTTCCATTCCCGGACCGGCGCGATGCCGCTCTTGCGCAGGCCGTCTATGTATTTGGCCGAGGTGCCGAAGTGAGTGAAGCGCTGCCGCTCGGCGTAGTCCCACAGCGTGCGGCCTTCGCCGACAAAGGGCGAGCCGTCGAACAGCATCAGCGCCGCGCCGGACGCCAGGCCGGACACCAGCCAGTTCCACATCATCCAGCCGCAGGTGGTGAAGTAGAACAGGCGGTCGCCATGGTGCACATCGCCGTGCAGCTGCTGTTCCTTCAGATGCTGCAGCAAGGTGCCGCCGGCGCCGTGGACGATGCACTTGGGCTTGCCGGTGGTGCCGCTGGAATACAGGATGAACAGCGGGTGCCGGAAGGGCCGCCGTTCAAAGCTCAGCGCTTGCGCTTGATACGCGGCGGTGAAGTCCGTCAGGGTGATGGCCTTGGGCACGTTTTCCGCGAACACGCCGGTTTCGCCCAGATAGGGCACCACGATGATTTGCCGCACCGAGGGCAGCGCCTCGGCCAGCGCCGCCATCTTGGCGCGGATGTCCACCGCCTTGCCGGCGTACCAATAACCGTCCGGGCAGAACAGCAGCTTGGGCTCGGTCTGGCCGAAGCGCTCCACCGCGCCGTCCGCGCCGAAGTCCGGCGAACAGCTGGTCCACACCGCGCCCAGGCTGTTGGCGGCCAGCATCGCGGCGATGGTTTCCGGCATATTGGGCATGAAGCCCGCCACGCGGTCGCCGGCCTGAATGCCGGCGCCGCGCATCGCTTGTTGCAGCAGCGACACCTGGGCGCGCAGCTCGCGCCAGCTCCAGCGCCGTTGCAGCTTGTCCTCGCCCCAGAACACCAGCGCGTCGCCGTCGTCGTCGCGGCGCAGCAGGTTTTCGGCATAGCTCAGCCGCGCCTCTGGGAAGAAGCGGGCGGCCAGCATATTGTCGCCGTCGCTCAGCGCGGTGGCGCCCTTGTCGCCGATCACGCCGCAGTAATCCCAGACCAAGGACCAGAAGCGCGCCGGGTCGGCCACGCTGGCGCGCCACAGTTCGGCGTAGCCGTTCAGTTTGCGGTCGTAGGACAGTTCGGCCAGCTTGGCGAAGGCGGTCAGGTGGGCGCCGGCCAGGCGGCCGGCGGAGGGGGTCCAGATGGGCGTGTCGGGGGTCATGCTTTCTCCTGATATTTTCTCCGCGCGCCGGCCCATGGACGGGCGGCGGCTTGTTATTGCTCCGGCCTGGCGCGGCGCTTGTCGCCGACGGCGTGCGCCAGCTTGGAGGCCGGCAGCTTGCCCAGCGCGCCGGCGATGAACCAGGCCGTGTCCACCAGCGCGGCCAGGTCGACGCCGGTGTCGAAGCCTTCGCCCTGCAGCAGATAGACCACGTCCTCGGTGGCGACGTTGCCGGAAGCTCCCTGAGCATAAGGGCAGCCGCCCAGACCGGCAACCGAAGAATCGAATGTCATCATTCCTGCGCGCAAACACGCATGAATATTGCTGATGGCCATGCCGTAAGTGTCGTGGAAGTGGCCGGCCAGCTGCGACATTGGCACAGTCTTGCTCACCGCTTCCAGCATCGCCAGCACGCTGGACGGCGTGCCCACGCCTATGGTGTCGCCCAGAGAAATCTCGTAGCAGCCCATGTCCAGCAGCCGCGCGGCCACCTCCGCCACCTTGGCCGGCGCGATGCGGCCCTCGTAGGGACAGCCCGCCACGCAGGACACATAGCCGCGCACCGGCACGCCGGCCGCCTGCGCGCGCGCCATCACCGGCGCGAAGCGCTGCAGGCTTTCGGCGATGCTGGCGTTGATATTGCGTTGGCTGAAGCTTTCGCTGGCGGCGCCGAACACGGCGATTTCGCGCGCGCCGGCCGCCAGCGCCGCGTCCAGTCCCTGCTCATTGGGCACCAGCACCGGGTGGGACACCGGCCCGGCCAGGTCCAGGCCGGCCAGCACCTCGGCGCTGCCGGCCATTTGCGGCACCCATTTGGGCGAGACGAAGGCGCCGGCTTCTATGGTGCGCAGGCCGCTGGCGGCCAGGCGGCGGATCAGCTCCAGCTTGACGGCGGTGCTCACCGGCTGTTTTTCGTTTTGAAGCCCGTCGCGCGGACCCACTTCCACTATCTTCACTTGCGGCACTTCGGCTCTCCGTTAGCGGCGGCGCGGCTGCACCGGGATGTAAATGTCCATCTGGCGTTGCGGCAGCCCCGGCGCGCAGCGGCCGTCGTAACGCTCGAAGGAGCCCAGCGGCGCTTGCTCCCATTGCTTGGAGGCCGGCAGCCAGTCTTGCATGATGTAGCGCCAGGCCGCCTGGATGGCCTGGCCGAACTCGGCGTCGCTGCCGGCCGGCTGGGTGGTGAACACCGCGTACTTGGCCGGCGGCGTGCGCCGCTGCGCGCAGCCGGGCGGCAGCGGCAAGGGCTGGGCGCACTCCATCCCTATCATATAGCCGAAGCGGCCGCTGTCCGGGTCGAAGTCGTGGATCAGCCCGTATTCCGCGGCGTCGGCGCGGCCCAGCGCCGCCAGCAGCGGCTGGCGCAGCGTGGCCGCGTATTCGCCCCAGAACTCGGGAATCTGGCGCAGATTGTCGCCGTTCTCCATCCGGGTGGCGATGCTGTAGCCGGCCAGATTCAGGCCGGGATGATTGATGATGATGGGGTCCATGGGTGTCACTCCGCTTCGAAGTCGACCAACTCGTCGCCGTCGTTGACCTGCTCGCCGGTGCCGAAATAGAAAGCCTTGACCACGCCGTCCGCCGGCGCGGGGATGGTGTGCTCCATCTTCATCGCCTCCAGGATCAGCAGCGGGTCGCCCTTGTTGAGTTTGACGCCGGTGGCGGCCAGCAGGGCGACGATGCGGCCCGGCATCGGCGCTTTCAAATGGGTTTCGCCGTGAACCTCCTCGGCGGCCACCGCCAGCGGGTCCAGCCACTGCGCTTTCAGCCGGCTGCCGGCGGCGAACAGCACCCGTTGCGGGCCGCTGCGGGCGACGACGGCTTCCCGTTGTTGATCGCCCAGCCGCGCGCGCAGCGTTCCGCCGTCCAGGCGGCCGCTGGCGGAGAACAGCCTGCCGGCGGCGGCGATCTCGCAGCCGTCGCCCAGATGGCGCAGCGTCACCGGATAGTCCTGGCCGGCGATGAGGAACACGAGCTTGCGGCTAAGCGCGCCGTTGAGCCGCCAGCCGGCGGCCACCGGGAAGCCGCCGGGCGCGGCCAGCGCCTCGGCCAGCGCCAGCAGCGCCAATTGCTCCGCGTCCGGCGCGGCGGGCGGCGGCAGCAGCGCGTCGTGGTGACGGGCGATCAGGCCGGTATCCACCTGGCCGCCGGCGAAGCTGGCGTGCTGCACGATGCGGCGCAGGAAGGGGATGTTGGTGGTGACGCCGGCCACCTGGTAATCGGCCAGCGCCGCGTCCAGCCGTTGCAGCGCCTGGCGGCGGTCCTCGCCCCAGACAATCAGCTTGGCGATCATCGGGTCGTAGAAGGGCGAGATGCTGTCGCCGGCGACGACGCCGGTGTCGATGCGCACGACGGCGGATTCCGCCGGCGCGCGCAGGTGGTAGAGGGTGCCGGTGGCGGGCAGGAAGCCCTTGTCCGGGTCTTCGGCGTAAATGCGCGCCTCGATGGCGTGGCCGCTGATGCTGAGCTGCTCCTGGGCCAGCGGCAGCGGCTGGCCGCTGGCGACGGCCAACTGCCAGGCCACCAGATCCTGGCCGGTGATCATCTCGGTGACCGGGTGCTCCACTTGCAGCCGGGTGTTCATTTCCATGAAGAAGAAGCGGCCGGGGCTGCCGTCGGCCAGCACTTCCATGATGAATTCCACGGTGCCGGCGCCGACATAGCCCACCGCGCGGGCGGCGGCGCAGGCGGCCGCGCCCATCGCTTCGCGGGTGGCCGGCGGCAAGTCCGGCGCCGGCGCTTCCTCCAACACTTTCTGGTGGCGGCGCTGCACCGAGCAATCGCGCTCGAACAGATACACGCATTGGCCGTGACGGTCGGCGAACACCTGGATTTCCACATGGCGCGAGCGCGGCAGGTATTTCTCCACCAGCACCTTGTCGTCGCCGAAGCTGGCGCGCGCCTCGCGCTGGCAGGAGGCCAACGCCGCTTCGAAGTCCGCGGAAGCTTCCACGATGCGCATGCCCTTGCCGCCGCCGCCGGCGCTGGCCTTGATCAGCACCGGGTAGCCGATGGCGTCCGCCTGGCCGCGCAGGAAGTCCGGCTCCTGGCGCTCGCCGTGATAGCCGGGCACCAGCGGCACCCGGGCTTGCTCCATCAGCGCCTTGGCCGCGGATTTGCTGCCCATCGCGGCGATGGCGGAGGCGGGCGGGCCGATGAAGGCGATGCCGGCGGCCTCGCAGGCGGCGGCGAAGTCCTCGTTTTCGGACAGAAAGCCGTAGCCGGGGTGGATGGCTTGCGCGCCGCTGCGGCGGGCGATGTCCAGGATCAAGTCCCCGCGCAGATAGGATTCCGCCGCCGGGGCCGGCCCCAGCCGGTAGGCCTCGTCGGCCAGCTTGACGAAGCGGGCGTCGGCGTCGGCGTCGGAATGGACGGCGACGGTGGCGATGCCGAGCGCGCGCGCGGTCTTGATCACGCGGCAGGCGATCTCGCCGCGGTTGGCGATGAGTATTTTATTGAACATGGTCCGTCCCTTGTTTCTTGTTCGTGTCATGACCAGTTCGGCGCGCGTTTTTCGAAGAAGGCGGCCAGGCCCTCGCGCGCCTCGGCGCCGGCGCGCACGCTGGCGATCTGGCCGGCGGTGTCCTCCAGCAATTGATCGTCCCAGGGCGAGCCCTCGCGCAGCATGGCCAGCAAGTCCTTGGCCGAGGACAGCGCCTGCGGCGCGCCCTGGGCCATTGCCTCGGCGATGTCGGCCACGCGCGCGTCCAGCGCCTCCGCCGGCACCAGCTCGTGCACCAGGCCGATGCGCAGCGCGGTGGCGGCGTCGATGCGCTCGGCGGACAGGAAATAACGCCGCGCCTGACGCCAGCCTATCGCGTCGGCCACATAAGGGCCGATGGTGGCCGGCACCAGGCCCAGCCTCACCTCGGTCAGGCCGAACTTGGCGGCCTCGGTGGCGATGGCCACATCGCAGACCGCTGCCAGGCCGGTGCCGCCGGCCAGCGCCGCGCCGTGGATGCGGGCGATCACCGGCTTCTTGCTGCGGTAGATGCTCTTGAGCATGGCCGCCAGCCGCTGCGCGTCGGCCAGGTTCTGCTCCTCGCCGTAGCCGGCGGCGCGGCGCATCCAGTCCAGGTCCGCGCCGGCGGAAAAGCTCTTGCCGCGGCCGGCCAGCACGATGGCGCGGCAGTCCGCCTGCAATTGCAGATGGGTGAAGGCGGCGGTCAGCTCGGCGATCAGGGTTTCGTTCATCGCATTGTGAACGTCCGGCCGGTTCATCCAGATCGTCGCGGTCTTGCCGCTGTGTTCGATTTCAAGCGTGGTGTAGCTCATCGGTATCGCCTTTCGCCGTCACATCCGGAACACGCCGAAGCGGGTGCTTTCCACTGGCGCGGACAAGGCCGCCTCCAGCGCCAGGCTCAGCACTTCGCGGGTTTGCGCCGGGTCTATCACCCCATCGTCCCACAAGCGCGCGCTGGCGTAATAGGGGTGGCCCTGACGTTCGTACTGCTCGCGCACCGGCGCTTTCAGCGCCTCTTCCTGCTCGGCGCCAAAGGCGTCGCCCAGTTGTTCCTTCTTCACCTGAGCCAGCACGCCGGCCGCCTGCTCGCCGCCCATCACCGAGATGCGGCTATTCGGCCACATCCACAGGAAGCGCGGCGAATAAGCGCGGCCGCACATGCCGTAATTGCCGGCGCCGAAGCTGCCGCCTATCAGCACGGTGAACTTGGGCACGCGGGCGCAGGCCACGGCGGTGACCAGTTTGGCGCCGTCCTTGGCGATGCCGCCGTTCTCGTACTTCTTGCCCACCATGAAGCCGGTGATGTTCTGCAGGAACAGCAGCGGAATGCCGCGCTGGCAGCACAGCTCGACGAAGTGCGCGCCCTTGAGCGCGGACTCGGAGAACAGGATGCCGTTGTTGGCGATGACGCCGACGCGGTAGCCGTTCAGCCGGGCGAAGCCGGTGACCAGGGTGGCGCCGTAGTTTTGCTTGAACTCGTCGAACTCGGAGTCGTCCACCAGCCGGGCGATGATCTCGCGCACATCGAAGGGTTTTTTCGGGTCCGCCGGGATCACGCCGTAGATTTCCTCGGCCGCGTAGCGCGGCGGGCGCGGCTCGGCGCGGTCCAGCTCGCCCTGCTTGCGCCAGTTGAGGCCGGACACGATGCGGCGGGCGATGGACAGCGCGTGGGCGTCGTTTTGCGCCAGGTGGTCGGCCACGCCGGACACGCGGGCATGCACGTCGCCGCCGCCCAGCTCCTCCGCCGTCACCACCTCGCCGGTGGCCGCCTTCACCAGCGGCGGGCCGCCCAGGAAGATGGTGCCTTGTTCCTTGACGATGACGGTTTCGTCCGACATCGCCGGCACATACGCGCCGCCGGCGGTGCAACTGCCCATCACCACCGCGATCTGCGGAATGCCGGCGGCAGACAGATTGGCCTGGTTGTAGAAGATGCGGCCGAAGTGCTCGCGGTCCGGAAACACCTCGTCCTGCAAGGGCAGGAAGGCGCCGCCGGAATCCACCAGATAGACGCAGGGAAGACGGTTGTCGCGCGCAATCTCTTGGGCGCGCAGATGCTTCTTCACCGTCATCGGGTAATAAGTGCCGCCCTTGACCGTGGCGTCGTTGGCGATGATCAGGCAATCCACGCCGGCGACGCGGCCGATGCCGCTGATCAGGCCGGCGCCGGGCGCGTCGTCGTCGTACATGCCGAAGGCGGCCAGCTGGGACAGTTCCAGGAAGGGCGCGCCGGGGTCCAGCAGCAGATCGATGCGCTCGCGCGGCAGCAGCTTGCCGCGGGCGGCGTGCTTGGCGCGCGCCTTGTCGCCGCCGCCCAGCGCGGCCTTGGCCACCTTGTCGCGCAGATCGGCCACCAGCGCGCGCATTTTGTCGGCGTTGGCCTGGAAATCCGCCGCGCGCGGCGAGAGTTTGGATTCGAGGATGGGCATATCGTTTTACCTTGTCATTCGCCGTCGACGAAGCGTGCGGTCAGTGAGCATTGGGCTTGCCGGGTGGGGCTGAAGCGCAACGCGGCATCAGGCACTGTATCCGCCGCGATTACCGGGTTTCCGCCATCAGCTCGCGGCCTATCAGCCAGCGGCGGATTTCGCTGGTGCCGGCGCCGATCTCGTACAGCTTGGCGTCGCGCAGCAGGCGGCCAGTCGCGTATTCATTGATATAGCCGTTGCCGCCCAGGCACTGGATGGCGTCCAGCGCCATCTGAGTGGCGCCCTCCGCCGCGTACAGGATGGCGCCGGCGGCGTCCTTGCGGGTCTGGCGGCCGGTTTCGCCGCGGTCCAGCGCCTGGCCCACCGCGTAGACATAGGCGCGGCTGGCGGACAGCTTGACGTACATGTCCGCCAGCTTGCCCTGCATCAGCTGGAAATCGCCGATGGCCTGGCCAAACTGCTTGCGGTCGTTCAGGTAAGGCACCGTGATGTCCATGCAGGCCTGCATGATGCCCAGCGGGCCGGCGGCCAGCACCGCGCGCTCATAGTCCAGGCCGCTCATCAGCACCTTGACGCCGTTGCCTTCGCCGCCCAGCACATTGGCGTCCGGCACGAAACAGTTGTCGAAGAACATGGGGTAGGTGTTGGAGCCGCGCATGCCCAGCTTGTCCAGCTTGCTGCCGTGGCTGAAGCCGGCGAAGCCGCGCTCCACGATGAAGGCGGTGATGCCCTTGGCGCCGGCGCTGACGTCGGTCTTGGCGTAGACCACCATCACGTCCGCGTCGCCGCCGTTGGTGATCCACATCTTGCTGCCGTTGAGCAGATAGCCGCCGTCGGCCTTGTCGGCCTTCAGCTTCATGCTGACCACGTCGGAGCCAGCGTTGGGCTCGGACATCGCCAGCGCGCCGACATGCTCGCCGGACACCAGCTTGGGCAGCAGCCGACGCTTTTGCTCGTCGTTGCCGTTCTTGTGGATCTGGTTGACGCAGAGATTGGAGTGCGCGCCGTAGGACAGCCCCACCGAGGCGGAGGCGCGGCTGATTTCTTCCATCGCGATCATATGGGCCAGATAGCCCATCTGGGTGCCGCCGTACTGCTCGTCCACCGTCATGCCCAGCAGGCCCAGGTCGCCGAACTTGCGCCACAGATCGGCCGGGAACAGGTTGTCGCGGTCGATGTCGGCGGCGCGCGGGGCGATTTCGCTTTGGGCGAAGTCGCGCGCGGTTTCACGCAACATGTCGTAGGTGTCGCCAAAGGCGAAGCGCAGGCTGCTGTACATGGTTTCTCTCCTCTGATGGGCGCGCGTAATTCGCGTGATATGCTCTATCATTACTTACGTTTACGTAAGCGTCAACATGGCGACGACGGAAACCGGCGTGAAACCGTTATCATGGCCGGGTTTGCATGCAGAGAACAGACAATGACGATATGGGTGGACGCGGACGCCTGCCCCAAGGTGATCCGCGAAACATTGTGCCGGGCGGCGCAGCGCACCGGCGTGGAGCTGGTGTTTGTCGCCAATCAGCTATTGACGGTGCCGAAAGCGCCCAATATCCGCGCCTTGCAAGTCCCCAAGGGTTTTGACGTGGCGGACAACGAGATTGTCCGCCGCATCGCGGCGAATGATCTCTTGATCACCGGCGACATCCCCTTGGCGTCCGAGGCCTTGGGCAAGGGCGCGCAGGCGCTGAACTGGCGCGGCGACGTGTATTCGCCGGACACCATCGCCGCGCAGCTGACGATGCGGGATTTCATGGACACGCTGCGCGCCAGCGGCGTGCAGACCGAAGGCCCGCCGCCTTTGAGCCAGGCGGACCGTCAGGCTTTCGCCCGCCAGCTGGATATCTGGCTGGCCAAGTGGCGGGGCTGAGGCGGCTGGTGTTAGCCTCCCCACCTTCAACGCCGCATTTACCATTTTCCTGGGTTTGAATCCGCTGCGCGGATGATGATTTAGGGCCGGTTCCGCTGTGACCGAGCGAGGCAAGCGCTGTGTCACGAGGGAATAAACGGAAAGGGGAATTTGGCCGAGCCCCCTGAAATACAGCGCCATCAACCTATTCAATCGCTGATTTAGATATTCATTAAATGAAGTGTCTGATAACTTGATATAAAAGTTAGAACTTCCGCGGGCCTATTTGGGACGAAGGCGGCTGTGCTGCCATTTTGGACAGTATCCTTTAAATGTGAATATGCTAACAATGTTTGGGGCATAACATTTTTGGCCTAGCTGAAGATGATACGATACTGGATATTACAGGGCGATCCGACTTCAAGTGGTGGGGTCGTAGTCGAAGCGACAGCCAAGGTTCGTGCTAATCCCGGCGACGGGGGCACAAGGCCGGTAGCTCTAATTGGAGGCTTGGCAACTTGTGGACTGTGTGGAAGCCCTGGAAAGATTATTGCGGCCTCTCCCCGCGTTTCGTGGATTCCTAAATTTAACGGCGTAGATGTGGCGCTGAGTGGCGACTATGTAGCCTGCAAGTGCGAGCGGCTTCCTGTTCTGATAAATACTTCTTACAAACAGTCGGTGAGCATTCATTCAGATGGCGTGGCTACTGTTCAGCCCCCATTTCAAGAGGTGCTCTCAAGTACTGGTGCCGCAGCAGCCTCCCTGTTTAGTGATAGATTCCAAGTCATTGATCAGCAGACAGGAAAGCCCGCAGCCTTTCAAAAGTATGCGATCCTTAGAGAAGGCGGTGATTTAGAGTATGGTGTAACTGATGAAAATGGGCATACCCATATTACTTCGAACGAGGTTGAATCGGAAGAACTAAACATCTACTTGGAAGGCTAAACTAAATGGCTAACTCACCCCCAAATCAATGCGTAATAGAACCAAAGAGCGGTAAAGAGCTTTTTCTGATTGCCAAGCGCTCAACCACACCGATAGATAACACAGAAGCCAAAAAGATATTTTTAAAGAGGGAACTGATAGAGGTAATTGTTAGCGATTCTCGCCTTTTAAGCTTGGGCTCACAGTGGGGGCATGTTGCTATTGTAATAGACGGTAAAGTATATTCGCGTTCTACTAGCGTGTACTTTACCACTACATATAGTGATTATATTTCCAGAAACTCTTATAGGGATTCGGCTGGGCTTTTATTGTCTGTTTCGAGTCGCGAAAAAAATATTGTCAAGAGAGAACTGGAGCGAAGGGTTGCAGTGAATGACAAGTATAGCCTTTTCTCTAACAGCTGCTCTTCTAACGTGGAAGATGTTTTGGAGATGATAAACATTTTGGCCCATGACCCTAGATGGATACCCTATTCTGTTACCCCTGCTGAAATTCTCGCTGTTGTTGGAAAGTCGAATCGATTTGTTAAGAAAAACATGTATCCTAAAAAAGTGTCAGCTCCATGAGATTTTTTTGTATTTTTATTTTGTCATCAATTTTGGTGGGGTGCACAATTGAGACTAATAAAATTTATGTGGCACAGAAATCTATAACCGTTTACAAAACAGCTACAGATGGTGGGAGTGATATTGCGTTTGTGCTTATGGCCGGGGATGAGTGCGAGTTTGTTGGAGAACAACAAAACAAGGTTTATTTATTCAAACAAGTACGCTGTGGAAGTAGGGACGGCTGGACAGCAGATTGGATGGAGTTTTCATTGAAGGAATGAAAAGCCACTTTTTATTAATGCGCTGGTTGCAATAGCCTCGGCAGGGGTAACGACTATCTACTTTTAATTTCAATACCCAAGATTTTGAGGTGAGAAGATGGAGGTTGAAGTTTGTCAAGTAAAAAATGAGGAAAAATGTTTACTCTTCTATGGAATTGATTGATGTTGGGCTTAAAATCAAAAATGGAGATAAGCGGTTTTTTATAAATGAGAATAGTCTTTTATTTGGTGAGCCAACAGCAGATTTGTTGTGGTATAAAAAGCTAATCTTGATGTGCCCAGAAAAGGGCGTTGGTTGGATTCAACAGTGAAGGATGAAGGATCCTAATCGTTTAAACCATTAGGAGAAGGGAGGGGAAGGTGAGCCTCACTCCAGTGAAAGCACAAATGCTGTTTGACTGTAATGTCCAGTTGGTCGCACTATCTGATGCGGAGGGCGTAGTCTTTCCTGAGAAAGTGGGTGGAGAGCGCTTCCCCAGCATCCTATTTACGAAAATACAAAACATCTCAATGCTCGCAGTGTATCTGAATGCCTTGGATGCCATGATTTCCTATCGAAGTATTTCAAATGGAGAACTGTTTGTCCCCTTTGATTTCAGAGGCTTAGATATACGGTGGCTGATGTTTGGGGCGCGCCGCTGCACTTGGCAATTAATCATGCTTATGTGGTACATCAGGGAAAGATCGTTGTGAGTGAAGAGGGCTATCCCTTCATGCTTTGTGAGGTTCAGCAGTTCGCATTTGATGTGAGTCTATTAAGCCAGGAAAAGAAAGCAACCCTTAAAATTAGTTCAAAAGTGATTGATCATATCAATGATTGTTACAATAAAGTTGATTGTCCGGATGAAGTTTCTGACTTGTACTTTGAAATGAATAATTGGAGCTATATAAAGCTAGAAGAGGCAGCGGAAGAAGCGCTTTCTCTGATGCCAGAAACAATGTCTGTGCGTGGGGAAGAATTGAAAGGACTGGTGGGGAGTCAGTTTGCAATTTATGATCCGTTTAATAAGGCGTGGCTTTTTGGTGAAGCGTAATGCTAAGTTAAATTGATCATGCGATATTTGAGCACTCTATTTGGGGTGCATTTTTTTTTGCCTGCTGAAAGGAGGTGGTATGAGTGATTGAGTTTAACTTTAAGATGAAAATGTTAAAGGTTACTCCAGCGGCTGGTGTTGCAACAACGTCCATTCTGGGTATTCCATTGCTGGATTAGGGTTACATAGTGACTGGTCTATACCGACTGCGCAAAGCTACCTTCCTGCCCGTCGCTAACCCCGGCAATGCAAAGCATCATCCGCGCAGCGGATTCAATCAAACAACAACGCCCCCAAAGCGGGGGCGTTGCAGAGAGCGATGCGGGAATCAGGCCTTGCCCAGATGCGGCTCGGCTTCTAACTCCGCTTCCTTGCTGCTGCCCGGCTGACGGATGGTCAGCGAGAACAGCAGCGCGACGATCAACAGCGCCAGGATCAGATGGAAGGTGGCCAGGAAGCCGCCGAACAGCGAAGCGACGATGGAGCCGACGATGCTGCCGATGCCGAAGCCCAGATAGATCACGCCGTAGTTCTTGGTCAGATTGTTGAGGCCGAAGAAATCGCTGACCAGCGACGGGTAGACGGTGATGGTGCCGCCGAAGCTGAAGGCGACGCAGGCGATGGCCAGGAAGAACAGAGTGGCGTTCAGCGGCACGAACAGCAGGGTCAGCATGCCGGCCAGCGCGGCAATCTGAGCGATGGTGATCACCCGGATGCGCGGCATCTTGTCGGAGAGAATGCCCAGCACCAGGCGGCCGGACAGATTGGCCACCGCGATCACCGCCACGGCGTTGGCGGCGGTCAGCGCCGGCAGGTGCACATAGCTTTCGCCGATGTCCTTGGCCACGCCGATCACGTACAGGCCGCTCATGCACACGGTCAGGAACATCAGCGCCAGCATCCAGTACTGCGGTTGGCGCATCGCCTCGGCCAGGGTGTAGTCATGGCTGGCGTTCTGCTGCGCGGCGGCTTGCTGCTGCGGCGCGTCGCGCATCAGCAGGCTGCCGGCCACCACCATGGCCATGGCGATCAGGCCCCACAGCTCAAAGGTGGTTTCCAGGCTGAAGCGGGCCAGCAGCGCCAGATTGATGTATTTGAAGCCCAGGCTGCCCAGGCCGTAAGCGCCGATGGCGCAGGCGGACACCAGGCCCTTGCGCTCCGGAAACCATTTGACGCAGTTGGACAGCGTCAGCAGGTAGCCGGCGCCGTCGGCCAGGCCCACCAGCACGCCGGCGCACAGATAGAGCATGACCAGATTATTGGCTTGGGCGGTGAGGAAGAAGCCCAGGCCCAGCATCAGGCCGGCGCCCAGGGTGACGCGCTGCACGCCGAAGCGTTCTTGCAGTTTGCCGGCCAGCGAGGAGGCCACCGCCAGCGCCAGGCTGAGCAGGCCGAAGGCGAAAGCCACCTGGCTGACCGGCTCGGACAGCTTGGCGGAGAGTTGGGCGTTGAACAGGCTCCAGGTGTAGACGGAGCCCAGAGCGAATTGGGTGAGGACGGTGCCGGCCAGGGTACGGTAGCGGATGGTGTTTGAGGCGTTCATGGCGCTGCTCGCTTAAAGTCATTACTGTTGGTGTGACTATAAGCCTGTGCTTATGTAGGGGGCGCGGCGGCGGCATGAGATGCAGGCAGCGCGGAATGAAGTGCAGACGGCGGCGAACCAGTTGCAGGCCCTGAAAATGGCGCGCGTGAGTGGATGGCATTTCCATTGCCAAGCCGGCTTGCCAATGGAATGTCTGGCCTTAGGGCCTGTTCAAAATCTTGCGAGCCAGAGCGAGACAAGGCGAAAACGGCTGAGAAAGCGGAGTGTATATAGGGTACATGAGCATTTCGAAGCCGGTTTCAACGCCGTATCGCCGCAGCGCAGCAGATTATGAACAGGTTCTTATTCAGGAGCCGGCTGGCAGCCGGTTTGATGCGCCGCTCGGGCGACCAACGCTCAAAGATGCATCAACTGCCGGAAGGCTTTGATATTGCTGCGGCTGACCGGAATCTCGGCTTTCAGGTCGTACAGCTTGATGATGTAGGTGCTGTTGAGCCAGGGCGCGATTTCGCGGATTTTGTGGATGTTGACGCAGTAGGAGCGGTGGCAGCGGAAGAAGCTGTCGGCCGGCAGGCGGGCGACGAATTCGCTGATGCTCATCGACATCACGTAGCGGTCGTGCGCGGTGTAGACCAGGGTGACTTTCTCGTCGGCCTCGGCGTAGTAGATCTGCTCGCAGGGGGTGACGATGATGCTGTCGCCCTTGACCAGGTTGACGGTGCGGCTGGCGGCCGGGGCTTCGGCCGGCGCGGCGGCGGCCGGCGGCGTCTGCGCTTCCAGCTTGGCCAGCAGATTGATGATGCGGGCCTCGTTGTAAGGCTTCAGGATGTAGTCGAAGGCCTCCACCTCAAACGCTTCCACCGCGAACTCCTTGTAAGCGGTGACGAAGACGATGCGCGGCGGCCGCGACGATTTGTGCAGGTTCTTGGCCAGCAGCAGGCCGTCTATGGATGGGATGTTGATGTCCAGGAACACCACGTCCACCTCGTGTTCCTGCAGGAATTTGAACGCTTCCAGCCCGTCTTCCACGCTGGCGACGATGTCGATGCGGCTGTGTTCGCGGATCAAATAGGCCAGCTCTTCGCGCGCCAGGTATTCGTCTTCCACGATCAGGGCTTTCAGCATGTCGGCTCCTCGGCGGCGGGCAGGTCGAAACAGACGGCGGTGCCGGGCTCCAGCCGGGTCAGCCGCAAGCCCTCGCCGTACAGCAGCTTGAGCCGCTGGTTGACGTTGCTCAGGCCGATGCTGCGGCTGGACAGCGTGCCGGCGGCCACGCCGTCCAGCACTTCCTGGCTGACGCCGTAGCCGGTGTCGCGCACGCAGACATGCACCTTGGCGCCGTCGCGCTTGACCGCGATGCTGACCCGCCCCGGCTCTTTGCGCGGCTGGATGCCGTGCAGGATGGCGTTTTCCACCAGCGGCTGCAAGAGCAGGCTGGGGATGCGCACGTGCACGTCGTCGATGTCGAAGTCCACCGTCAGCTTGGCGCCGAAGCGCGCCTGCTCTATCGCCACGTAGTCGCGCACTTGCTGCAGTTCTTCCTGGATGTCGATCAGCCGGTCGCCCAGCGACAGGTTGTAGCGCAGGTAGTCCGCCAGGTTGGCGATCAGTTGGCGAGCCTGCTGCGGCTGGATGCGGATCAGCGAGGAGATGGCGTTCAGGGCGTTGAACAGGAAGTGCGGGTTGATCTTGCTTTGCAGCGCGCTGAATTCCGCCTTGCGCGCCATTTCTTCCAGCTGTTTGACCCGCGACACTTCCATCTGGGTGGAGATCAGCTGGGACAGGCCCACCGCCACTTCGCGCAGCGGCGTGCTGATGCCGTGGCTCTTGCGGTAGAAGATTTTCAGGGTGCCGCTGACGCCGGCCTTTTCGCGCAGCGGGATGATGATCACCGAGTGGAAGTCCGCCAGGTGGTATTGCTGCAGATTGTTCTCGATGATGATCTGGTCGCCGGCAATGGCCTGGCGGGTGATGGCGCCGATGGCGGAGTGCTCGTCCATCTCGTAGTAGTCCTTGCCCAGGCCCACATAGGCCAGCACGTCCGAGGTGTTGGTGATGGCCACCGCGTCGGCGTCCAGCTGGTCGCGGATCACGGTGCAGACCTGGACCATGGCGTCGCGGTCCAGGTTCTGGAAATAGGGCAGGGTGCGGTTGGCGATGGTCAGCGCCAGCTTGGCCTGGCGCGCGGCCAGCAGTTCTTTTTCGTCGTTCAGGTCTTGCACCAGCTTGATGATCAGGCCGACGCAGACGGTGCCGACAATCATCGGGAAGGCGATGTGGCTGACGATGGGCACGCCCACCGCCGGCTCGGTCAAGAGCAGGATCAGGCCCATGGTCAGCCCTTCGCACAGCATGCCGGCCAGGATGCCGTACAGCCACAGCCTCCCCCGGTCGGCGCGGCAGTGTATCCAGGTGGCCAGCAGGCCGGCGCAGACGCTGGAGATCAGGCAGGGCAGCGAGGTGTAGCCGTTGATGTCGATCAGGTAGCGGTGCAGGCCGGAGACGATGCCGGCCGGTATCCCCACCCAGGGGCCGAACAGGATGCCGCCGGACAGGATGGCGATGATGCGCACATTGACCAGGGAGCCGTCCACCGGAATGCCGGTATAGGTGCTGAACACGGCGAACAGGCAGAACAGCAGCGACACCGCCGCCAGTTCGGCCGGGCTGTGGTCCTGTTTGCGCAGCAGGTGTTGAAACGGGCGGGTGCGGGTGAGGAAGAACAGCGCCATCAACATCAGCGCCGCCCGTTCGAACACCGCCAGCAGCATGGCTTGGTTTTCTATCATGGCGTCGGGAGTGGAGCGGCCGCGCCCGCTGGGGCCGGCCTCAAGCCCTGATTTTAAGCCATGCGGCGGGCTTTGGCCGCAGGCGGGCGCAGATTAGGCGGGCGTCATGACGGGAGCAGCTCTTATGGGCCGGATCACGGCTGTTGTACGTAGGTTGATGCATTGCGCAGATACGCAGGAAACCATGGATTCGATGCGCCCCTGGTCCCTTCAAGCCTGCCGTCGGGTGGCAGGCCCGAGGTTTTAAGCGGCTGCTTTGTTTGAGCGATTTGACGTTAGCAAATCGCGAGTTCAGCCGCGCCTCGGGCCTGACGGGCCCCGACGGGGAGCCGGAGGCCTGGCTTGCAGGGCGGCCTTTAGGGTAAAGGGAGATTTGGCCGCGCAAATCTCCCTTTCCGTTTGCCGGGCGGAACCGGCCCTAAATCATCATCCGCGAAGCGGATTCAATAGCCACAACGCCTTATCTCATTCTTACTCGCCGCGCTTTGAACAGGCATCTTAAGGGCGTGGTTCAAGCGCTGCCAGCAACTCCGCCAGCTTGCGGTCCAGCGCGTCCTGGCTGCGCTGGTTGAGGCCGGACAGGATGGCGTGCTCATTGGCCACGTGGGCGGTGACGGCGCGGTCTATCAGTTCCAGCCCGCTCTCGGTCAAGCGCACCAGGGTGCTGCGCGCGTCCTCGGCGCAGGCGGCGCGTTCGATCCAGCCCTTGCTTTCCAGCACTTTCAGCCGGTGGGTCATGGTGCCGGAGCTGATCATCAGCGAGGAGAACAGCGCGGTGGGCGCCAGGCTGTGCGGCGCGCCGGCGCGTCTGAGCGTGGCCAGCACGTCGAACTCCCAGCCGCTGAGGCCGAATTGCTCGAAAGTGGCGTCCAGCCTGTGCTGCAGCAGCACGGAGCAGCGGCGCAGCCGGCCGATCAGGCCCATCGGCGCCACGTCCAGGTCCGGCCGTTCCCGGTGCCATTGCGCCAGGATGGCGTCCACGGCGTCGCCGGCGTTCTGTTGCGTCATGCGCATTCCTTTATCTTGAATTCAAGATTTTATTTGTCTTGAATTCAAGGCAATGTTATCTTGAATTCAAGTCAGTTTTCGATGCGATTATAAGCGATTGCGAAAGGAATGCCCATGTCTGCGCGCCTGATGGCCTCCCGTTGGAGCGATGTGTTGTTGACCGCGCTGGCTCCGGCGATCTGGGGCTCCACCTATATCGTCACCACCCAGCTGCTGCCGCCGGACCGGCCGTTCACCGCCGCCTTGCTGCGGGTGTTGCCGGCCGGCTTGTTGTTGATCCTGGCCAGCCGCCACTTGCCGCGGCGCGGCGAGTGGGGCCGTCTACTGGTCTTGTCCGCCTTGAACATCGGCGTGTTCCAGGCGCTGTTGTTCGTGGCCGCCTATCGCTTGCCGGGCGGCCTGGCCGCGGTGCTGGGCGCCACCCAGCCGCTGCTGGTGATGGGCCTGGCCTGGGGGCTGGACGGCCGCCGCCCGGCGCGAGTGGCCGCCTGGGCCGGCATCGCCGGGGTGGCGGGCATGGCGGCCTTGCTGCTGTCGCCGGGCGCGGTCTGGGACGGTGTCGGCATGTTGGCGGCGCTGGGCGGCGCGGTGGCGATGGCCAGCGGCACTTATCTGACCCGGCGCTCGCCGCCTTGACCGGCTGGCAACTGGCCCTGGGCGGGCTGATGCTGGCGCCGCTGGCCTGGGCGCTGGACCCGGCCTTGCCGGCGCTGGGCGCGACGCAGTGGCTGGGGTACGGCTATCTCTGCCTGTTCGGCGCCTTGCTGGCCTATTTATTGTGGTTTCGCGGGCTGGCGCGGCTGCCGTCGGTGGCGGTGTCCTCGCTGGGCCTGCTCAGCCCGCTGACGGCGGTGCTGTTGGGCTGGCTGTTGCTGGGGCAGGCCTTGGGGCCCTTGCAGCTGGCGGGCCTGGCCACGGTGCTGGCCAGCGTGCTTGCGGTGCAGCGCAGCATGGCCGCGCCGCCGCCGGCGGAGAAGCAGATCATGGCCGGCGCGGCGCGCGCGCGGTCTTGAGCGGTAATGGAATCAATCAGCAGCAATCAGATAAGGAGTCTGTTCATGAAGAGCGCTTTGCAAACCCTGCTGGACCAGCGCGTGTCGGCCAATCACTTCGACCCCTCCCATGTGTTGGCGGACGCGGAGATCGAGCAGTTGCTGAACGCCGCCACCCGCGCGCCGTCGGCCTATCATTTGCAGAACTGGAAGTTCGTCGCGGTGCGCAGCGCCGAGGCCAAGCGCCGTTTGCAGGCGGCCAGCTACGGCCAGCAAAAAGTGGCGGACGCGGCGGTGACCTTCATCTGCTGCGGCACGCTGAACGCGCATCGCGGGCTGGAGGCGTCGCTGCGGCCGGCGGTGGAGGCCGGCATTCTGCCGCCGGAGGTCGGCGACAGCTGGCTGCGCGCGGCGGAGAACGCCCACCGGGACGACGCGCGCGCGCAGCGCGACGAGGCGATCCGTTCCGCCTCATTGGCGACGATGGTCTTGCTGCTGGCGGCGGAGGAACGCGGCCTGGCCAGTTGCGCGATGGGCGGTTTCGACGCGGCCGCGGTGGCGCGGGAGTTTGGCCTGGGCGCGGACGAGTTGCCGGTGATGCTGGTGACGGTGGGGAGGGCGGCGGCCGGCAACTGGCCGCAGAAGCCGCGTCGGCCGGTGGCCGAGGTGATGGTGTGGGCTTGATGGCCTGCTTGATCGTGAACTGGTTTTGAGAGCCAGCTCAATGTCCGCGTGGTACATGAGCATTTTGAGCTCGGTTCCAACGCGGTATCGTCGACGCGCAGCAGATCGTAAACAGGTTCTCAGGCGCTGCGCGCGGCCGGCGGCTGCGCCAGCACCGTGCGGCAGTGGCTTTCCAGGCGGGTGATTTCTTCCAGCACCGCGTCGATGTCTCGGCGCTGTTCTTCCAGCAGGCGGCGGCGTTCCAGCACCAGGTCCAGCAGTTTTTGCGACTGGCTGGCTTCGTCGTGGGCCTGCTCGTACAGGTCCAGGATTTCGCGGATGTCGGACAAGGACAGGCCGATGCGCTTGCCGCGCAGGATCAGCTTGAGCCGGGCGCGGTCGCGGCGGTTGAACACCCGCTGGCGGCCGTCGCGCTGCGGTTCTATCAGGCCCTGTTCCTCGTAGAAGCGGATGGTGCGCAGGGTGACGTCGAAGTCGCGCGCCAGGTCGGAGATGCTGAAGAATTCGGGTTCGGTCATGGTGTGTTCCAGGGCAAGCGGCGATTGTAGCTTTTTTTTAACGCGTTCTCAGCCCTAGCATGATTTACGTTTACGTAATCGTCAACTTGTGGGATGAATGAAAAAAACAAAAGCGATGCGTACCGTCCACCAGGAGAGAGAGATTCGATGACCTTGCCCAGCTATGTCCACGGCGCCAGTCCGCAAGCCTTGATCGGCCAGACCATAGGCCAGTTGTTCGACCAGACCTGCCGCGAGCACGGCCGCCGCGAAGCGCTGGTGGTGCGCCATCAGCAAATACGCTGGAGTTACGAGGAATTGCGCGAGCAGGTGGACCGGCTGGCCTGCGGCCTGATCCGGCTGGGACTCAAGCCCGGCGACCGCATCGGCATCTGGTCGCAGAACAACGCGGAATGGGTGTTGACTCAGTTCGCCACCGCCAAGGCCGGGCTGATCATGGTCAACATCAATCCGGCCTATCGCCGCTCCGAGCTGGAATACGCGCTGAGCAAGGTGGGCTGCCGCGCATTGATCCTGTCGCCCAGCTTCAAGAGCAGCGACTACCTGGCGATGGCGGCGGATCTGCTGCCGGAGCTGGCCGGCAGCGAGCCGGGCCGGCTCAAGTCCGCCGCCATGCCGCAGCTGGAAATCGTCATCCGTCTGGGGCGGCAGCGCACGCCGGGCATGTTTAATTTCGCCGATCTGATGGCCGCGCCGTCGGCCGAGGAGAAAGCCGGGTTGCAGCGCTTGGGCGAGACGCTGCAGTTCGACGACGTGATCAATATCCAGTTCACCTCCGGCACCACCGGCAGCCCCAAGGGCGCCACCCTGACCCATCACAACATCCTGAACAACGCTTACTTCGCCGGCGCGGCGATGGCCTTCGGCCCGGACGACCGGCTGTGCATCCCGGTGCCGCTTTATCATTGCTTCGGCATGGTGCTGGGCACCTTGCTGTGCCTGAGCCACGGCGCGGCCATGGTGTTTCCGGCGGAGAGCTTCGACGCGCAGGAGGTGTTGCGCACGGTGCAGGAGGAGGGCTGCACCGGCCTGCACGGGGTGCCGACGATGTTCATCTCGGTGTTGGATCGGCCGGACTTCTCCGATTACGACGTGTCCACGCTGCGCACCGGCATCATGGCCGGCAGCCCGTGTCCGATCGAGGTGATGAAGCGGGTGACCAGCCAGCTCAATATGAGCCAGGTGACCATAGGCTACGGCATGACCGAGACCAGCCCGCTGAGTTTCCAGAGCGCCACCGACACGCCGCTGGACAAGCGCGTGGCCACGGTGGGGCGCATCCATCCGCACGTGGAGGTGAAGATCGTGGACGTGGAAGGCCGCATCACGCCGCGCGGCCAGAGCGGCGAGTTGTGCACGCGCGGTTATTCGGTGATGCCCGGTTATTGGGGCGACCCGGCCAAGACCGCGGAGGCGATAGACGCCGCCGGCTGGATGCGCACCGGCGATCTGGCGGAGATGGACGCGGACGGCTACGTCAACATCGTCGGCCGGGTCAAGGACATGGTGATCCGCGGCGGCGAGAACATCTATCCGCGCGAGGTGGAGGAGTTTCTCTACCGCCATCCCAAGATTCAGGACGTGCAGGTGATCGGGGTGCCGGACGAGCGCTTCGGCGAGGAGTTGTGCGCGTGGATCCGGCTGCGCGACGGCGAGAGCGCCGACGCCGACGAAATCCGTGCTTTTTGCCAGGGGCAGATCGCGCATTACAAGATTCCGCGTTACATCGAATTCGTCGATAGTTTCCCGATGACCATCACCGGCAAGATTCAGAAATTCGTCATGCGAGAGAAGATGAAGGAGAAGTTGGGTCTGGCGGACGGCAAAACCGCCTGACCCGTCTCAAACAATGGGAGCAAAAGCCCCGGCTTGCCGGGGCTTTTTGGCTTACAATGCCGCCAGACTGATCTTTAAGCTGAGGAATCCATCATGACTACCGTATTCAACGACGCCGATCTGCTGCGTCTGGAAAACCTGCTGACCCCCTTGTCCGCCAGCGGCAGCACCATGCGCCCGGACGAAGTGCAGGGCTTTTTCGCCGCGCTGGCGTGCGGTCCGGACGCGGTGGACGCCGATTTCTGGCTGGAAGAAGTGCTGGGCGACGCGCCGGCCTTTGAAAACGCGGACGACGCGGCGGAACTGAAAACCCTGTTGCAGAAGCTGTACGACGCCACCGCCGCCGCGCTGGCGGCCGGCGATGAGCTGGATCTGATCCTGTACGCGGAAGACGACAGCGACAGCGACGAGCCGGACTACTGGCCGTGGGCCAACGCCTTCCTCTACGCGCTGGACGTGGTGGACACCGATTGGTTCGAAGTGGCCGACGAGGACGAGGGCTTTGAAAGCCTGATGATGCCGATGCTGGTGTTGGGCGGCGCTTTCGAGCAGGAAGACGGCGAAGACCTGCTGACCTTCAGCGACGAAGAAGTGGAAGGCTACAAGGAAGAAATGCTGGAAGCGCTGGCCGCGGTCCACACCTACTGGCGCGCCAAGGAGCAGGCGCCCAGTACCGTGCGCCGCGAAGGCGACAAAGTGGGCCGCAACGACGTCTGCCCGTGCGGCAGCGGCAAGAAGTACAAGGCCTGCTGCGGCCGCAACTGATTGTCCCGCGCGTTGCGCCGGGCGTTAAAAAAAGGAAGCCGGGAGGCTTCCTTTTTTCATGCCGGCGCGCCTTGGCGCTTGCTGAAATTGTTAAGTACCGGCCGCGGTGGCGGGCTTTAGCGCGCGTTCCGCGGCCTCCCGGGCGTTGAGCCGGTCGATGTAATCGAATACGTCCAGCAGCGAGGTGGTCAGCGCCAGCACTTGCTCAAGCAGGCTGAAGAAGCCTTCCCAATAGCCTTTGGCGGCGCTGTCGTCGCTAAAGTCTATGTCCGCGGCGATTTGGGCGAGCAGGTTTCGCAGCCCGTCGTCGGGATTGTCCTGCAGATACTTGATGAAATGTCCTGCGAATTCGCGGCCCAGCAAATGCGCGGCGTGTTGGTCGTCTATGGGCGGAACTTGCCAGCAATGAACGCCGCGCCGGTTGGACGCGTTGGCTGCAAACGGCAATTCCGCGCGGGACGTCGGGTCCGGGTCTGGACGGTAATGGCGGCGGGATGGGGTTTTGATCGACATAATCACCTCCGTGTAGCGGTTTTTCATTGCCACCCCCACGGCCAAGCGGAGGTGGCAGACCGAACAGGGTTGGCCGACCGGACTACACGACTCCGGCACACCCGCTAAGGTGTCCCCACCCGGCCCGCCATTGTGAGCGCGCACGAGTGCAGCGATCCAAACGCAAAGCTCAAGCGCTTGTTCGCAGTGTAGTTCGCCGGACGGCCAAGTCCGGTGCCGCGAGGAACGGCACGGCAGCGATTGTGCACAGTTGCCCGCTGCCCGGTCAAGGCGCAGGCCGGGCGTTAAAAGCCCGTCAATGCTCGCTTACGCGGCCGGTATCGGCCGCGGGCGGAAAATAGCCGGCCGGCAAGCCCGGATGGGTGCGGCCATGAAAAAGCGGCGCGCTCCCATGGGGGAGGCGCGCCGCGTGCCTGGCGGTGAGTGGTGGGCTTAGCCGTTCAGCGCCGGGTAGTCGGTGTAACCGCGCGCGTCGCCGCCGTAGAAGGTGGCCAGGTCCGGCGGGTTCAGCGGCGCGCCGCTTTGCAGGCGTTCGGCCAGGTCCGGGTTGGCGATATAGCTGCGGCCAAAGGCGGCGGCGTCGATATAACCTTGGCGGATCAGGGTTTCCGCCTTTTCCGCGGTGTAGGCGCCGGCGCCTATGATTACGCCCGGATAACGCTGGCGCAGCGCCTGGCGGAAGCCCTCGTCCAGCACTGGGCCGCCGGCCCAGTCCGGTTCCGAGATGTGCAGGAAGGCCAGTTTGCGCTTGGCCAGTTCCTCGGCCAGGTAGAGCGCCATCTCCAGCTGATCGGTATTGCTGATGCCGTTGAAAACGCCCAGCGGCGAGATGCGGATGCCCACGTGCTCGGCGTCCCATTCCGACACCACCGCGTCCACCACTTCCAGCAGGAAGCGCGCGCGATTGGCCACGCTGCCGCCGTATTCGTCGGTGCGGACATTGGCCTGCGGCGACAGGAACTGGTCCAGCAGATAGCCGTGGGCGCCGTGGATTTCCACCAGGTCGAAGCCGGCGCGGCGCGCGTTGTCGGTGGCGCGGCGATAGTCTTCCAGGATGTCGGCCAGTTCGGACACTTCCAGCGCGCGCGGGGTGTCGCACTGCTCGCGCACCAGGCTGCCGTCGGCGGCGCGGATATTGGTGCGGCTGTCGGCCTGGATCGCCGACGGCGCCACCGGCGCTTCGCCGTCCGGCTGCAAGGAGCGGTGGGAAATGCGGCCGGTGTGCCACAGTTGCAGCGCGGTCAGGCCGCCCTTGGCGTGCACCGCGGCGTTGACCTTGGTCCAGGCCGCCACTTGCGCCTCGCTGTAGATGCCCGGCGCGCCGGCGTAGCCCTTGGCGGTGGGGGAGATGTGGGTGCCTTCCGCCACGATCAGGCCGGCACCGGCGCGCTGGGCGTAATAGGTTTCCGCCAGCGCGGTGGGCACGTCGCCCGGCTCGGTGTTGCGCAGCCGGGTCAGCGGCGCCATCGCCACGCGGTTTTTCAGGGTCACGGCGCCTACGCGCAGCGGGGTGAACAGTTTGTCGGCTTGCATTGCGATGTCCTTGGCTCTATTTAAGCGGGGAAAAGTGGGCGGGCGCGATCACAGATCGAAACCGAAACCCTGTTTGCGCGCCACCGGCGCGACCTGCGGAAAATACACGTTGCGGTAATACTGCGCGGTGTTGGCGGACCAGGGCTGGCCGTCGGCGCGCTGAATGCTCTTCCAGTAATCCATGATGGACGCGTCGTACTGCGCGATCATAGCCGGCAGTTCCGCAGCCTGGTAGCGTTCGCGGTGCACAAAACTGGCGCGCGGCAGCCGCGGCTTGACCGCGCTGTCCTGATCGGCGTAGCCCAGCACCACGCCCACCAGCGGGAAGGTCAGTTCCGGCAGCTCCAGCAGTTCCACCATGGCTTGCGGGTCGCGGCGGATGCCGCCGATGGGCACCACGCTCAGGCCGGCGGAACGGGCCGCGGTCATGAGGTTGCCCAGGGCGATGCCGGCGTCCACCGCGCCGACGGCGAAGGCTTCCACGCTGTTGTGGATCACTTGCTCGGCGCCGGCTTTTTCCACGCCGATCCGGGTTTTGTAGAAGTCGGGAACAATGGCGACGAAGACCGGCGCCTGGGCGATCCACGGTTGGCCGCCGGCGATTTCGGCGATTTTTTGGCGACGCTCCGCGTCCTGCACCACCACCAGCGACACCTGCTGGCCGTTGATGGAGGTGGGGCCTTTCCAGGCGGCGTCCAGCACCGCGTCCAGCACCTCGGCGGGAATGGGTTTGTCCTGGTAGCTGCGCACGCTGCGGTGCTCTTGCATTAGTTCCAGTGTCGAGTTCATGCTTGGGACTCCTTCAAGTAGACCAGTCGTCTAGTTTTAATGTCAAAATAACCCGCTCCGGGGAGCGGGGGAGGGCGTGGCCTCGCCTTGGCTAGGGCGCGCGCAGAATTTGTTGCGTGTGCGCCATCGCCGCCAACAGCGGCGCGCGCGAATGTTGAGTCTTGAACAGCAGCGCGCTGCCCACCCACAGGCTGTACAGCGCGCTGGCGGTCTCGTCCGGCAGCAGGTCCGCGTCCAGCGAGCCTTCCTGCTGGCCGCGGCGGATGCAGGCGGCCAGATTGCGCACCACGAAACCCATGCCTTCCGCCAGCGCCTCGCGCATCGGCTCGGACAGGTCGGAGACCTCGGCGGCCAGCTTCACCGCCAGGCAACAGCGCTGCGGCTGATCGCAACGGTGGGTTTCCAGCCAGCCGTCGAAATAATGCAGCAGGCAATCGCGGGCGCTGCCGGCGTCCTTGGACAGAAAGCTCACCAGTCTGCCGTCGTATTTCTCAAAATAACGACGCAGCAGTTCCACGCCATAGCCTTCCTTGCTGCGGAAGTAATGGTAGAACGAACCCTTGGGCACGCCGGCCGCGCCGAGGATTTCCGCCAGGCCCACGGCGGAGAAGCTCTTGCCGAGGATGATGGCTTCGCCGGTGGCCAGCAGGTGTTCGCGAGTGTCTGAAAACTGGTTGGGACGTGACATGGGCTAAATTCTACTAGACCGGTCGTCTAGTTTCAAGAAATTTTTCAATCCTTGGAAGAGACGCGCGCTGGCGACAAGGGCGAGGCCGGCGAATCAGGCGGGCTTGGCATGCTTTTGGCATGGTAAATATTGATAATAAGAATCAATTGCAACTACAATGCCGGGTTTTACGCTAAGCGCCTGTTCATGATCCCGCGAGCAAGAGCGAGACAAGGCGAAAACGAGCGAAAAGCGGAAGGTACGCGTGGCACTGAGCATTTTGAGCGGGTGCTCACCATGTAACGCTGCACGAAGCGCAGCAGATTTTTGAACAGGTTCTAAGCCGACGATGCGAGAGGAAACCTTATGAAGTCAATCTGGAAGCTGCTGGCCATCGTCCTGCTGAGCGGCTGCGCGGCCCTGTCTCAGGAGGCCGAACCGGCCGGGGACCCGCCCGGCCGCATTGTGGACCTGCGCAGCGGCGAAGTTTTGCAGCCGGCGCAATTGTTGCAGCGGCTGGCCCCGGCGCCGCGGCTGCTGGTGGGGGAAAAGCACGACAACCGCGAGCACCACCGCATCGAACGCTGGCTGGCGACGGAATTGGCGGCGCGGCGGCCGCAGGGCAGCGTGCTGCTGGAAATGCTGACCCCGTCGCAGCAGGCCAAGGTGGAACAGGCGCAGGCCCGGCTGCGCGCCGGCCAGCCGCTGTCCGGCGCCGCGCTCGTCCAGGCGGTGGATTGGCTGCCGGGCTGGCCGTGGCCCTTGTACGGCAAACTGGCCGAGCATGTGATGCGCGCGCCTTATCCGGTGCTGGCGGCCAATCTGGACAGGAACGAGATGCAGGCGGTGTACCGCAGCCAGGTGCAATTGCCGGGCCAGGCCTCCACGCGGCCTGAGGTGCGCGCCAAGCTGAGCGAACTGATCCGCGAGGAGCACGGCGGGGAGGTCAAGGCCGAGCATCTGGCCTCGATGCTGGCGGTGCAGCAGGCGCGGGACCGGCGCATGGCCGAGCGGCTGCTGGCCGCGCCGGCGCCGGCGCTGTTGATCGCCGGCGCTTATCACGCCGCCGCCGACATCGGCGTGCCGCTGCATGTGCGCGATTTGCAGCCGCAAACGCCGCTGCGGGTGCTGATCCTGGCGGAAGAGGGCATGAAGCTGGACGCGCGCCAGGGCGATTACGCCTGGTTCACGGCGCCGGCCCGGCCTTGAGCGCGGTTGGGCTGCGCTTATATATTGATAATGATTCTCATTACGTATAACATTCTCAACTCGAACAAATAAAACTTCGCTTGGATTTCCGATGATGAACACCATGAAACGAGCGGCGACAGGCTGCGCGCTGGCAGGCGCGTGCTGGCCGCTGACGGCGCTGGCGGAAGCCGGCGCAGCCATGCCGGCCGACCTGAGCGCGCTGGGCATGTACCGCGCAGCCGACCCGGTCGTGAAGACCGTGATCCTGGGCCTGCTGCTGGCGGCGCTGGCCTGCTGGGTGGTGCTGCTGGTCAAGGGCGCGGCGCTGTGGCGCGCCGACCGCGCCACCGGCCGCGCGCTCAGCCTGCTGGGCGAGGCCGCCACGCTGAGCGAGGCCCGCGCCGGCTGCGCCGCGCAGCCGGCGCACGAGCCGGCCCGCGGCTTGCTGGCCGAAGCCGACGCCGAGCTGCGCTTGTCCTCGCCCGGCGCGCCGCGCGACAGCGTGCAGGCGCGGGCGGGCTTCCGGCTGGAGCAATGGCAGGCGGAGCAGGGGCGGCGCTTGGCCGCCGGCATCGGCCTGCTGGCCACCATAGGCGCGGTGGCGCCCTTCGTCGGCCTGTTCGGCACGGTGTGGGGCATCATGAACAGCTTCGTCGGCATCGCCCGCAGCGGCAGCAGCTCTTTGGCCACCGTGGCCCCGGGCATCGCCGAGGCCTTGCTCGCCACCGCCGTCGGCCTGGTGGCCGCCATCCCCGCCGTGGTGATCTACAACCTGTTCAGCCGCGCGCTGGCCCGGCACAAAGGCCGCAGCCAGCAGGCGGCCGGCCTGGCGCTCTTGCTGCTCAGCCGAGAGCTGGACGTCCGCGCGGAGAGCGCTTGAATGGCCGGCGGTTTTCCCAGCAGCCAGGACGAGGGCCTGGCGGAGCTGTCCGATATCAACGTCACCCCCTTCATCGACGTGATGCTGGTGCTGCTGATCATCTTCATGGTGGTGGCGCCGCTGTCCACCGTGGACACCCGGATCGAACTGCCGGCCTCCAGCGCGCGCCAGCAGCCGCGGCCGGACAAGCCCCTTTATTTGACGATGAATCAGGACCGCTCGCTGCAACTGGGCAAGCAGCCGGTGACGCTGGCGGAGCTGGCCGCGCGGCTGGACCGCGACAGCGGCGGCCGTCGCGACACCCCGCTGTTTTTCCAGGCAGACCGCCAGGCGCGCTACGAAGACGTGATGGCGGTGATGGACGCTTTGCGCGAGGCCGGCTATCTGAGCGTCGGCCTGGTCGCCCGCGAGGGCGGCTGAGATGGCCGTCGCCGCATGGGATCGTCCGCCGCTGCCGCTGGCCAGCTGGGGCAACGCCTGTCTGCTGACGCTGGGGGCGCCGCTGTTGGCGCTGCGCCTATACCTGTCCGTGGCCGAGCCGGTTCCGGCCCCGGCCGCGCCGGCCGCCGTGATGCGGGTGTGGGCCGCGGAGGTCAGCGCCGAGCCGTCCAGCCATCCGCTGCCCACCGGCGCGCAGCAAAGCCTGGCCGCCGCCGCCAGCCGGCCCAAGGCCGAGCGCCGTCCGGAGCGGCTGCCCAAACTGGCCGAGGCGGAAGCGCCGCGGCTGTTGGCGGCGCGGCAAAGCCGGGAACAGCCCGCGGACAAGGCGGAGGCGCGGGACAGCGAGCAGGCCTCGCAATCCGCGCCGGCCGCCAGCAGCGCCGCGCCGCGGGCCGACGCCGGGGAGGTCGCCGCCGCGCCGTTCAATAGCGAGGGCGCGGCGCGCGCGCTGAAGCAGAGCTGGGAGGGACGGGTGCAAAGCCATCTGGCGCGTTTCCGCCGCTATCCGGAAGACGCCAGCCGCCGCCGCCGCGACGGGGTGGTCAAGATGAGCTTCGTCGTCGACGCCGACGGCCGGGTTTTGTCCAGCCAGCAATTGGCCGGCTCCGGCACCGCCTCGCTGGACCGCGAGGCCGCCGCCATGTTGCAGCGCGCCCAGCCCTTGCCGGCGCCGCCGGCGGATCTGCTCAAGGGCGGCCGGGTCAGCGTCAGCCTGCCAATGCGCTTCGAGCTGAGCGAATCTTAAGCCCGGTTCCGCTCCCGTCCTGTAGCGCCTATCCATCCGGTTTTTCGCGTCGCCGCCGGCGGCGCGCATCCTGAATCGAGGTTCGCATGAAGTTGAATTCCCATCTGTCCGCGGCGGCGCTGGCCGGCGTCTTGCTGGCGTTCGCGCCGGCCGCGTCCGCGGACGCGCCGCCGCAGGCCGAACGCCGGCCGCAAAAGTTGGAAGCGCACGGCGATGTGCGCGTCGACGACTACGCCTGGCTGCGCGACGACAGCCGCAGCCGGCCGGACGTGCTGGCTCATCTGGAAGCGGAAAACCGCTACGCCGAAGCCCAGCTGGCGGCCGCCGAGCCGCTGCGCCGCACGCTGTTGGCCGAGATGCGGGCGCGCATCGGCGAGCGCGACAGCTCGCTGCCCTTTGTCGACGGCGGCTGGCGCTATCGCGAAAGCTATGCGCCGGGCGGCCAGCAGCCGCGGCTGGAGCGTCAGCCCGCCGCCGGCGGCCGCTGGCAGTTGCTGCTGGATGGGACCGAACGCGCCGCCGGCCAGCGTTACTACCGCTTGGGCGCCTGGAGCGTGGCCGCCGGCCGGCCCATGCTGGCGGCGGCGGAAGACCTGGGCGCGCGCGGCGCCTCGCGGCTGTCGCTGCGCGATCTGTCCAGCGGCCGCTGGCTGCCGGAAACGCTGGAGCAGGCGTCCGGCAGCCTGCAGTGGAGCGCAGACGGCGGCAGCCTGTTTTACGTCAAGCTGCACCCGCAAACCTTGCGTCCCTACCAGCTCTACCGCCATCGCCCCGGCCAGCCGCAGAGCCGGGACGCGCTGGTTTACCAGGAAGACGACGAGGCCTTCTCGCTGAACCTGTCCAATACCGCCTCGCGCCGCTATCTGCAATTGATCGCCAGCAGCGCCGACAGCTCGGAAACCTGGCTGCTGGACGCGCATGCGCCGGACGCGTCGCCGCGGCGTTTCGCCGCGCGCCGGCCGGGCCGCGAATACTATCTGGATCACTACCGCGACCGCTTCTACCTGCGTTCCAACCACGGGGGCGGGCGCTTCGGCCTGTACCGCGCGGCGGCGCCGGGCGCGGATTGGGAGGCGGTGCTGCCGCCCGACCCCAAGCGCGAGCTGGACAGCTTCCAGCTGTTCCGCCGCTACCTGGTGGTTAAGGAGCGCGCGGACGGGCTGACCCGCATCCGTCGCATCGCCTGGCGGGGCGGCGAGGAGCGCAGCCTGGCTTTCCCGGACCCGAGCTACCGCGCCTGGCTGGCCTACAACCCGGACCCGGACAGCGGCCGCCTGCGTTACGGCTATTCCTCGATGAGCACGCCGACCTCCACCTATGAATGGGACATGGCCAGCGGTGGCAGCCGTCTGTTGCAGCGCAAGGCGATCGCCGGCTATCGGGCCGGGGACTATCGCAGCGAGCGGGTCTGGCTGACGATGCGCGATGGCGCGCGCGCGCCGGTGTCCTTGGTCTACCGCAAATCCTTGTTCCGCAAAGGCGGCAATCCCTTGTTGGCTTATGGCTACGGCGCTTACGGCACCAGCATGGACGCCGCCTTCGGCAGCCAGCAGCTCAGCCTGCTGGACCGCGGCTTCGTCTTCGCCATCGTCCACGTGCGCGGCGGCGGGGAACTGGGCGAGGACTGGCACCGCCAGGGCAGGCTGGAACGCAAGAGCAACAGCTTCAACGATTTCGTGGACGCCGGCCGCGGCCTGCTGCGCCAGGGCTACGCCGCGCCCGGCCGCTTGTACGCGATGGGCGGCAGCGCCGGCGGCCTGCTGGTGGCCGCGGCGATGAACCAGGCGCCGGAGCTATTCCGCGCGGTGGTGGCGCAAGTGCCCTTCGTCGACGTGCTCTCCACCATGCAGGACCCTACGCTGCCGCTGACCACGGGCGAGTACGGGGAGTGGGGCAATCCAGAACGGGCCGACGCCTACAGCTGGATCAAGGCCTACAGCCCCTATGACAATGTGGCCGCGCGACGCTACCCACATCTGCTGGTCAGCGCCGGCCTGCACGACGGCCAGGTGCCGTACTGGGAGCCGGCCAAATGGGTGGCCAAGCTGCGCGAGCGGCAATGGCTGGGCCAGCGCCTGTTGCTGTTCACCGACATGACGGCCGGCCATCGCGGCCAGTCCGGCCGCTTGAACCGGCTGGAGGCGGCGGCGCGCGATTACGCCTTCCTGCTGACGGTGGACGCCGAGCCGCCGTCCCCGCCCGCGGCGCAAGCCGGAAGCTAATCTTGATCCCCGCCGCCGGCCGCGCCGGCGGCGGGCTGGAGCCTGTCGCCATGTCCATTTCGTCCCCCGCCTGGCCGCCTGGCCCGCGGCTCTCCTGTTCCAAGCCGTCCGTTTTCGCGCCTGACGCGGCGGACGGCGATCACTGTGGAGAGTTTGCTTGTGAAAAAGAAAATGATGGCCCGGCTGGTCGGCGCCGCGCTGGCGGTGGCAGCCGCTCCGGCCAGCGCGGCGGAGAACGCCGCCGGGCAGGGGAATGTTGAATTCAAACCTTTGGTGGTGTCCGGAGACGCGCTGAGCGACGAGCAGCGCGCGCTGGAGAAACCCGGCGCGGTCAGCAGCCGCGGTGAAAACACCAAGCTGCAATCGCTGGACAGCATCCTGCGCGGGATTCCCGGCACCTATACCCAGATCGACCCCGGCCAGGGCGCGGTCAGCGTCAATATCCGCGGCCTGAGCGGCCTGGGCCGGGTCAACACCATGATAGACGGCGTCAGCCAGAACTATTACGGTTCGGCGCCGTCTTCCTTGAGCCACGGCGCAGCGCCGTCAAGTTCCTTCGGCGCGCTGATCGATCCCAACTTCATCGTCGGCGTCGACGTCACGCGCGGCACCGGCGGCGGCGCCAGCGGCGTCAACGCGCTGGCGGGCAGCGCCAACTTCCGTACTCTGGGCGTGGAAGACGTGATCTTCGACGGCCAACAGCAGGGCGCGCGCCTGAAGTACAGCGTGGGCAGCAACGGCCTGGGCCGCAGCGGCATGGCGGCCGGCGCGGCGCGGACGGAACTGGCGCCCGGCGTGCGCTTCGGCCTGCTGGGGGCGATCAGCAGCAGCTCGATAGGCGGCAATTATCGCAACGCCCAGGGCGTGGACAGCGAGGCCTTCGGCTTCGGCTACGACGAGCACTTCACCCAGAACCCGCAGTCGCAAATGTTCAAGGCCAATCTGCGCGTGGGCGATGTTCACGAGGCGGAACTGTCCGCGCGGCGCTACCGCAACAACTTCGTGCGCCGCGACATCCAGAGCGACGACTTCTACCTGAAGTACAACTACACCCCGCATTCGGAATGGCTGGACTTTTCCGTGCTGGCCAGCCACGGCCGCGGCCGCCAGGCCTATCAGCGCGGTTCCCTGTTCAGCTTCTACAACAGCAGCACCGATAACATCGGCGACGCGCTGGAAGCGCGCAACAGCAGCCGTTTCAGCCTGGCCGGCGGCGACGCCACGCTGAGCGTCGGCGGCAAATGGATGCGCAACCGCTTCACCCGCAATGTGAACAGCATGGTGCAAAGCACCGACGACAACCCGGACGCCAACCAGCAGGCGATAGAAAACAATATATTCGCGCCGGCCGGCCGCCAGGAAATCCGCAGCCTGTTCACCGGCCTGGAGTTCCGCCGCGGCATTTACACGCTGCAGGCGGATCTCAACTACAGCCGCTTCGCGCTCAGCGGCCATAAACCGGCTTGCGATCCGCGCGTGGAATGCTTCCCGCAAGGCGCGGCCGACATCAAGCTGGAAGAAAGCGCGTTCAACCCCTCGCTCTTGCTGTCCGCCGAGATCAAACCCTGGTTCCAGCCCTTCGCCAGCTATGCGCGCACCATGCGCGGGCCGAATCCGCAAGAGGTCTTCTTCGCCAATTCCGGCGGTCAGTCGATGAACCCTTTCCTGAAAAGCGAACGCGCCGAAACCTACCAATTGGGCGTGACGTCGATGTTCCACGGCCTGCTGAGCGAGCGCGACACCCTGCGCACCAAGGCGCTGTTCTACCGCAGCCGCATCGCCGACTACATCTCCAGCCAGGCCTTCAATGTGTGCAAGGGCGGACGCAAGTGCACGCTGGACGAGTTTTGGTCCAATGGTTCCGACGACTACAACGACGGCATGACCATCTACACCAATTCGCTGACCCCGGTGCGCACCCGCGGTTTCGAGCTGGAGGCGGACTACGACGCCGGCTTCGTCTACGCGCGGCTGTCTTACAGCCGTGAGCACACCAGTCAGCCGACCTCCTTCGCCAGCGGCATGTTCTCCGTCGGCAATGTCAGCGAGCTGCCGGACGAGTACTACACGCTGGATCTGGGCAGCCGCTGGCTGGAGCGCAAGCTGGAAGTGGGTGCGCTGTTCAAGCGCGACGGCGCCAACCGCCGGCTGTCGCCGGACCAGTTGCAGGACGACAGTACCAGCGCCTATCTCAAGGAGGAGCAGAAGGCCAATCCGGTCATCATCGACCTCTACGCCAGCTATCGCGTCAACAAGCAATGGCTGATCCGCGCCGGCGTGCGCAACCTGGCCAACCGCAGCTACTCCGAGCCGCTGAACACCTTGAATTCGCTTCCGTCGCAGTCGCCCGATATCTCGCCCAACAGCACGGCGCGCGGCCGCAGTTATATGCTGGCCACCGAACTGCGCTTTTAAGAAGTTGCGTACGATCTGCTGCGCGCCGGCGATACGGCGTTGAAAACGCCTTGTCTCGCCTGAGCTCGCGAGATCATAAACAGGTTCAAAGCCAGGTCGTCTCAGGGTAGATTGTCCAGGTTCCGGCATGACCGGAACCTGGACAAGACCAAACGACAAAGGAGATCTCCATGAACAAGCTCAGCCGCGCGGCCATCGCCGCCTTGTGCGCGCTCAGCGTAGGACACGGCGCGCAGGCCGCCGAGGCCGACAATCGCAACGGCCCGTCCGGCAACGGCGGCAATAATCTGCTGATCGCCGCCGCGGCCTGGAAGCAGACCGCGGCGGAATACCGCGCGCTCTACCATCAGGCTTTCAATCTGGCGCGGATGCGGCTGGATCAGGCGCTGGCGGCGCGCAAGCCCGGCGACAAACCGCTGGCGGTGATCACCGACATCGACGACACCGTGCTCAACGCCGTCAATTACTGGGGCTATCTGATCCAGCAGGACCGGGATTTCTTCGACGACGCGATCTGGGACAAATGGATTCCGGAAAACAAGCTGACCGCCACGCCCGGCGCGCTGGACTTCTTCAACTACGCCCAATCCCAGGGCGTGGAAGTGTTCTACGTCAGCAGCCGCGATCAGGGCGACAAGACCTATGAATACGCTCTGGGCAATCTGCGGGCCGCCGGTTTTCCCTTCGTCGACGAAAAGCATGTGACCATTCTGCGCGACAGCTCCAACAAGGAGCCGCGGCAGAAGGAGATCGCCGCCCAATACCATGTGGTGGCGATGTTGGGCGACAATCTCAATGATTTTCAGCGCAAATACTATGTGAAGGATGTGGACGAGCGCGCGCGCTTGATGGAGGAGGACCGCGAGCTGTTCGGCCGCAAATTCATCCTGATGCCCAATCCCACCGACGGCCACTGGATGCGGGCGATTTTCGGTGACTCCGAGCCGCCGGCCACGGACCGCAACCGCGAGATCTTCAAGAAGGCGGCCAGCAAGTCCGCCTGGAAGCCGGCGCCCTGAGTGGCCGGGCCCGGCGGGCGTTTGCGTCGCGCCGGGCCGGCCACTATGATAGCCGCGGGAGCGCCGCGCGCTGCCCTCGCTTCCGCGGCCGGCAAGGCCCGCCGCGGGTTTGATTCCTCCTCAATGTCTTGAAGCCATGTCCGCCGACGCCACCGCCCCTCTTTCCCCGTCCGATTCTTCCGCCGCGCGCGAACTGGAGCCGGCCATCGCCCCTCATTTGCAATTGCTGGCGCACAGCGCCGGCGAGGAGGTGAGCCGGACCCGCGCCGGGCTCGGCCTGCTGCTGCTGTGGCTGAGCGACGATGTGCTGGGCGCGGTGAACGCGGATTTGCAGGCCTTGGACGTGACCGAGAGCAAGCTGAACGTGTTGATGCTGTTTTCGCTGCAAGAGCAGGGCTGGTGGCGGAACGGGCCGCTGACCCCGTCGGCGATCGCCGATTATCTGGGCGTGACCCGCTCCACCGTCACCGGCCAGCTGGACTGGCTGGAACGGCGCGGTCTGCTGCAACGGCAACTGCGCGACGAAGACCGCCGCAGCCTGGGGCTGAGCCTGACCGAGGCCGGCCGGGAACTGCTGAGACAGGCGCTGCCGGGCTTCTGGCGCGCCTGCCAGCGCCTGACCGAGGCGCTGGACGAGAGCGAATGCGCGGCGCTTTGGCCTTTGCTCGCCAAAGTGTGGTGCCGGCTGAAAGCGGACTGAGGCCGCTTTCTCAGCGCGGCGCGCTGGGCTGAGCGCCGGACGCCGCCAAGGCGTCCGCGCGGGCGCGGTCGCTAGCCTTGCAGCGGCAATGGCCGATCTGGTGCAGCTCTATCAGGTGGCCGGCCGGGTCGCGCAGGAACAACTGCGTCAATTCCGGCGCGGCGACGTTGGCCTGCCGCCAGTGGGCGATGCCTTGCCGCAGCAATTCCGCCTCCGCCTGGGCGATGTCCCGCACCGCCAGCGCCACATGATTGTCCACCGGATCCTGATCCGCGCCCTGAGCGTATGGCGACACGCCGTCGTTGCCCAGCAGATGGATCTGGCAGTCGTTGCCCAGGTCCAGGAAAAACCCGGGCACCCCGGGGATGTGCCAGCGGCCGGCGTCGGCGTCCAGGCCAAGCACGTCGCGGTAAAACGCGCCCATGGCCTCAACCAGGTTCAGAGGCATGCGCAAGCCATGATGGTGCAATTCCAATACTTCGATAGCCATTAGTGTGCTTCCTTAAGTGGAGGGTGACGATAGAGGCGGCCGCCTGTCGCTATATAGTACGTTATACGTATTATACGTCAAGCGTATTTTGAGCGGGACAGACGGAAACCTCAGCCAAGCCAGCAAGCCGCGCGCCAACGGCTATATTGCCTTCATGCAATGCGGGTAGTTTTTCATGCGGATTATTTTAAATAACAAATTTAAATAGAAAAAAAATTTGCTATCTAATTGGATGGAATCTAATATCTGTTTAATGACTTGTAACTTGATGTTGAGATAGACCTTGACGGGCCAAGCATGACGCGAAATCTATTCACCAGCCTGGCGGCTGGTTTGTTGTTGGCCGGCGGCGCGGCGGGAGCGGAAACGCCGGTCTGGAAACAGCCGGAGTACGCGGCGGCCATCGTCCAGGCCCGGGCGGGGCAGACCGCGCCGGCGCTGGCGCTATTGGAGCGGGAGCGCGCGCGTGGACCGCTGCCCGCGCCCTTGCTGGACGATTATCTGACCCTGCTGTGCTGGAGCGGACGCGGCGCGGAGGCCCTGCGGCTGCTGCCCGGACATGAGGCCGAGATGTCGGCGGACACCCTGGCGCGCTTGGCGCGAGCGGCGCGCGATCAGCGCGACGCGGCGGAAGCGACGCGGCTGTACCGCGTGTTGCTGGCGCGTCAGCCCGCGGCCGGCTATCGCGCCGGCCTGGCCATGGCCCAGGCCGAAGCCGGACAGGCCGCCGCCGCGCTGGCCACGCTGGACGCCGCGCCGCCCGGCGCGCCGGCCGACGAACTGGAGCTGAGCCGCGCGCGCGCTTACGTCTTGCTGCAAAGCGGGGACCTGACCCAGGCGCTGGATTATCTGATCCGCGCGCGGACGCGCTTTCCCGGTGACCCGGAACTGGAACGCAGCTATCTGGGCTGCCTGTTGCGCCTGGGCGCGCCATGGCAGGCGGACCAGGCGTCCGTCGCGGATCCCCGGCTGGCTTTGCAGATCGATTTCGACCGCGCGGCGACCTTGAGCCGTTGGGGACGCATTCAGGAAAGCCAGGACAGCGGGCCGGGCCGGCACACGCAAACCGACGCGGCGCTGAAGCTCAATCAGGACATCGCGGCGCGGCCGGAAGCCGCGCGGCCGCCGTTCGCCGCGCTGGCGGCGGACGACCGCGTGCAAATGCTGCAGCAGCGCGGCCTGTCGGCGCAGGCCGTCGCCCTGGACCGGCAGAGCGCCGGCCAGGCGTGGTCGCCGTACGCCCGCGCGGCCTTGGCCGACGCCTATCTCAACCAGCGCCAGCCG
Source organism: Chromobacterium sp. CCUG 30098 (assembly GCF_059916605.1). Lineage (NCBI taxonomy): Bacteria > Pseudomonadati > Pseudomonadota > Betaproteobacteria > Neisseriales > Chromobacteriaceae > Chromobacterium > Chromobacterium sp. CCUG 30098. The sequence goes on along the minus strand of NZ_JAUCGS010000005.1, from coordinate 318,930 downwards.
CTGCGCGCCGAGGAACTGTACCGCTCGGCGCTGCGCGACGCGCCGCAGGCGGACGAGGCCTTGGATTGGCGCATCGGCCTGGTCTACGCCCTGCTGGAGTCCGGCCAGCACGCGGCCTGCCGCCGGGAACTGACCGCCTTGCAAGCCGCCACGCCCCGGCAGAAGACCGAGCGCGCCAGCGGCCGGCGCGTGTTCAATCCGGCGTTTCAGCGCGTGGCCTTGCTGGACGCGATGGTCACCGCCTATCAAGAGGACACCCGCGGCGGCTGGGAGCGGATGGAAGCCCTGCTGGACGACGCCTCGTTCAATCCGGAGCTGCGGCAGAACCAGGGCAGCCTGGCCCTGATGCGCGGCTGGCCGCGGCGGGCGCGCGGCGTGTTCACCCGGCTGGGCGTGGACGAACCGGACCAGCCGGAAGCGGCGGCGACCGGCTTGGCCGGCGCGGCGCTGGACTTGCAGGAGCTGGACGAGGCGGACCGTCAGTTGCAACGGCTGAACGAACTGGACGTGGACAACGCCGGCGTGCGCCAGTTGCGGGAGCGCGCCCGGCTGGAACGGCGGCCGGAGCTGGTGCTGGAAGGGAAGAAGGATTTGAGCGGTGGCCAGGGCGCGGGCGAGCAGAACGCCTGGGAGAGCTCGGCGCGCTTGTATTCGTCGCCGTTCGGCCACTGGCGCTTGTTCGGCCTGCATCAGCTGCAACGCGCCAGTTATGTGAACGAGACGGCGTCGGCTCGTTACGAGGCGCTGGGCATGGGCGCGGAATGGCGGGGCGAGCAGGGGCGAGGCGAATTCGGCCTGACCGGCCAGATCGACGGCGGACGGCGCGGCGGCGCTTTCGCCGGCTACGACTGGACGCCGGACGACTATTGGACGCTGGGCGCGCGCTTTGAATTGAACAGCGCCGAAGCGCCGTTGAAAGGCCGCCTGGACGATGTGCGCGGCAACCGGACCCAGCTGAGCCTGCAGTACCGCGCCGACGACTACCGCAGCTACGCCTTGCAAGCCGAGGCCCTGTCCTTGTCCGACGGCAATCTGCGCCGCGCCGTGTCCGCCAACTGGGACCAGCGCTGGGTCAGCGGACCGCGTTACAAACTCAACACCATTTTGACGCTGGCGGCCAGCGCCAACGACGCGGTGACGTCCGCCCGCTATTTCAATCCGCGCGCCGACGGCGAGGCCTCGGTGACGGCGATGCAGGAATGGAAGCTGTGGGGCGAATACGAAACCACCTGGCATCAGCGCCTGGGGCTGACGCTGGGCACTTACACCCAGCGCGACTTCGGCGCCGGCGGCGTGTGGGGCCTGCTGTTGGAACAGGAGTGGCGTTGGGGCAGCCGCGGCAGCCTGCGTTACGGCTTTACCCGGGTGCGCCACCCCTATGACGGCAAGGCGGAAGCCGGCAACAAGGTTTATCTCAATCTGGATTGGCGCTTCTGATGAAAATGAAACAATGGCTGGCGGCCCTGACGACGGCCTGCCTGTTGTGGACCGGCTGGGCGCAAGCGGCGGCCGGGCGCTTGGTGATTCTGTGCTACCACGAGGTGGACAAGACCGACAGCGGCGCCTCGGACCCGTTCGCGGTGGACGCCCGCGCGCTGGTGAAGCAAATGGAGTGGATGCGCGGCCAGGGCTACAGCTTCGTCAGCCTGCAACAGGTGCTGGACGACCGCGCCGGCGGCAAGCCCTTGCCGGACAAGGCGGTGCTGCTGACTTTCGACGACGGCTACCGCAGCGTGTACACCAATGTCTATCCGGTGCTGAAGCTGTTCCGGGCGCCGGCCGTGATCGCGCTGGTGGGCAGCTGGCTGGAAGCGCCCGAGGGCAGCCAGGTCAGCTACGGCGACGGCGTGGCGGGGCGGAGCAAATTCCTGAGCTGGGCGCAGATCCGCGAAATGCGGGCCAGCGGCCTGGTGGAAGTGGCCAGCCACAGCTACGCCTCGCATCTGGGCGTATTGGCCAATCCCCAGGGCAATCTGGAACCGGCGCTGACCGCCCGCGCCTTCCGCGCCGGCGGCTATGAAAGCGAATCGGCCTATCTGGCGCGCATCCGCGACGATTTGCGCCGCAACAGCGCGCTGCTCAAGGCGCGGCTGGGCGTGGCGCCCAGGGCGATGGTGTGGCCCTACGGCAGCTACTCGCCGCAAGCGGCGGGGGTGGCGGCGCAGGAGGGCATGCCGGTGACCATGGGGCTGGGCGCGGGCATCAACGTCCGCGACACCCCGCTGTCCTCGCTGCGCCGGGTGTTGCTGGACGCCAATATGGATCTGGGCGATCTGGCTTATCAATTCAAGCAGCTGAACGGCTGGCCGGACGGCGTCCGGCCGGAACCCAGCCGCATCATGCACGTGGACCTGGACTACATCTACGATCCCGATCCCAAACGCCAGGACGAAAACCTGGGCCGGCTGCTGGACCGGGTCAAGGCCATGGGCGCGAGCACCGTTTACCTGCAGGCCTTCGCCGATCCCGACGGCGACGGCGTGGCGCAGGCGCTGTATTTCCCCAACCGCCACCTGCCGATGCGCGCGGACCTGTTCAACCGCGCCGCCTGGCAATTGCAGACCCGGGCCAATGTCAGGGTCTACGCCTGGATGCCCTTATTGGGCTTCGCGCTGCCGGCCGGCCATCCGCTGGCCGGCGAGCGGGTGCTGGCGGAGCAGGGCGGCGGCGCTCAGGCCAAGGTGCAGGGCTATGCGCGGCTGACCCCGTATTCGCCGCCGGTGCGCCAACTGATCCGCGAGATTTACGAAGACCTGGCGCGCAGCTCGCGTTTCAGCGGCCTGCTGTTCCACGACGACGCCACCTTGTCCGACTTCGAAGACGCCGGCCCGGCGGCGCGGCAGGCGCGGCAAGGGCGGGGCCTGGCCGCCAGCGTGGCCGACGTGCGCGCGGACCCGGAACAGATGGCGCGCTGGACGCGCGACAAAACCGCCTTGCTGGACGATTTCAGCATGGAGCTGGCGGCCGTGGTGCGCCAATACCAGCCGGATTTGCGCACCGCGCGCAATCTCTACGCCGAGGTGGTGCTCAATCCGGAGTCGGAAACCTGGTTCGCCCAGTCCTTCGACAGCGCGCTGAGCCGCTACGACCGGGTGGCGGTGATGGCGATGCCCTATATGGAAAACGCGGCCCAGCCCAAGGCCTGGTTGCGGCGGCTGTTCGACAAGGTGGCGGCCAAACCCGGCGCGCTGGAAAAAACCGTGTTCGAACTGCAGGCCGTCGATTGGCGCAGCCGCAAGCCGATTCCCACCGCGGAACTGGCGGCCACGGTGCGCGAACTCAACACCCTGGGCGCGCGGCACATCGCCTACTACCCGGACGACCTGTTCCAGGACCAGCCCAGGCTGAAGACGTTCAAGCGAGTGTTTTCGCTGACGGCGAGGCCGGAAGAATGAAGGCCGGCGGCGGGAGACCGCATGGACGATTGATGACCCGTCGCATCAAGGGGCGAGGAGAAGTGTTGTGAACCTGGCATTGATACTGCTGCTGGCATATGCCTTTTTTTATCCGTTGTTCATGGCTTATCTGTGGATGGTGGGGGCGGTGCATTACTACCTCCACTACGAAAGAAAAGATCCGCCGCTCAATCAGCCGCCGGCGCTGGACTATCCGCCGCTGAGCGTGGTGGTGCCCTGCTACAACGAGGAAGACAATGTGCGCGAGACTTTGGCCTACGCGCTGGCGCTGGACTATCCGGACTTCGAAGTGATCGCGGTCAACGACGGCAGCCGGGACGCCACCGGCGCCATCCTGGACGAACTGGCCGCCGCCCATCCGCGGCTGCGGGTGGTGCACCAGGCCACCAACCAGGGCAAGGCGGTGGGGCTCAACACCGCGCTGGCGCTGGCGCGCCACGAATACCTGCTGTGCATAGACGGCGACGCGCTGCTGGACCCGTACGCGGGCAAATGGCTGATGCGCCATTTCCTGACTTCGCCGCGCGTGGGCGCGGTCACCGGCAACCCGCGCATCCGCAACCGCACCACCCTGCTGGGACGGCTGCAGGTGGGCGAATTCACCGCCATCATCGGCCTGATCAAGCGCGCGCAGCGCACTTACGGCCGATTGTTCACCGTCTCCGGCGTGATCACCGCCTTCCGCAAGACCGCGGTTTACCAGGCGGGCTACTGGAGCGAGGACATGCTGACCGAGGACATCGACATCAGCTGGAAACTTCAGCTCAAGCACTGGAACGTGCGCTTCGAACCGCGCGCGCTGGTGTGGATTCTGATGCCGGAAACCCTGCGCGGGCTGTGGAAACAGCGGCTGCGCTGGGCCAAGGGCGGCACCCAGGCGCTGATGCGCAACGCCTGGGTGCTGCGCACCTGGCGCCACCGCCACATGTGGCCGGTGTATTCCGAGTACTTCCTCAGCGTGGTGTGGTCCTACACCATGGCCGGCATCATCGTCTATTGGCTGCTGAGCCTGGTGTTGGGCGACTGGCTGCCCCAGATGGGCACGCCGTTGATTCCGCGCTGGCACGGCATGGTGCTGGGCGGCACCTGCATGCTGCAATTCATGATCAGCAAGATGATGGACAGCCAGTACGACGCCAAGCTGGGCAAGAACTACTACTGGATGGTGTGGTATCCGCTGGTTTACTGGCTGCTCAACGTCTGCACCACCATCGTGGCCTTCCCGCAGGCGGTGTTCCGCAAAAAGGGCAAGCGCGCGCGCTGGGTCAGCCCGGACCGGGGGGTGAGGGTATGAGCCGGCTGGGAGACGGCCTGATCATCCAGGCCGCGCACAATATGAGCGCCTTGCAGCGGCTGCTGTCCTGGCTGATGACCCTGGCGTGCTGGCTGGCGTGGATCTATCTGTGGCTGCCGGCCCTGGCCTATGTCGGCTACCTGATCTGGGGCCGGGACGTGTTGCCGGCGGCGCTGCGCGCGCAGGACGCGCCGGAGCACCTGGGCAGGCTGCGCGATTACGGCTTCGAAATCGCGCTGATCGGGCTATGCCTGTTGCTGTGGTCGCGCATCAACTACTGGCGCTTCGCCGGCAAGCAGAAACGCAGCCCGATCCCCAACGTCACCCTGGAAAAACTGGCGGAAGACCTGGGCGTGTCTCCGGACGAGCTGCGCGAGGGCCAGGCCGCCAAGGTGGCGGTGGTCCATCATTGCGGCGAGGGCGGCATCGCCCGCATCGAAACCGTGACGCGGCTGCCGCCGCCCGGCTGAGTCACCAGCCGCCGAACAAGGGCAGCAGCACCAAGGCCAGCAACAGCGCCCAGGCGGCCGCGCCGGCGCACAGCGCGCTGTACGCGAAGTGCTGCGACTCCACCTCCTCCTCCAGCCCCAGCATGGCCGGCGCGCCGTGGTAGAGCAGGGCGAAGGCCGCGGCCAGGCCCAGCAGCGCGCCCAGCAGATTGAAGGCGAGATCCGGCGCCAGCAAGGCCAGGCTGGACAGCCACAGCGGCACCGCCGCGCCGGCCGCCAGCAAGAAGCAATCCTTGAAGCTCGCGGCCAGCTTGTGGCTGGCGGCCAGCGTTTGCAGCGTCCAGGCCATCAGCGGCACGGTGGCCAGTTCGGCGACGAAGAACAGCGCGGCGGCGGCGAGCCAGCGCTCTATGCCGGCGTCGGGCGCGTAAAGCCGGCCGTGAGCCAGTCCGGCGTAGCAAATCATCAGGGCGGGCAGCAGCGAGAACGGCAGCACCAGCTTCCACATCAGGCGGCGCGGCGACGGCGCGCGCCCGCGCAACTCGTCCCAGCCGCCGTGGCTGGAAAACAGCATCTTCGGATAATGGCTCAGTTTCATGGCGAAGCTCCTTGAGGACGGGACTGGCATGGCGGGCGGAACATACTCTCAATATGTATCATGATGTGATATAAATTCAAGCATGAATCCCTTTCCAGACTCCCCCATCCTGAGCAAGGCGGATTTTGAACGCCTGTCCGAATTCCGCCATCAACTGCGCGTGTTCCTGCGGTTCAGCGAAGACGCCTGCCGCGGCCACGGCCTGACGCCGCTGCAATACCAACTGCTCTTGCACGTGCAAGGCTATCCGGGCCGCGACTGGGCCACCGTGGGCGAACTGGCCGAGCGGCTGCAATCCCACCACCACGGCGTGGTGGCGCTGGTCAGCCGCTGCGAGGAGCTGGGCCTGGTGCAGCGCCGGCCCGGCCGCGAGGACCGGCGGCAGGTGGAAATCCATCTGACCGAGGCCGGACGCAATCAGGCGCAGGCGCTGGCCGCGCTGCACCGCGACGAAATCCGCCTGCTGCGCGACAAGCTGGCGCCGCCGGGCTTCGACCCGACTTAGATCCGGCTTAGACCCGCTAACAAAACCCCTGATCCTGCGTTGTACGGGTACTGTAGCTTCGCAGAAACTTCGTTTTCTGCGTCGGCGCGTCTCTGCGAGGTTTTGTTCGCGGCTCTCAATCGCCCAGATAGCGCCGGCGCAGCAGCCGCAGCCGGCCGTCGGCGGCGAGGCGGTTCAAGGCCTGCTGTAAACGCCGGGCGCGCTGCGGCGGCGCGGCCGGGTTGAGAGCGAACCAGTATTGGCCGCCGCCGTCCAGCAAATAGGCCGGCGCCGCCGTGCGCGGCGGCAGCTTCAGCTTGTCCAGATGCCAGCGCATCGCCCAGTCCAGCATCGCCACCAGATCGACGCGATCCAGCAGCAGCTTGTTCAGATTGGCCGCGTCGTCCTGGCCGGCGTCCAGCCCTTCGCGCCGCGGGTCCAGCGCCGCCAGCCGGTTGAAGGCGGCGGAGCCGGCCAGCGCTCCCACGCGATAGCGCCGCGCGTCCGCCGCGCCGCTCAGACGGATGTCGCGGCGGGCGGACAGCCGGTACAGGAAGACGCGGCGCGGGCCTATCGGCCCCACCCACTGGAATTGGGCTTCCCGCTCGGGCGTGCGCACCATGGCGAACAACAGCGCGTCCGGCGTTTTTCGCACCGTGGCGTAAGCGCGCAGCCAGGGCTGCACCTCGATTGCCAGGCTAAGCCCGGCTTCCGCCGCGACCAGGCGCAAAACCTCGGCGGCATAGCCCTTGACCTTGCCGTTTTCCACATAGCTGAGCGGCGGCAGGTCCTCGGTATAGGCCTTGATGTCGGCCGCCGCCGCCGTCAGCGCCCAGCATGCGCCGAGCGCCGCCAGCAGCGGGCGGATGAGAGTCCCCGATATGACCATTTCTTGTCCGTTATGCGTGATGGTTCACAGCATGGCAGTTTGCCAGACAAAAGGGCCGGTTTGATGACAAATGGGCGGTTTCAGCGCAGCGCCAGCGCGGCGCCCAGGCCGATCAAGGCGCAGCCTATGACGCGGTTCAAGCCGCGCTGACGGCGCAACATGCCGGCGTGCAGCCGCGGCTGGGTGAACAGCAAGGCCACCAGCGCGAACCAGGCCAGATGGGCGGCGGAGATGAACAGGCCGTAGCCCGCGCGCAGCGACAGCGGCGTGTCCGCGTTGACCGCCTGACTGAACAGGCTGAGCACGAACAGTGAAGTCTTGGGGTTGAGCGCATTGCACAGCAGGCCGGCGCGCAGCGCGGCCCAGGCGCTCTGCCGGCCGCCGCGGGCGGCGGGGCCGGCGGCCAGTGGCGGCTGGACGAAGGTGCGGTAGCCGATGTAGAGCAGGTAGGCGGCGCCCAGCAGCTTGAAGCCGGCCAGCAGCCAGGGCGTGCGGCTGAGCAGCAGACTGACGCCCAGCAGCGCGCACAGCACGTGGAATTGCACGCCCAAAGCGATGCCGAAAGCGCCCAGCAGCCCGTGGCCGCGTCCGTATTGCAGGCTGTTGCGGGTGATGACGGCGAAGTCGGCGCCGGGGCTGATCACGGCGAGCAGGGTCAGCAGGGCTACGGTCAGGAGTTCGTTCATCGCGACAAGGCTTTCAAAGGGAGACGCGGCGATTGTCGCGGGCTTGGCGCGCGGTGAAAATCGATTTATTGTCCTTGCATTGCGTGAGGAAAAATCACAGATGAGCTATCGCATTCCGGCCTTGACCGCCGTTCGCGCCTTTGAAGCCGCCGCCCGCCACGGCAGCTTCGTCAAAGCCGCCGCCGAGCTGTGCGTGACCCACGGCGCGGTCAGCCGCCAAGTCAAGCAATTGGAGGAAGGGTTGGGCGTGGCCCTGTTCGAGCGGCGCAACCGGGCGGTGTTTCTGACCGCGGCCGGCGAAAGCTTCCGCCAAAGCTGCGCCGAGGCGCTGCGCGTGCTGGAGCAAGGCGCGGCCCGCGCGCAAAGGCAGGCGGACGCGCCCTTGCGGCTGTCCTGCGAACCCACCATCGCGATGCGCTGGCTGATTCCGCGCTTGCCGGCCTTCCAGGCCGAACATCCCGACATCGAGCTGCTGCTGTCCGCCGCCGGCGGGAAAGTCGATTTTTCCTCACAGAGAATCGACCTGGCGCTGCGCCGCGACGACAGCGGCTGGAACCTGGGCGACCACGTGGCCGAAGTGGCGCGGGAACGGATGGGGCCGGTGTGCGCGCCGGCGCGGCTGCAGGCCGCGGGCGGAGACTGGCGCGCCTTGCCCCTGCTGCACGCGGACAGCCGGCCGGAAGCGTGGAGCCGCTGGCTGGCGGCGCAGGGAGAGGCGGCGGCGGGGGAGGCCGGACGCTTCGAGCATTTTTACCTCAGCCTGCAGGCGGCCGAGGCCGGTTTGGGGCTGGCCATCGCCTCGCTCTATATGGCGGCGGACGCGCTGGCGTTGGGGCAATTGACGGCGCCGGCCGGTTTTCGCGAGGACGGCTCCAACTATGTGCTGCTGTCGTCGCGGCCCTTCGATGGTGACCCGCGCCGGCGGGCGGTGCTGGATTGGTTGCGCCGGCAGATGGAGCGGAATCTGACTTAAGAACGTGTTTACGATCTCGTGAGCTCAGGGGAGACAAGGCGTTGCGGCGGAGAAAGCGGAATGTACGCGTGGTACATGAGCATTTCGAAAGGGGGCTCACCGTGTCACGCATCCACGATGCGCAGCAGATCGTAAAGCGGTTCTAAGAGCTGAGCGGATCGCCGGCCGGGAGACCCGCCTGAAAGCGTTCGAACAGCTCGCGCTCTTCGAAGCGCACATGGTCTTGCAGCAGCTCGGCGAAGCGCGCCAGCGTCGTCGCTTGCGGCGCGGCCAATTCCGCGATCAGCGCGCGCAGCCGGCGGTGTTCATCCAAGGCCCGGGCGGCCAGCGCCGCGTGTTCCGTCTGCGCCAGTTGCGGCAGCAGCGTCGCTTCTTCTTCCGCGAAATGCGGCTCCAGCGCCTCCGCGCTCCAGGCGCGCAGCGCGGTGGCCAGCTGGGTTTGCCGCTCCGGATCGCCGGATTCGACGGCCAGCCGGGCCTGGCGCGCCATTTTCAAGGCGTGGTGGTGTTCGCGGGACAATTCCAGCAGCGCGGGGTGTCGCTTCATGAGGTGGCTTCTTTCTGGCCTGGCTTCGCCGGCGCGCGGCCGCGCCGCAGGCTGCTCAGTAGCAGGATGATGAAAAACAGCAGGGTCAGCGCATTGAGCAGGCCGGCCGCGCGCCGCCAGGCGAAAGCGCCGTCCAGCATGCCGTACAGCCGCAGCAGCAAGGACAGATGCAGGGCCGCCAAGGGCGCGTAGAACAGCGGGCGGTAAGGCAGTTTCAGCCGCGTCAGCGCCGGAATGATGATGGGCGCGTGGCCGAACACCATGGAAAACACAAAGCCCAGGCCCACCGCGTGCAAGGCCGCGTCGCGCCAGGGATGGCCGGGCAGCAGCGCGCCGGCCAGGCCCAATGCGCCGGTGACGGCCAGCCAGCCGTAGCCGCAGAGCAGGGCGACGGCGATATAGCGGGTCAGCCCGCGCTGGCGCGCATTGCGCCGGGCGATGTCGTGGCGCAGCAGCCAGACGGCCAGCGCCAGCAAGGCCGCCGCGTACAGCCGCAGACCGGCGTCCGGCCGCCATAGCGACAGGACCGCGCCGCCGCCCAGCGTCAGCGCCGCCAGCGCGAAGCCGCGCCGGGCCGTGGAAGACAGCGGCAGCAAGCGGGTCAGTTCCAGCCGTTCGCCGGCAATGGTCAGGATCAGGAAGGCCAGCCACCAGGGCACGGCCGTCTGCAGATCGCCGCCCAGCTGCCAGGCCAGCGCGCCGATCAGCCAGCACAGCGCGGCGGCGGCCAGGGTCAGGGTGAAGGCGGCGGCCTGACGCCGCAGCACCTGGACGCTGCCGGCCAGCAAGACGGCGGCGGCCAGCGTTTGCAGCCACTGCGCCGCCGGCGGCGGCAGGCCGGCGATCAGGCACAGACCGGACAAGCCCGCGGCCGCCGGCGCCAGCAAGGCCCAGCCGCGGTTCAAGGCCACCGCCCGCTCCAGGCTGATCACGCCGCCGAAGAAGGCGCCTATCATCAGCGCGCCGTGCCAGCCGGCCAGCGCCGCGGCGGCGGCCGGCACGGCCCAGCCCAGGCGCGCCAGACCGGCCAGCGCGCCGCAGAGCAGGGCCAGCGCGGCCAGACCCAGCCAGGGCAGCCGGGCCTTCATGCCTGCCAGCCGAAATGGCGGCGGCTGTCCTCGCTCATTCTTTCCGGCGACCAGGCCGGCTCCCACACCAGATTGACGTGGATGCGGCGCTGCGGCGGCAGGCCGTGGGTAAGCGCGAACTCCACCTCGTCCAGAATCATTTCGCCCATCGGACAGGCGGGCGAGGTCATGGTCATCTCGATCAACAGCTGTTCCGCTTGCGGATCGATGCGATAGACCAGGCCGAGGTCGATGATGTTGACGCCGATTTCCGGGTCTATGACCTGGCGCAGCAAGCTGCGCGCCAAGTCCACTTCCTGTTGCTGTTCGGCTGAGAGCGGGTCCGGCATGGTGGTCGCCTTTAAAGGTATATGTTTATTACACCTTATGGATGCTACGCCGGCGGCGGGGAGCGGGCAATAGCCCGTTCAGCCTAAATCGCGGCGGCGCACTCGCTCCCAATCCAGGCCGAAGCGCGCCAGATACTTGCGCAGCCGGTCCGCGTCGTTGGGCTGGGCCTTGAGCTGGCGCGAGGCGGCGAACAGCCGGCGGCCGGCCTCGGACAGCGTGGCGGCGTCGCGACAGACGCGCAACACGCCTTCCAGCTGCATGCGGTCGAACAGGTCCAGCTGCGCCACCCGCTCCGGGTCCAGCGCCGCCAGCGCCTCGTCCCTTGCCTCGTCCTGCGTCTCGTCTTGCCAACCGTGACGCAGCCGCGCGATCTCCTCGCTGACGCCGTCCTCGTCGATGCGGCCGGCGTCGGCCAGCGTGGCCATGCGCGTCACCGAGGCGGACAGCTCGCGGAAATTGCCTTGCCAGCGCGCCTGCGGCGAGGCGGCGAAGGCGAGGTAGGCGCGGCGCGCCTCGGCGTTGAAGCGGGCGCGCAGGCCGTGCTGCTCGGCGTGGCGCGCCAGCTCGAACTCCAGATTGGGTTCGATGTCCTCGCGGCGCTCGGCCAGGCCGGGCAGATCGAAGCTCCACAGATTGATGCGCGCGTACAGGTCCTCGCGGAAGCGGCCGGCGCGCACCCATTGGCGCAAGTCCCGCACCGTGCCGCAGATCAGCTGGAAATTGCTGTGCACCTCGCAATCGCCGCCAAAAGGGAAGAAGCGCTTCTCCTCTATGGCCTTGAGCAGCATCGCCTGCTCGTCCAGGCCCAGCTCGCCTATCTCGTCCAGAAACAACATGCCGCCGTCCGCGCTGCGCAACAGGCCGGCGCGCTCGCCGTGCGCGCCGGTGAACGCGCCCTTCACATGGCCAAACAGGGCGGACATCGCGCTGTCGCCGCGCAGGGTGGCGCAATTGACCTCGACAAAGCGGCCGTCCAGCCGGTGACGCGTCTTTTTCAGCTGGTAGAGCCGGCGCGCCAGCTGGCTCTTTCCGGCGCCGGTGGGGCCGCTGAGCAGGATGGGCGCGTCGGAGCGCACCGCCACCCGTTCGATCTGCTCGATCATGCGGTTGAAGCGCGTGTTGCGGGTGGCGATGCCGGACTTGAGAAAGGACACGGTGTCGTCGCTCTCCTGACGGAAACGTTGCGCGATCTGGTCGTAGCGCGACAGATCCAGGTCGATGAGGCTGACCTCGCCGGCCAGGCGCTGGCCCTGGCGCGCCGGCGAACTTTGCAGCAGCCGCGCCGGCAGGTGGCGGGATTCGGTGAGCAGAAACCAGCAAATCTGCGCCACATGCGTGCCGGTGGTGATATGAACCAGGTAATCCTCGCGCTCGGTGTCGAAGGCGTAGTGCGCGGCGAAGTCGTGCAAGGCCGCGTACATCTCCTCGAAATCCCACGGGTCTTGCAGATTGACCGGATGCAGCCGCACCTCGGTGCCCGGCGACACCGCGGCGATATCCTGCGCCGTCAGTTGCGCCAGCCGCGCATGATGGTTGTCGTGCAGCAACTCCAGCCGCCGCAGCGGCATGTCGGGCTGCGCGCAAATGCCCACCGAGGGCCGCCATTTCTTCCAGCGCTCGGCGCCGTGGCCGCGCCGGTCCAGCACCGTGCCCAGGAAACCAATCGCCACTCTATCGTGCATATATTATCTATTTGGATAATTGAATAGACTATTTTATCAAAAAAGACTTGATGACGGTTTTGCCGAAACCGACGGCGCGGACCTGTGTGGAAGGATTGTTATTGTTAAATCAATGGCTTGAATGTTTAATTTCAAGTTGTCATGAAGCTGGCACGATTCTGGCAATACGCGGAACGGGTGCGGCGGCGCAAGCCTGCCCGCGCCTTGGGGCGAAGCGCGCCGGCGGCGCGCTAAGAACCTGTTCACGATCTGCTGCGCTTCGTGAAGCGTTGCTCGGTGAGCACAAGCTCAAAAATGCTCATGTACCACGAGTACATTCCGCTTTTTCGCTTGTTTTCGCCTTGCCTCGCTCTTGCTCGCGAGATCGTGAACAGGCTCTAAGACCCGCTAACAGAACCCCTGATCCTGCGTTGCGCCTCCTTGTCGCACGACTGGTGCTGTCGCTTCGCAGACACTTCGTTTTCTGCGTCGGCGCGCCTTGGCTCAGGTAGGCAGCGCGGTTTTGTTAGCGGCTCTAAAAACAGATATGCACAAAGAAAGACAAGAATATGACCGTGAATCCCTATCAAACCCTGCTGGCGGCCAACGGCGCGCCCATCAAGATGTGGACGCAAGGCGTGCCTGTGGAAGACGCCGCGCGTCAGCAACTGTTGCAAACCGCGCAACTGCCCTTCATCTTCCGGCACCTGGCGGTGATGCCGGACGTGCATCTGGGCAAGGGCTCCACCATAGGCAGCGTGATCCCCACGGTGGGGGCCGTCATTCCGGCGGCGGTGGGCGTGGACATCGGCTGCGGCATGATGGCGGCGCGCACCACCTTGAGCGCCGCGGACCTGCCGGACCAGCTGGGCGGCTTGCGGAGCGCCATTGAAGCCGCGGTGCCGCACGGCCGCAGCGCCCCCCGCTCCGGCCGCGACAAAGGCGCTTGGCAGCGGCCGCCGGCCGGCGTGGACGCCGCCTGGGCGCGGCTGCTGCCGGGCTTCGACGCCATCGCGGCCAAATACCCCAAGTTGGCGAAAACCAATAACCACCTTCACCTGGGCACGCTGGGTACCGGCAATCACTTTGTCGAAGTGTGCCTGGACGAGGCGGACCGGGTCTGGTTCATGTTGCACTCCGGTTCTCGCGGCGTGGGCAACGCCATCGGCAATCTGTTCATCGAACTGGCCCAGGCGGACATGCGCGGGCATATCGCCAATCTGCCGCACCGCGAGCTGGCCTATTTCGAAGAAGGCAGCCGTCATTTCGACGACTACGTGGAAGCGGTGGGCTGGGCTCAGGACTACGCGCGCCAAAACCGCCTGTTGATGATGCGCCAGGCGGTGGACGCCGCCCGCGGCGTGATAAGCAAGCCCTTCGACGCCGAAGTGGAAGCGGTGAACTGCCACCACAACTACGTGCAGCGCGAGACCCACTTTGGCCGCGAAGTGCTGGTGACGCGCAAGGGCGCGGTGGCCGCCCACAAGGGTCAGCTGGGCATCATTCCCGGCTCCATGGGCGCCAAGAGCTTCATTGTGCGCGGCCTGGGCAATGAGGAAGCCTTCTGTTCCTGCAGCCACGGCGCCGGGCGCGCGATGAGCCGCTCCGAAGCCAAGCGCCGCTTCGACCTGGAAGACCAGCGCCGCGCCACCGCCCATGTGGAATGCCGCAAGGACGCCGAGGTGATCGATGAAATCCCGATGGCTTACAAGGACATCGACGCGGTGATGGCGGCGCAGTCCAGCCTGGTGGAGGTGGCGCACACCTTGCGCCAGGTGGTGTGCGTGAAAGGATGAGCGGCGGTTCATGATCGGGCGCGCGGCGGGGCGGGCCAGCGCGGGAGCGGTTTTTAAGCTTCTTTGCTAGCCGTCCGGCCTGCGCGCGGCGGACATTGAACAGCAGCTAAAGCAAGCCCCTAGGCAGGGCTGGAGACAAAGATAATGCGAGAATTTTTATTTCAACACCCGCTGGAAGACGCGATGCGCGAGCGGGTGCGGCGCGAACTGGACGCGCTGGAAGGACGGCACCGGGTGCGAGTGCTTTACGCCTGTGAATCCGGCAGCCGCGCCTGGGGTTTTCCGTCGCCGGACAGCGATTACGACGTGCGCTTCATCTACGTGCACGAGCCGGAATGGTATTTGCGCGTGATGCCGCAGCGCGACGTGATCGAACTGCCGATCAACGATGAGCTGGACATCAGCGGCTGGGAGCTGCGCAAGGCGCTGCGCCTGCTGCAAGGCTCCAACCCCACGCTGTGCGAATGGCTGCAATCGCCGCTGGTGTACCGGGCGGACCCGCAGGCGCTGCGGCTGCTGCGCGGCCTGGCGCTGGACTTCCGCTCGGACCTCAAGTGTCGCTGGCACTACCTGGCGATGGCGCGCAAAAACTTCGACGCCCATCTGCAGGGCGACAGCGTGTGCCTGAAAAAATACTTGTACGTGCTGAGAGCCCTGCTGGCGGTGCGCTGGCTGGACGCCGGCCGCGGCATGCCGCCGACGCGTTTCGCCCAACTGGCCGCCGGCACCGTCGACGACGCCGAACTGGCCGCCGAGATCAACCGCCTGCTGGCGGTGAAGATCGCCTGCGGCGAGACCATGCGCGGACCGCGCCGCCCGCGGATCCACGCTTTCATCGAGCGGCAGCTGGCGGCGGCGGAACCGGCGCCGGCCCTGGCGCGGCCCAGCGGCGACAACGCGCGGCTTGACCAAGCCTTGTGGCGGCTGGCCAGGCCGCTAGACCATGAGCTGAAATTGGTGTCCAGCTGAAAGGACAGCATTGCGTATTCCATCGGGATAATAAGATGTGGGCGGCGGGCGGTCCGGACTTGCGCCGGACGCCGCCGTCCTGACATCAACCCGGGGGTATCCTGATGAGCTACACCAATGTCGAATCCAGGCCTGGCCAACAGCCGCGCCATGGCCAAGTGTTTAAGCCGGAATCGCGCGGCCAGTTCTGCGTGGACGGCGTCAACGCCCAATGCCCGCTGCAAAGCTGGCAGGTCAACGGCCTGGAAGGCGGCAAATTCTTCCCCGCCGGCGCGGGCGGCCTGCGCGACCCGCTGGCGCCGGACGACGTGGCCAATGTGGCCCCGCCGGCGGACGGCAAGATCGCCAGCGCTGGCCAGGCCTTCGCCGCGGTGCTGGACGAGCAGAGCGCCGAGCGTTGGCACAAGCACCCGGTCAAATCCGGCCAGGCGCAGGAATTCCATTGGAGCTATCACGCCGTCCACCTGACCCGGCGCTGGAACTACTTCATCACCAAGCCCGGCTGGAATCCCAACCAGCCGCTGAGCCGCGCCCAGTTCGAGTCCGAGCCTTTCTATAAAGTGGAACTGACCGCCCAGCCGTACTGGTCCCACGGCGCCGAACTGATGCCGCCGGACCCCACCATCCACAACGTCAGGCTGCCGGAGCGCCAGGGCTATCACGTGGTGCTGGCGGTCTGGGAAGTGGCCGACACCGGCAACGCCTTTTATCAGGTGATCGATTTCGACTTCAGCTGATCGACGCGCTTCGCGCAAGGCGCGGCGGCCTGGGCCGCCGCTGTCGTCTCCATGAAAGGAAGGGCAGATGAATCAATTCGCCAAGCCGGAACGGCGCGCGCTGAGCGACGACGCCTCATTGATGCCGGAGATCGCGGGCAACTTCTTGATGGGCTTCTGGCACAACTGGCCGTCGGAGCCGGGCAACGGCTACCAGCGCGGCCAGTCCGCGGACCTGCCGCTGGCGGAAACCCCGGCCGACTACAATATCGTGGCGGTGGCCTTCATGAAGGGCGCCGGCATTCCCACTTTCAAACCCTACAATCTGAGCGATCAGGCCTTCCGCGAACAAGTGGGCGAACTCAATCGCCAGGGGCGGGCGGTGCTGATCTCGCTGGGCGGCGCGGACGCCCACATCGAACTGCATGCCGGGCAAGAGCAAGCGCTGGCCGACGAAATCATCCGCCTGGTGGAAACCTACGGCTTTGACGGCCTGGACATCGATCTGGAGCAAAGCGCCATCGCCGCCGCAGACAACAGCGCGGTGATCCCGGCCGCGCTCAAACGGGTCAAAGACCGTTACGCCGCCGAGGGCCGCGGCTTCATCATCAGCATGGCGCCGGAATTCCCCTACCTGAAGACCGGGGACAAATACGCGCCTTACCTCGCCGCGCTGGACGGCTATTACGACTTCATCGCCCCGCAGTACTACAACCAGGGCGGCGACGGCGTCTGGGTGGACGAGCTGAACGCCTGGCTGTCTCAGGACAACCAGGAGCAAAAAGAAGACTTTCTTTATTACCTGACCGATAGCCTGATCAACGGCAGCCGCGGCTTCCTGCGCATTCCGGCGGACAAGTTCGCCATCGGCCTGCCGGCCAACAACGACGCCGCCGCCACCGGCTATGTGGCGGACCCCGGCGCGGTGTACCGCGCCTTCAGCCGCCTGGCCGCCGACGGCAATCCCATCCGCGGCTTGATGACCTGGTCCGTCAACTGGGACGCCGGACGCGACGCCGGCGGCCGGCCGTACGACTGGGGCTTTGTCCGCGACTACGCCGAACTGATCCACGGCGAAAGCGGCGGCAACCGGCCGGGCGCGCCGCAAAACCTCAAGGTGGACAGCCGCAGCGACACCGCCATCAGCCTGAGCTGGGAAGCCTCCCAGGGCGGTGAACAGCCGGTGGCGCATTACCAGCTGCACCGCGACGGCCAGCCGGCGGGGGAGACCAGCGCGCTCAACTACCTGGACAGCGGCCTGCGGCCCGGCACCGCCTACCGTTATTTCGTCACCGCGCTGGACGCCGCCGGCCACGCCTCCGGCCCCAGCAACAGCGTGAGCGCCAGCACCAGCGGCGGCGGGCCGGAGCCGGAGTTTCCGGAGTGGTTGAACGAGCACGACTACCAGGTGGATGACGGCGTCAGCTACCAGGGCCAGCTTTACCGCTGCCTGCAAGCGCACCGTTCCAACCCCGGTTGGACGCCGGACGTGGCCTTCACCCTGTGGCGGCTGGCCTGAGCCTAGCCTGGCGGCCCGCCGTTGCGGCGGCGGGCCGATTAAAGTTTGTGGGGTGAGCGGCGCCGCTTACGGCCGCTTGGCCGCCCAACTGGCGAAGCGCTGCTCCAGCGCCTCGCCGTGATCGGTCCAGAAGGCGGCGTCCATCGCCAGCGAACCGGCCATATTGGCCGGGTGGCTGGGCAGCTCGGACTGAACCGCTGCCGGCAACAGGCTGAGCGCTTTGCGGTTGCTGGGGCCGTAGGGCATCTGCTCCGAATACAGCTTTTGCTGCTCCGGCCGGCTGGCGAAGGCGATGAACTTCAGCGCCTCGTCCTTGTTGGGCGAGCCCTTGGGAATGGCCCAGTAGCTGAACTCGCTGATATTGTTGTGCCACACCATGCGCAGCTTGCGGCCCTCGCGCCGCGCCAGGCTGATGCGGCCGTTGTAGGAAGAACTCATCACCACGTCGCCGGACAGAAGGTATTGCGGCGGCTGCGCGCCGCTTTCCCACCACTGGATATAGGGCTTGAGCTGATCCAGCTTGCGAAAAGCGCGGTCCACCCCGGCCGGCGTGGCCAAGGTTTTGTAAACCTCGGCCGGCGGCACGCCGTCCGCCAATAGCGCGATCTCCAGCGTGTAGGGCGCGCCGCGGCGCAATGCCCGCTTGCCGGGGAAACGCTTCACGTCCCAGAAATCGCGCCAGCTTTGCGGCGCGGTTTTCAGCTTGTCCTCGTTGTAAGCCAGCACCATGGAGGCCAGGAACATGCCGATGGCGCAAGGCTGGGCCGCGCCGGGCACAAAGTCGGCCTTGTCGCCTATCCGCCGGTAATCCAGCCTCTCCAGCAAGCCCTCCTCACAGCCGCGCCCCTGCGCCGCGGCGTCCACCTCCACCGCGTCCCAGCGCGAGCGGCCGGTGGCCGCCATCGCCTTGATCTTGGCGAACTCTCCGTTCCAGGCGTCCGCGACGATGCGCACGCCGCTTTGACGTTGATAGGGCGCGTAATAGGCGCGCGATTGCGCCGCCTGGTTCTCGCCGCCGTAGGACACCACCACCAGCTGGTTGGCGGAGGCGACGCCGCCGGCCAGCAGGCAGGCGGCGATGCTCAGATGCGTCAATTTCATGATCGGTCTCCTCTGATGCTGCGTGGCCGGCTTATCCGCGCCGGCCGGGACAGTCTAGGAAGCGATCAAAAAAACTGTAAAATTTATTTTGATTTTATTAAAAAACTGTTGCGGCATCGGCAGGCTTTGAGCGGGCCGGGCGCTGCGCAAGCCCGTACGGGAAAAGACGAAAGCCGCTGAGCGAGCGGCTTTGCTGGGGGCGTGGGTATTTCGACGCGGTACTCGCCGTGCAACGCTTCACGACGCGCAGCAGATCGCAAACAGGCTCTTCAAAGTCTCGCGGGCTAAGGCGAGACAAGGCGAAAACGGCTGAGAAAGCGGAATATACACGTGCTACATGCGCATTCTGAAGATGGTTTCAACGCCGTATCGCTGAAGCGCAGCAGACTTTGGCCTGGTTCTCAGAAGCTGGGCGGAGTAATCACCCATATCACGATGGTCTCGCCGCTGCCCGGATTGCGGTAGCGGTGCGGCTCGCTGCTGGAATAGGCGAAGCTGTCGCCTTGTTCCAGATGAAACTGGCGCTCGCCCACAAACAACTCCAGCGATCCCTTGAGCACAAAGCCGGCTTCCTCGCCGTTGTGGCTGTAGCCCTCGTCGCAGCTGGCGCCGGGCGGGATCAGGCAATGGATCATCTCCAATTGGCGCTGGTTCTTGGGCGTCAGCAAGTGGTCGACGAAACCGCTCTGGTAATCCAGCCGCGGCCGCTGATCGCGGCGCACGATGTAGCCCTTCTCGTCCTCGGCCTGCTCGGCGGCGCCGTTGAAAAACCACTGCACCGTCACCCCCAGGCTGCGGGCGATATTCACCAGCGCGTTGATGGACGGTTGGGCCAGCTCGCGTTCGATCAGGCTGATGTGGCCCACGGACAGGCCGCTGGTTTCGGCCAGCCGGCTCAGCGTCAGGCCCTGGCGTTTGCGCAGTTGTCGGATGCGGGCGCCCAGCTGCAGCGGGGCGTCGGCGGCGGATGTTGCGTTTTTGCTCACGATGAAATCCTGTGCCGCGGCGTGTGTTCGCGGTTCTGACTTGTATTTTATTAAAAAAATTTGCAATAAATTTTAATTTAAGCAAAATCAAACTGCCATAGAGCTGGCGTCCGCCAAACCCGATCAAAGGTCCACGCGATGAGCACCTTGTTCCCCTTGCTGTTCTCCCCGCTGCGCATCGGCCCGGCGCTGCTGAAGAATCGTATCATGTCCACCGGCCACGACACCGTGCTGCCGGTGGACGGCCGGGTCAGCCCGGCGTTGGTGGCCTACCACCGGGCGCGGGCGCGCGGCGGCGTCGGCCTGATCGTGCTGCAAGTCTCCGGCGTCCACGAAACCGCGCACTACACCTCGCACGCCCTGATGGCCACCGACGACAGCTGCGTGCCCGGCTACCGGCAACTGGCCGAGGCGGTACACGCCGAAGGCTGCAAGCTGTTCGCCCAGCTATTTCACCCCGGCCGCGAAATCATGGAAAGCGCCGACGGCCTGCTGAGCGTGGCCTACGCGCCTTCGGCGACCCCCAGCGAGCGCTTCCACGTGCAGCCGCGCGCGCTGAGCCGCGAAATGATAGATGAAATCATCGCTGGCTACGGCGCGGCCGCAAGACGGCTGCGCGCCGCCGGCGTGGACGGCGCCGAGATCGTCGCCAGCCACGGCTATCTGCCGGCGCAATTCCTCAACCCCCAAGTCAACCGCCGTGAAGACGGCTACGGCGGCGACGACGCCGGCCGGCTGCGCTTCCTGCGCGAAGCGGTGGCCGCCGCCCGCGCCGGCGGCGGGCCGGGCTTTGTGGTGGGCCTGCGCATCTCCGCCGGCGAGGAAGAAGGCGAGGGTATGGACGCCGAGCGGGCGCTGGCGGCCACGCGGGCGCTGGAGAGCGAACTGGACTACGTCAGCCTGGTGGCCGGCAGCTCCGCTACCCTGGGCGCGGCTATCCACATCGCGCCGCCGATGGCGCTGCCGGCCGCCTACCTGGCGGCGCAAGCGGCGCGCTTCAAGCGTGCGCTGAGCATCCCGGTGCTGCTGGCCGGGCGCATCAACCAGCCGCAGGAAGCAGAACAACTATTGGCCGGTGGACAGGCCGATGCTTGCGGCATGACCCGCGCGCTGATCTGCGACCCGGAGCTGCCGGCCAAGGCCGAGCAGGGCCGGCAGGAGGACATCCGCGCCTGCATAGGCTGCAACCAGGCCTGTATCGGCCGCTTCCACCGCGGCCTACCCATCTCCTGCATCCAACACCCGCAAAGCGGCCGTGAACTGGAATACGGCGAACTGCGGCCGGCCGCCGCGCCGCGGCGAGTGCTGGTGGCCGGCGGCGGCCCGGCCGGCATGAAGGCGGCGGTGATCGCGGCGCAGCGCGGTCATCAGGTCAGCCTGTACGAAGCCGGCCCGCAACTGGGCGGCCAGGCGCTGTTGGCGCAACTGCTGCCCGGCCGCACGGAATTTGGCGGCCTGATCACCAATCTGGAACGGGAACTGCAACTGGCCGGCGTGGAAGTGAGGCGCAACGTCAGGGTGGACCGCGAACTGGTGCGGCGGCTGGCCCCGGACGCGGTGGTGGTGGCCACCGGCGCGCGGCCGCGCTGGCCGGCGCTGGAAGGCGGCGGCGCCATGCAAGTGCTGGATGCCTGGCAAGTGCTGCGCGGCGAGGCGGTGCGGGGCGGCAAGGTGCTGGTGGCGGACTGGCGCTGCGACTGGATCGGCCCCGGCATCGCGCTGCGGCTGGCCGCCGCCGGCCACCAGGTGAGGCTGGCGGTCAACGGCACCCATGCCGGCGAAGCGCTGCAAATGTATGTGCGCGACCACCTGGCCGGCCAACTGCAACGCGCCGGCGTGACGGTGACGCCGTACGCGCGCCTGTACGGCCACGACGACGACAGCGTGTACCTGCTGCACACCGCCAGCGAGGAAGCCATGGTGGAGAGCGAAGTGGACTGCCTGGTGCTGTGTCAGGGGCACCAGGCCGAGGATGGTTTATGGGAGGAACTGAGCGGCTGCGGCGCCGAACTGCACGCGATAGGCGATTGCCTGGCGCCGCGCACCGCGGAAGAAGCCGTTTATGAAGGCATGCGGCTGGGCTGGCGTTTGTAGCCGCCGTCAGCCGGCGATATGCGCCGTCAGGCCGCTGGCGGCCACCTGCTCGCCCAAAGTGTGGCCGTCCGGGTAATCGCCGCCGTTCTGGCGGCGGAAGGGAATGGGCGCTTCGTCGAACACCCCAAGCAGCCTTTGCCGCCAGGCGTCCTTGGCCGCGTCCATATCGGCGGCGGAAAGACGGTTGGCGTCGTACACCGCATGCGTGGGCAGCACCTCCATGCCGGGGTAGAACAGGCAGCCGTGTGTCACAGGAAACAACAGTTGCTCCAGCGGCCCGTTGATGCCGCGCGGGCCGTAGTCCCGCTCCTGTCCGCCCACCATCGCGGCCAGCATCGCGCGTTTGCCGCTTAGCGCGCCGTCGCCGTAGCGCCAGCGGTTGCCTTCGTTGCGATAGCCATAGGCGAAGCCGTAAAAACCTGTTTACGATCTTGCGAGCTAAGGCGAGACAAGGCGAAAACGGCTGAAGAAGCGGAATGTACATGTTGTACATGAGCATTCTGAAGACGTTTTCAACGCTGTATCGCCAACGCGCAGCTGATCGTGAACAGGTTTTAAGCGTAGACTCGGTCAATCCAACCTTTATGCAAGGCGGGAAGGGCGTACCACCATAGCGGAAACAGCATGATCAACAATCCGTCGCCAGCCGCTTGCGCTGCTTTGCCGCGCCAGCGCGGCGAATTGGGCGGTCAGCGACGCCGGGTCCGGGTGGGCGTGGATGATGAGAGCTTGTCGGTTCATGCGGCCTCCAAGAGTTTCACGGTGGAAAGCCGCCAGTCTGACGCGCGGTCAACTATTCGTGAAATCACGGTTTTTATTGCTTACTATTCATCAGATGGATACCAAACGACTCGACCTCAATCTGCTGGTAACGCTGGAAGCCTTGCTGGTGGAACAGAACGTGACGCGCGCGGCCGCGCGGCTGAGCTTGAGCCAGCCGGCGGTGAGCGCGCAATTGAACCGCCTGCGCGAGTTGTTTGACGACCCGCTGCTGGTGGCCGTCCACCGCGGCATGTATCCCACGGCCAAGGCGCTGGAAATGTTCGAGCCCTTGCGCAAGGCGCTCAACGAAGTGCGCGCCACCGTGGCCGGACATCAGGATTTTGAGCCGGCCAGCGCGGACCTGACCGTGGCCATCGCCTGCACCGATTACCTGCAAGCCGCGCTGCTGATCCCGCTGGCGCGGGAACTGCGCAAAAGCGCGCCCGGCGTGAGGGTGGCGGTGCGCGCGCTGGACCTGCACCGGCTGGAAGCGCAACTGGAGCAGGGCGATCTGGACCTGGCGCTGCTGACCCCGCCGGCCGCCCCGTCCAAGCTGCAAAGCTGCCGTCTGTTCGACGAACACTATGTGCTGATAGGCCGCCGCGACCACCCCACCCTGAAAGAAGGGCTGAGCGTGGAAGAATACGCGGCCTTGGACCACGTCATCGTGTCCTTGGACGGCAACGGCTTCTTCACCCCGGTGGACCGCACGCTGGCGGCGCTGGGCCTGCGCCGCAACGTGGCCTTGTCCGCCGCGTCCTTCCTGTTTGTGCCGGAAATGGTGGCCCAGTCCGACTTTGTCGCGCTGGTGCCGCAGCGCCTGGTGCAAGACCGCGGCGACGCGCTGAAGCAAGTGGAGTTTCCGCTGCCCACGGAAAGCTTTGAAGTGGGCATGGCCTGGCACGACCGCACCCAGCAGCACCCCGGCCATCGCTGGATGCGGGACTTCATCATCACCCTGGTCAATGCGCAGGCGGGGTTGGCGGCGGATGCGGTGCCTCTCTCTTAGACCCGCTAACCAAACCCCTGATCCTACGTTGCGCCTCCTTGCCGTACGACTTGTACGGCCTGCGTCGGCGCGCCTTGGCTCAGGTTCTCTGCGAGGTGTTGTTAGCGGCTCTTAGAACCGGTTTACGATCTGCTGCGCGTCGTGAGACGTGGCACGGTGAGTACCGCTTCGCAATGCTCATGTACCGCGCGTACATTCCATTTTCTCAGCCGCAACGCCTTGTCTCGCCTTAGCTCGCGAGATCGTAAACACGTTCTTAGAACCGGTTACGTTCCGCTGCGCTAATGGCTTGTTCCTGCCGGGGCTGGCGGCTGGTGGGTATCGCCTGCGGCTCCACCCACCCTACCCATGACGAGCGGCCGCGCGTAGGGTGGGTGGAGCGTAGCGATACCCACGCGGAACCCCGCTGCGCCGCACAAGATGATGGCGGCGATCCACCTTACCGGACCCCGCCGGCTTGACGCCCTCCCACTCCTCCTCAACAATAGCCCCCGCGCCGCAGCAATCGCGGCGCTCGGGATTAGCCTCCCGCTTATGAGTTCTTACTGCGGATGCGCTGTTTCCACAGCGTATCCGCTGCCATTGCTTTGCCTATTCGGGCGGGCCATGGCAAGTGGCGCCCTCGCGGGCGCGCCGGCTTTCGTAAGAACTCACCGGTAGGCTAACTCTTGTCATGTGCCCGCCCTGCCGCCTTGCGGCCGGGCCCTTCTGCTCAGGAGGTTGCAAATGGTAAAGCTAGTCCGTCCGGTGCTAGGCATCGAACTCACTCCATCCGCTGCTGAAACCCAAGACGTCCATCAGGACGCTTCTCCACTCCCGCCGCTAGGGCCGCGCTCCCGCTACCGGTTTGCCGGTCCCCACGCCAAAGACCTCAGCCTGCCCTTCATCCGCCGCATCAAAGGCCGCACCTACCCGCATTATTGGCAGCCGGCCGAGGCCAAGGATGAATGTGAAGCCCGCGCCTTGGGCCATCAGTACGCCGCCCATCTGGCGCAGATGCTGAAACTCAACCGCCAGCACTCCGCGCGCGGCCTGTTGTTCCGCATCGCCAGCGATATGGATTTCAGCCAACGCGGCCACCGCCGCCGCATGTGCAAGAGCTTCTTCAACTATCTGGAGTTGTTGTTGAACCTGGGGGTGGAGCAGGTGGACCTGCCGAGGCATGTGGAGGCGGTGAACCGCCTCCATCTCAGCCTGGACGAGTTGGAAGCCTTGCCGCGTAAGTTGGGGCGGAAGAAGAGGGGATAAGCTGGGAAGGGCAGCCGGCCCCGGGAGCGGGGCTGGCTATTGGGGAAGGAGAGGCTTTTCCCAGCAAACAGCCATATCCGTATCCAGCAAACTAAGGGTGTTTCGGTTGACACTCCCTCGCTGAACTGAGAACCTTCCCGCTTCCATTTTTTTGTTATTGCCCGCCATGAAAATCACCGCCAACACCGCCGTCACCCTGCGCATGAAAGTCACCGACAGCCAGGGCTTGGTTTACGACGATGGCAAGAAGCCCGTCTCCTACCTGCACGGCGATTACGACAACCTGTTCGCCAAGCTGGAAGCCGCGCTGGAAGGCCAGGAATCGGGTTTTCAAACCACGCTGGAACTGGCTACCGAAGACACCTTCGGTGAACGCGACGAAGCCCTGGTCACCACCATGCCCAAGTCGGACTTCCCGCCCGGCGTGAAGGTGGGCGGCCAAATCCAGCGCATTGGCCCGGATGGCGAGCCGCGTTATTACTTCGTCACCAAGATCAAAGGCCCCACCGTCTTGCTGGACGGCAACCACCCGCTATGCGGCAAAGCCCTGCGCTTTGTCGTCAAAGTGGTGGACGTGCGCGCGGCCACGGCCGAGGAAATTGCTCACCAGCATGTGCATGGCGAGCACGGGCATCAGCACTGATTTCCCCGCCTCATACAGACAAAGCCCTCCCCATTGGGGAGGGCTTTGTTTTGTCTGGACCCCACCTATTATTTGGCGTTGCTTATCGGCAGGGCGGCATTTTTCGGACTGCGGCCCGCAGGCTCTGACATATTCGGAGATGGAGGCGTGGGCACATGTCACCCGGCGGCGGCGCACTAGGAGGTAGGCCTTGCTTCGGCGTCTGGATAATGCGTACCTATTCATCCAAGCGATGGATGAAGGCGAGTTTATGCAAGATGTTCTTGAAGACGGCGAGGCCGCAGGCCTTGATGAGAATGCTTAGAACGTGTTTACGATCTCGCGAGCTAAGGCGAGACAAGGCGAAAATGGCTGAGAAAGCGGAATGTACATACGGTACATGAGCATTTCGAAGATGGTTTCAACGCTGTATCGCCGACGCGCAGCAGATCGTAAACACGTTCTTAGTGCGTGAACCATGCCGCCTTTGTTGTGCTATGATTTGTACAATCATTGTCGATTTGAGCGAGGAACACCGTGAAAGCGCTTACCTACAGCCACACCCGCCAGCACCTGGCCGAAGTCATGCGTCAAGTGAACGAAGACCGGGCGCCGGTGATCGTCACCACCCAGCGCGGTGAGCCGGTGGTGATCATGTCGCTGGCCGACTACAACGCGCTGGAAGAAACCGCCTACCTGACGCGCTCCCCTGAAAATGCCAAGCGTCTGGCCGATGCGGCGGCAAGGTTTCACAGCGGAGCGGCCAAAGAGAGAACGCTTCTCGAAGACGAGGGCGAGTAATGCAGATCAAGTTTGATGACAACGCATGGGAGGATTACCTCTACTGGCAGCAGAGCAGCAAGCCTACTCTCAAGCGCATCAACGCTCTGATCAAGGACATCCAGCGCAACCCGTTTGAGGGGATCGGCAAGCCAGAGCCGCTTAAGCACCAGTTTGCTGGCTTTTGGTCGCGTCGCATCGATGATGAGCATCGGCTGGTCTACGCTGTCCAGAGCAATGTTCTGACCATCTTGCAGTGCCGCTACCACTACTAAGGCCCGCTAACAAAAGCTCGCAGAGAAGCTGAGCCAAGGCGCGCCGACGCAGGCAGTACAAGTGGTACGACCAGGAGGCGCAACGCAGGATCAGGGGTTTTGTTAGCGGGCCTAAGAACCTGTTTACGATCTGCTGCGGCGTCGTGGACGCGTTACACGGTGAGTACGTCTTTAAAAATGCTCATGTACCACGCGTACATTCCGCTTTCTCAGCCGCAACGCCTTGTCTCGCCTTAGCAAGCGAGATCGTAAACACGTTCTAAGCACAATTGCCAAGGCATTGAGTCCGCTGCGCGGATGATGATTTAGTAGGGTCCGCGGCCTACCGTGCACGGCACACAGTGCGCGGCTACTTTCGTCTCGCAGGATGCCGCCGGCTTGACGCCCTCCCGCTCCTCGACACCTTCGGCGCGCGCGACGAAGCCCTGGTCACCACCATGCCCAAGTTGGACTTCCCGCCAGGTGTGAAGGTAGGCGGCCAAATCCAGCGCATCGGCCCGGACGGCGAGCCGCGTTACTACTTCGTCACCAAGATCAAAGGCCCCACCGTCTTGCTGGACGGCAAGCACCCGCTGTGCGGCAAAGCCCTGCGCTTTGTCGTCAAAGTGGTGGACGTGCGCGCGGCAACGGCTGAGGAAATCGCTCACCAGCATGTGCATGGTGAGCATGGGCATCAGCATTGATAGTACCGGCCTCATACAAACAAAGCCCTTCCCATTTGGGAGGGCTTTGTTTTGCGTGGGCCTGGCGGTTTGAGTGGTAGTGATTTGCTGGTGGGCTGCTCACCATCTATGTTTCTACACTTTCGCTATCGTTTTTCCGACAAGCACGCAAAAGATCTTTTGTTCGTCGCATAGAAGGTCGTAGCGGAAGAAGAAAGGGGTGTGTGTAGGGCTGCACTGCGTCCCAATAGTACCTTGGGGCGCTTTTTTTTAAACAGGCACGTAGAGGGTGCTTATTCAGTAATAGTGGATCATTCTGTGTGTTCGGTATTTTGGAGCTAATGAATGGCTATTAGTTTATGTCTGGGTTGAATGCTTTTTATACGGTCATCAGTGTGTCTAACTGTAATGCGTAGAATGTAGAAATAATTAAAATCAATCTGATTTGATTATTGTTGTCATTGCCTCTGCCTAGTAATATTTATAAATTGGATTTCTATATTTTTGGGTTTGTCTATAATTGCGGAAAATTGAAATTGTGAGTGCCATGCTCACTGAGGTGTATGAGTCTTCAGGTTTGAAGAAGGTCAGCTTTAAGATGGGAGATGGTGGTTAATGTGTTTGTATGAAATTTGGATATTTTTATTTGAATGAAACTACGGTGGGTATGGTGTGGTATAGGGGGTAGGGAAAGGCGTTGGTTGGGTTGAAAATGCTAGAGGATGGTGCATATTAGGTGATTGAAATCATGTCCCCAAAGGCATTGATTAATGCGCCAATAAAGCATAGTAATGGCCCCAACCAGCCTACGGCTTTTCTGGATTTCTCATCCTCTTTGACCGAATCTGGTATGGGCTCATTTTTCTTTTCATAGTGTCTTGAGCTATTGAAGAATTCACCGGTGTCTTGGGAGAGTATTGGAATTAGTAGTCCTTGGCCAATAATTGCAGGTCTCGCGATTAATATGATGCCTACACAACCTATAAGTGCTCCAAATCGTGATAGCCAGTGAAAGTCATTTTTGTATATGCTGATGCTAGCTCCAGAAATGGCAAGGAAAGTAGCTAGTACCATCATTGTGGTGTTATTTGTAAAAAAAAGACGAATTATATTTATAAGAGATTTTATTTTAAATATTGGCGTGATTATGTGGTAATTATGTTTCATCTTTAAACCATTTTCTATCGGCGTGGGTCTTAAATGTCTCCTCGAGAAAATAGTCGACCTTACGTAGGTCTGGTGTATGACGTTCTGCCATAACGTAGTACTGCCAGCTATTAATTTCGGATGGGTGGTTTGACACAATAAGCCCAACCCCAAGGCTGGCACAACAAAATTTTATTTCATCAAAAACATCATCTAGGTTACGATCAATATATGAATTGTGCGGAGGGTCGTAATAAAATAAAACGCTGTAGTTAGAGGCTCTAGTATGAGCAAGTGCCTCATATACGGCGGTTACATCAAACTGGGTTTCAGTATGTTTTACTTCAAACGAAACTACTTCGATAGTTGATGGCGCTGCATATGAAAACTTATGAGCGCATACTGTTGTGAAGTCAGGAGTGCTCCATTTTCCTGATAGTTTTATTTTGTGGGTTTCTTTGAAGTGATATTTTGTAGAGCCGTAGTTGCGATATATTGATTTTGCAATCCATGTCTGTACGTGATGAGCTATGTAAGGGTACGATTTTTTTTCATCACAGATGTTTTTTGTTATTGTCAATCCCCCTCCTTTCCCTGTTGAAATGATGTATTCTTCTTCGTCGTTAATTTCATCTATCAGAGATTTTAGCTCTGCTGGTTTCATGTTGAGCAATGGTGCGATAGTTTTTGCCGTTTTTTCCGGAGCTCCAGAGCATAAGTGACAAATGAGGGATTGGCGATTCATGGTATTGGCTTTCATGATTTAATAATGGGTTGTGGTCTAAGATGAGTTGAAAATAAATGATGGGAAGGTATTTTGGAGTGCTGTGTTTTATAAGTGTGGCTTGAGTTTTGTTGGCTGGTGTTGCAATAAGGAAGAGCCTTCTTGGTTTTGTTGGTGATGGATTGGTTAAAAATTATGTAATATGTGGTGCTTTATTTTTCAGGTGCTCAATTTTGAGTTTTCAAACGTAATATATGCGGATGGGAAATGCCTCTAATGTTGGGGGAAGTAGATCGCTGAGAAATAGAATAGATCACCTAATTTTTCTAACATTAGTTCTTCATTCTTCATTTGTCACCCCCCCGCCGCCACCTTCTCCAAACTCGGCAAGGTATGGGTATACAGCTTGGCCAAGTCCTTGGGGCTGGTGATGGTTTCAAAGTGCTCCATCTTGATGGCCAGGAATTGCCCCTTGCTGCCATTGCGTACTTCGCCCACTTCCATCGCTTTCAGCGCGCTGATCCAGTACCAGTTCTGACCCATGTTTTCCTTATCGCAATAGGCGTACCACAGCGGCAGGCGGAACAGCCGCTCGAAGGTGAGCGCTTTTTTGAGTTCTTCTTCCAGGCTGAGGGTGAGTTCGCCGCACCATGGGGTGTAGTTCTTGGCGTCGATGGCGATCATGCCCAGCGAGGGCAGCAGGAGCAGGAAGTCCGGCCGTTTGGCTGCGCCTTGGAATAGCGAGGCGAAGCTTTCCTTGTTCTGGCAGGTGCCCACATAGGCCAGTTTGTGTTGGTTAAACCAGGCGTTGAGCGCTTTCTCGCCCTCATGGCCTTTTTCCTCCGCCGTGTTGGGGGCGGCCTGGGCTGTAGCGGGCGGCGGATTAGGCGCGGGCGCTTGAGCTGGAACTGGTGTCGCGGCTTGGATAGGCGCCGTTGTTTGCGGCGGGGCGGGCGCGGCGTTGGATGTTGGGGCCGTCATTGTGGATGGTTTCAGTGAAAGGGTTTTTCTGATGCTTGCGAGCGAAAAGGCCATGGTGTCTGCTCAGATTGGGTTGGCTGGGCGGGGGTGGAAGCGATTCATCCCGCTTGCCTCGCTTGATCCGCCTGATACGCCGCCTCACGGTCGCTGAACAGGCCCAGGCGCACCAGGCGGGCGAGGATGGCGCCGCGGCTGCGGCCCAGTTGTTTGGCGATGGCCTGGCTGTCCGGCTGGGCCGGGCTGTGCCACAGGGTTTTCAGTTGCTGGTCGTCGGCCACGGTCCAGACCGCGCCTTGCTTGCCGGCTGTGGGCGGCGCGGCGGGTTTGGTGGGCGGCTTTTCCGCGGCGGCGGGTACGTCCCAGAGTGGCGGCAGGTCCAGCGTTTGCATGCGGGCGTTGTCGGCCTGCATCGCCGCTTGCTGGTGCTCGTACAGCCCCAGGTGGACCAACCGGGAGACGATGGCCAGCGGGCTGCGGCCCAGTTTTTCCGATAGTTGGCGTACCGGTGCGGGGGAGGCTTCCCACAGCAGGGCGAGGCGGTTGTCTTCGGCGATGGTCCAGCGCTGGCCCTGGCGCGCGCCGCCGGGGGCCGCTTGCGGCTCGGGCGCGGTGGGCGGGTCCGCGGCGTGTTGTTTGGCGACGCGCTTGAGTTGCTCGTAATACAGCGCGCGCGCCTTATCCAGCGCCGGGTCCTTGGGGGTGCCCAGCGGGTCGCGCCGGCCGGCCGGGTCTAGGCCCAGGACCAGTTGTTCGACAATTTCGAGTTCTCTCATAGGGATGCCCGGAGCCGGTCTCGCATTGCTTGCGGGGCGGGTGCCGCCGTGGATAAGCCATGTTATCGCCGCGGCCGGGGTCTATGCAAATTGAGTTTGCGGCGCGCGGCCCGGGGCCGGGCCGGCGCGCGCTTTAAGCTTCGATTTCTATCAGGGTGGGATTGGCGGCGGCGGCGGCCTGTTCCAGCGCCTGGCGCAGCAGCGGTTCGGGGGTGCCCAGCGCCAGGGTTTCGGCGCGCCAGCCGTAGGCACGGGCCAGCGCCGGGAAGTCCGGGGTGTAGAGGTCCACGCCCAGCGGTTCCATATCGGCGGCGCGCATCGAGCTTTTGATTTCGCCGTAGCCGCGGTTGTTGAGCAGCAGCACGATCAGGCGGGCGCGGGTTTCCATCGCGGTGCCCATTTCCGCCAGGGTGAACTGGAAGCCGCCGTCGCCGGCCAGGCAGAGCACCGGCCGGTCCGGTTCGGCCAGCGCGGCGCCGATGGCGGCGGGCAGGCCGTAGCCCAGCGCGCCGAAGCCGACGGAGGCGTTGAACCAGCTGTTGCCGCGCGGCGCGCAAAAGCCCAGGTTGCCGGCGTAGACCAGGCGGGTGGAGTCCCCCACCCAGCGCGCTTGCGGCAGGATGTCGCGCACGCGGTGCAGCCAGGCCAGGTCGGCGGCGTGTTCCGGCTCCATCTCGGCGGCGGCCAGGCGGCGGGCGGCGTCGGCGCGCTCTTCGCCCTGGCGGGCGGCGTCGGTCAGTTGCAGCGTCAGCAGTTGCAGGGTTTCTTTGGCGTCGCCCAATAGCGGTAGGTCGGCGCCGCGGCCGCGGCAGAGTTGT
Source organism: Chromobacterium sp. CCUG 30098 (assembly GCF_059916605.1). Lineage (NCBI taxonomy): Bacteria > Pseudomonadati > Pseudomonadota > Betaproteobacteria > Neisseriales > Chromobacteriaceae > Chromobacterium > Chromobacterium sp. CCUG 30098. Next base: position 287,534 of record NZ_JAUCGS010000005.1, on the reverse strand, counting down.
TCCGGGTCGATGTCGATGCGGATCAGCGCGCCGGGCAGGCGGAAGCCGCCGTCCACGTACATGTCGAAGTCGGTGGGCCCCAGTTCGCAGCCCACGGCCAGCACCACGTCGCTGGCGGCGATCAGGCGGCGCGCGGCCGGCAGCGAGGGGCTGCAGGACAGGGCCAGCGGGTGGCCGTCCGGCAGCGCGCCTCGCGCGTTGATGGTCATCAGCGCCGGCGCGTCCAGCATTTCCGCCAGCCGGCTCAGTTGCGGCGCGGCCTGGCGCGCGCCGCCGCCTATCAGCAGCAGCGGCCGTTCCGCGCTGGACAGCAGGCGGGCGGCGCGGTCGATGGCGGCGGGGGCGGCCGGCCCGCGCAGCAGCCGCATCGCCGGCGCTTGCGGCGGCGGCAGGCCGTCGGCGGGCGCGGCCATCAGGTCCAGCGGGATTTCGATGTGCACCGGGCGCGGGCGGCCGCCGTCGAACACGGCGAAGGCGCGCGCCAGTACTTGCGGCAGTTCCGCCGCCGCGGTCAGGGTGTGGCTGAAGGCGGTGATCTGGCTGGCCAGCGCGTGCTGGTCCGGCAGTTCGTGCAGGTGGCCGTCGCCGGAGCCCAGCTTGCCGCGCGCGTTGACGCCGGAGATGACCAGCAGCGGGATGGAGTCGGCGTAGGCCTGGCCCATGGCGGTGGCGATATTGGTGAGGCCGGGGCCGGTGATGACGAAGCAGACGCCGGGCTTGCCGCTGACGCGGGCGTAGCCGTCGGCCATGAAGCCCAGGCTTTGTTCGTGGCGGGCGGCGATGTGGCGGATGCCGCTGCCGGCCAGGCCGCGGTAGAGCTCGATGGTGTGGACGCCGGGGATGCCGAACACGGTGTCGACGCCGTAAGCCGCCAGCCAGGCGGTGAGGTAGCTGCCCAGGGTAGCGCTCATGCGGATTCCTTTTGTCTTGGCGCGGCGGCGCGCAGTTGGCCGGCGAAGCGGGCGATGCGGCGGCAGGCTTCGGCCAAGCGTTCGTCGTCCACCACCAGGCCCAGGCGGATGAAGCCGGCGGCGGTGGGGCCGAAGGCGGCGGCGTCCAGCACGGAGACTCCGGTGGCTTCAAACAGCTTCCAGGCGAAATCCCCGGCCTCCAGGCCGCAGCCGCGCACGTCCAGCAGCAGGAACATGCCGGCTTCCGGCAGCGGGCATTGCAGGCCGTCCACGCCGCTGAGCAGGCTGTGGGCCAGGTCGCGCCGCCGCCGGTACAGCGCGCGGACGGGGTCGACGAAGGCGTCGTAGTCTTGCAGCGCCAGCAGCGCGGCTTGCTGGATGAAGCCGGGGATGCCGTAGAGCATGCACAGGGCCAGCGTGCCCATGTGCTGGATCAGCGGGCGCGGGCCGGCGGCCCAGCCCAGCCGCCAGCCGGCCATGGCGTGGGATTTGGACAGGCTGCCCAGGGTCAGCGTGCGTTCCGCCATGCCGGGCAGGGCGGCGATGCTGTGGTGCGGGGCTTCGAAACTGAGGCCGGCGTAGACTTCGTCGGCCACCACCCATAGGTCGTGGCGGCGGGCCAGCGCGGCCACCGCGGCCAGTTCGTCCGGGCGCAGCGCCGCGCCGGTGGGGTTGCAGGGGGTGGCGAGGAAGATCGCGCGGCTGCGCGGGGTGACGGCGGCTTCCAGCGCGGCCAGGTCCAGATGGAAACCGTCCGCGGGTTTGACCGGCACCGGCACCAGCGCGGCGCCGCTGGCGCGGATGCTGGCTTCGTAGGTCAGGTACATCGGTTCCGGCACCAGCACTTCGTCGCCGGCCTGGCACAGGCAGAGCGCGGCGGAGAACAGGCCGTTTTGCGCGCCGGCCACCACGATGACGTTGTCGGCGTCCATCTCCAGGCCGGTGGCGGCGGCGTGGCGGCGGGCGATGGCGGCGCGCAGGTCGGCGCGGCCCTCCACCGGGCTGTAGTGGGTGTCGCCGTCGCGCAGCGCGGCCACGGCGCGTTCAATAATGGGGGCCGGGGTGGCGAACTCCGGATCGCCCACGCTGAGGATGATCACGTCCTCGCCGCGGGCGGCGGCTTGCTGCGCCGCCAGGTGGATGTTCCAGGCATCGACGCGTTCGCCGGCGATGCGTTCGACCAGGGGGGAAAAGCGCATGGGGGTCTCCGTAATAATGAGCTAGGGGCGGTGTCAGAAGGCGGTGCGGACCGGCAGTCTCTTTTCCAGCCTTAGGAAGACGCGTTCTATCAGCCAGGCCAGCGCGAAATAAATCAGCGCCACGGTCAGCAGCGGTTCGTAGGTGCGCAGGGTTTGCGCGCGCACCAGATTGGCCGCGCCCAGTACGTCCATCACCGCCACGGTGGAGGCCAGCGCGGTGGATTTGAGCAGCAGCACGGTTTCGCCGGCCAAGGACGGCAGCAGGATCAGCAGCGCGCGCGGCAGCCAGATGCGCCGCGCCGCGGTCAGCCGCGACATGCCCAGCGCGCGGGCGGCTTCCAGTTCGCCCTTGGGCACGGCGGCCAGGCCGCCGCGCACCACTTCGCCCACATAGCCGGCCACGCTCAACGCCAGCGCCAGCGCCACGTACCAGAAGCCTTCGCGCAGATAAGGCCACAGCAGGCTGTCGCGCAGCGCCGGAAAGCCGGCGAACAGGCTGCCCAGGCCGTAATAGAGCACGTAGATCTGCACCAGCAGCGGGGTGCCGCGGATCAGGTTGGTGAAGGACAGGCTGAGCCAGGCGAGGAAGGGTTGGCGGGACAGCCGGGCAAAGCCCACCGCCACCGCCAGCGCGAAGCCCAGGCCGCCGGAAAGCAGCAGCAATTGCACGGTGACGGCGACGCCGCGCCAGAGCATGGGGCCGTAGTCTTGCAGCCATTGGAAGTTCATGCGGGTCTCCCGTTCACAGCGCCGGCTGCCAGCGGCGGAAGCGGCGTTCAATCAGGCTGAAGCCGGCGTTGGACAGCAGGGTCATCAATAGGTAGATGGCGGCCACGGTCAGATAGAACAGCAGGTACTGGCGGGTGGAGCCGGCGGCCTGCTTGGTGGTGAACAGCAGTTCGCTGTAGCCCACCACGCTGATCAGCGCGCTGTCCTTGATCAGCACCAGCCACAGATTGGCCAGGCCGGCCAGCGCGTAGGGCATCATCTCCGGCAGGATCACGCGGCGGGCGGTCAGCCAGCGGCCGCAGCCGAAGGCGCGCGCGGCCTCGATGTGGCCGTGCGGTATCGCCTGCACCGCGCCGCGCATGATTTCCGCCGCGTAAGCCCCTTGCACGATGCCCAGCACCACGATGGCGGCGGCGAAGCCGTTCACCTCCACCTGCGGCTGGCCCAGCAGCGCCGCCAACGCGTTGATGGCGTCGCCGCCGGCGTAGTAGAGCAGCAGGATGAGCAGCAGCTCCGGCAGCGAGCGGCACACGCTGGTGTAGGCGTTGGCCAGCCGCTTGAGCAGCGGGTGGCCGCCCAGTTTGACGAGAGCGGTGGCCAGGCCGATGAGCAGGCCCAGCGCGAAAGCGCCCAGCGAGATTTCCAGCGTGACCACGGCGCCTTGCAGCAGGGCGGGGCCCCAGTCGCGGACTACGGCGTCGTAGGCTTGTTGCAGTGCATCCAGCATATAGGCTCTCCCTGGGGCGGCTCAGGCGGGCGGGTCGCTGTCACTTGGCGTCCGGCGAGATGTTGACCTTGAAGTATTTCTTCTGGATGGCGTCGAAGCTGCCGTCGGCGCGCAGTTGCAGGATGGCCTGGTCGAACTGCTGCTTGAGCGCGACGTCGGCCTTGCGCAGGCCGGCGCCGATGCCGGGGCCGAACAGCGGGTCCTTGGGCGCCAGGCCTTTGGATTCCAGCCCGGAACCGTCCTTGCCGCCAAGGAAATCGCTGGCGGCCAGCGCGTCCAGCAGCATCAGGTCCACGCGGCCGGCGACGAGGTCGGCGTTCAGTTCGTCCTGGGTGTTGTAGTAACGGATGACGGAGCCGGCGCCGTAGTATTTCTTCAGGAAGTTGGCGTTGGTGGTGGCGGATTGCACGCCCAGGGTCTTGCCCTTCAGGCCGGCCGGGCTGAGGACGGCTTTCTGGCCCTTGGGGCCGACGAACTCGGAGGCGGTGTAGTAATAAGGCAGGCTGAAAGCGATGACTTTTTCCCGCTCCGGGGTGATGGACATGGAGTTGAAGATCACGTCTATCTTCTTGCTGTTGAGCGCGGGGATGATGCCGTCCCAGGAGACTTCGGCGATCTGACAGCTTTGCTTGAGGCGCTGGCACAGCTTGCGCACCAGCTCCACTTCAAAGCCGCTCCACTGGCCGTTGCTCTGCTTGATGGTGAACGGCGGGTAGGGTTCGGCGGCGATGCCGATGCGCAGCGGGTTGGCGGCCGCGGCGGTACAGAACAGGACGGCGAAGGCGGCGATGAGGGCGCGGAATCGGTTCATGGAGTTTCTCCCTGGGTGTCAGGCGTTGACAAACTGGCGGCAGCGTTCGCTGCGCGGCGCGGCGAAAACCTGTTCCGGCGGGCCGGCTTCCTCGATGCGGCCCTGATGCAGGAACAGCACTTTGCTGGACACTTCGCGGGCGAAGGCCATTTCATGGGTGACCAGCAGCATGGTGCAGCCTTCATCGGCCAGCTGGCGTATCACCCGCAGCACTTCGCCCACTCGTTCCGGGTCCAGCGCGGAGGTGGGTTCGTCGAACAGCATCACCGCCGGCCGGGTCGCCAGCGCGCGGGCAATGGCCACCCGCTGTTGCTGGCCGCCGGACAAAAAGGCGGGATAGGCCTGGCGCTTGTCCGCCATGCCCACTTTCTCCAGCAGCGCCTCGGCCAGCGCCACCGCTTCGGCGCGCGGCTGGCGCAGGACGCGCACCGGCACCTCGATCAGGTTTTCCAGCACCGTCATGTGCGGCCACAGATTGAAGTTCTGGAACACCATGCCCAGCCGCGAGCGCAGCCGGTCCACCTGGCGCGGGTCGGCCGGCGCGCGCCGGCCGCGTTTGTCGGTGCGCAGGGCGATTTCCTCGCCGGCGATCAGCACTCGGCCGTCGTCCGGGACTTCCAGCAGGTTGAGACAGCGCAGCAAGGTGCTCTTGCCGGAGCCGCTGGCGCCGATCAGCGACACCACCTCGCCGGCGGAGGCGGCGAAGGAGACGCCGTCCAGCACGACTTGGCCGTCGAAGCGCTTGCGCAGGTTTTCCACCGCGACGATGGGCGCGGGGGGAGGGTGGATGGCGGGGGCGGGGTGATGCATGGGGCTCTCCTCCTTGCGGCTGTGGCAGCCTGCTGTAGTTGTGTGCCGCGCCTGTAGAGTGGCTAACAAATTCCTGATGCTGCGTTGCGCCGACTTGCCGTACTCAAGTACTGCCTGCGTCGGCGCGCCTTGCCTCAGACGTGAAACTGATTTTGTTAGCCGCTCTTAGCGCGACAGTGTAGGCGTGGCAACATCCATGCCAGCGGGTCTGTTTTTTAATTGCATGAATTTAAAAGGTTTTTGCGCTTGCTCGCGGCGACAAAAACCGTCAATACTGCAACTATTCATAAAAGCGCCGAATTCTTGGCGCCCGCAGTTTAAGCGGCTAAGAGCCTGTTCAAAGGCTAGCGAGCGAGGGCGAGACAAGGCGAAAACGAGCGAAAAAGCGGAATGTACACGTGGTACATGAGCATTTTGAGCTTGTTTTTAACGCCGTATCGCTGAAGCGCAGCAGACTTTGAACAGGTTCGTAAAGGAGAAGGGGGAGATATGGACAGGGACCTGAACCAGGGCATTGCGCTGTTTGGCGATTTTTTCGACGCGATCGGCCTGTCGGTGGCCATCATCGACCAGGACGGGCGCTACGCCTATTACAACCAGGAGTGCTCGCAGCTGGACGAATACACCGCGGAGCAGGCGCTGGGGGCCTATCTGCTGGAGCTGTACCCGGAGCTGGACGAGAACAGCAGCACGCTGTTGCAGGCGCTGCGGCAGGGCCGCAGCTACCGCAATCATTACCAGCGTTATCGCAATCCCAGGGGCAAGGCGGTGCATCAGGTGCACACCACGCTGCCGCTGAAGCGCGCCGACGGCCGCATCGTCGGCGCGGTGGAGCTGTCCCGCGATCTGACCGTGGTCAGCCCGCTGCATCAGGCGCTGGTGGATTTGCAGCAGAACGTGGAGGAGGAGGCCGACGGCGGGCTGATGGGCATCATCACCGACGACGCGGCGATGAAGCAGCTGATCCACCAGGCCCGGCGGCTGGCGCGCGCCGATGTGCAGGTGTTGATCCACGGCGAAACCGGCACCGGCAAGGAGTTGTTCGCCCGCTTGCTGCACCAGGAAGGGCCGCGCGCCGAGCGCCCCTTCGTGGTGCTCAATTGCGCGGCATTGCCGGAGCCGCTGTTTGAAAGCACCTTGTTCGGCACCGTGCGCGGCGCCTTCACCGGGGCCGAGGACCGGCGCGGGGTGCTGGAATCCGCCCATGGCGGCACCCTGTTTCTGGACGAGATCAACTCGCTGCCGTTGTCCATCCAGGGCAAGCTGCTGCGCGCCTTGCAGGAGGGCACCTTCAGCCGGGTGGGCTCCGGCGCGGAGGTGCGCGTGGACGTGAGGGTGGTGGTGGCCAGCAACGAGTCGCCGCAGCGGATGCTGGACGAGCGCAAGATCCGGCCGGACCTGCTGTACCGGCTGAACGTGGGCTGTCTGGCGGTGCCGCCGCTGCGCGAGCGGCTGCGGGATATTCCGCTGCTGGCGCAGGCTTTCTTGCGCAAGCATGGCAAGGTCACCGGCCACCGCGTGCAGCGCATCAGCCATGCGGTGATGGAGCGCATGCTGCGCTATCACTGGCCGGGCAATGTGCGCATGCTGGAGAACGTGCTGCTGCGCAGCCTGATCCTGTGCGAGGGCGGGGACGAACTGGATTTCCTGCTGCTGGAGGAAGAGGGCGAAGCGGCGCAGCGGCGCACGGAGGAACGTCGGCCGTCGGCGCCGGCCGCGCCGCCGCCGGACGGCGAGGGCACGCTGGAGCAGCGGATGGCGCGCTATGAGCGCCGGCTGTTGGTGGATTGCCTGGAGGGCTGCGCCAATCTGACCGAGGCGGCGCGCCGGCTGGGTCTGCCGCGCGCCACCTTGCAGTACAAGTTGAAGAAGCACGGGATACAGCTGGCGCGCACAGTGTTGGGATGAGCGGGGCGGGGCATATCCAAAAGAGGCATAGCAATAGGCGTGCTGAACAGCGTAAAGGAGCCATTATGCGCGGCCTGCAAGATCCATGTCAGGCTACGAGTGCAAGCTCTTGCGCCGGCTGTTGGGTTCTGGTCTCTGTAATGGATTTCTGCGTGGGTATCGCTACGCTCCACCCACCCTACCCATGGCGAGCGGCTGCGCGTAGGGTGGGTGGAGCCGCAGGCGATACCCGCCAGCGATCGCGGTTTCCCATATCGGCTGAGCTTTTAACCGTCTCTTAGAGCCTGTTTACGATCTGCTGCGCGTTGTGAAACGTTGCACGGTGAGGACGAGCTCAACATGCTCATGTACCACTTGTACATTCCGCTTTTGGCTCGTTTCCGCCTTGTCTCGCCTTACTCGCGAGATCGTAAACACGTTCTTAGGCCCGCTAGCAAAACCGCGCAGCGTACCTGAGCCAAGGCGCGCCGACGCAGGCAGTACAAGTCGTACGACCAGGAGGCGCAACGCAGGATCAGGGGTTTTGTTAGCGGGCCTTAGTTACAAATCCAGCACCAGCGGTCCGCTCCCCGCCGCCCGCGACACGCAGATCATGATGCGTTCCCGCCGCTCCGCCTCGTTCAAGTATTGGTCGCGGTGTTCGGCGTCGCCGGCCAGCAGCCTGGTCTCGCAGCTGCCGCAATAGCCTTCCCGGCATAGACAGTCCGGCCGCAGCGAGCTCTGCCGTTCTATCGCCGCCAGGATGGATTCGTCGGCGTCCACCCGCAGCCGCAGGCCGGAGCGGGCCAGTTCCACCTCAAAGCCGGCGCTCGCCGCCGCCGTGTCGGCGCTGAAGCGCTCATAGTGCAGCCGGCCGGCCGGCAAGCGCCGAGCGCAGGCGTCCGCCGCCGCCGCGATCAGCCGCTCCGGCCCGCAGACATACACCTGGCTGTCCGCCGGCGCGGCGGCGATCAGCGCGTCCAGGTCCAGCCTGCGGCCGGCCCGGCTCTCGTACAGGCGGATTCTGGCGTCGCCGCGCTCGCTTCGTTCGGCCAGCTGGGCGGCGAAGGCGGCGCCGGCGGCGTCGCGGAAGGCGTAGTGCAGCTGGTAGTTGGCGTCAGCGCCCAGCGCCGCCATATGGGCGATGAAGGGCGTGATGCCGATGCCGCCGGCGATGAACAGCCGCGGGCCGGGAGCGGCGGCCAGCGGGAAACGGTTGGCCGGCGCTTGCACCCGCAGGCGGCTGCCCGGCGCCAGCGCGTGCAGATAACGCGAGCCGCCGCGCGAATCCGGCTCGTGTTTGACCGCGATGCGGTAGACCCCGCCGCCGGGGTCCAGCAGCGAGTAGGCCGCGGGCCGGCCCGGCGGCGGCATCTCCACCACGATGTGGCTGCCGGACGGGCAGGGCGGGGCCGGGCCGTCCAGCGGCCGCAGGGTGAAGGCCTTGACGCCGGCGGCCACTTCTTCGATGGCGCAGACTTCGGTGACGATGGCGGGCATGCGCGGCGCTCCGGTTCAGCCGCGGTAGGCGGCGGCCACCATCTGGTGGAAATGGGCGATGCCGTGCTCGCTGATGCCGCTGCGCTGGCTGTCCGCCATGATGCGGCCCTGGCCGCGGTAGCCGCGAGATTGCAGCCCACGTTGCACGCTTTCCACCAGCCGCAGGTCTTCGGGGCGGAATTCGTCGCGCGCCCAGCTGACGAAGCGGCGCTGTTCCTCGCTCAAATCCTGGTTGAGGAAGAGGATGTCGTAATGCTGGACGGTGATGCCGGCGGATTCCGGAAATTCGTAGATCACCGTCATCGCCGCGTCGCCGGGCACCACGTTGAACATCACGCCGGGCCACAGCCAGTAGCCGTTGAAAGCCTGGTTGGCGGCCTCGCCGTCGAAGGCGTAGCTGCTGTCGCTGGATTGGGCGGCGCCGCGCTGCAAGGTCCAGCGGCCGTGAAGGCTGTGGGTGTAGCCGTCGGTGGACACCGATTGCGAGAAGCTGGGGTGGGCCGGCGCGCAGTGGTAGCACTCCATGTAGTTGTCGACGATGACTTTCCAGTTGGCCGGCGTGGTGGTGACCACGCGCTCGGCTACCTTCAGGTCCGCCACTCGTGGACACACTTGCATGAAGTGCTCGCGCAGGCCGGCGTATTCGACGTCGATGTCCGGCGCGTCCGGGTCCATGTTGACGAAGACGAAGCCGCAGTATTCGGCCACCCGCAACGGGCTCAGGTGACTGCCGGCCCGGTCGAAGTCCGCCACCTGCTCGCAGTTGCGAGCGTGCGCTAGTTGGCCGTCCAGCTTGAAGGCCCAGGCGTGGTAGGGACAGGTGATCACATTCCTGGCTTGGCCGCTGCCGCTGAGCAGCTCATGGCCGCGGTGCGGGCAGACGTTGTAGAAGGCGCGCAGCTCGCCGTCGCGGTCGCGCAGCAGCAGGATGTTCTCGCCTATCACCCGGCGGGTGACGTAATCGTTGGGCCGGGCCAGCTCGCTGCCGTGGCACAGGCAGAGCCAGGATTTGGCGAAGATCTGTTCTTTTTCGTACTGGAACACCTCGTCGGCGGTGTAGCAGCGCGCCGGCAGGGTGTGGGCGCGCTCGATGTCGCTGCAGAAGTCGGCGGGCAGGCGCGGCGCGGCGGGCGGGGGCTGGATGACGGCGTGTTGCTGCATGGCGGGGCTCCTTCAAAAGCCTTGAGTGGGGGACGGCTGTTGATGATTTAACGGTTTGCCGGCGGCGGCGGAGCGGATGGCGGCGACGCTTACTTTTCATTGCGCGCCAATTTGCATTGGCGCGAACTGGGCGCTCGCGCTTATGCTGGCCATTGAGCGTACTGGATTGAATGGGGAGCGCTGTGGTGGACGAATACCATTTCCTGCTGTTGCCGGAGTTTTCCTTCATCGGCTTCGCCGCGCTGATGGAGCCGTTCCGCATCGCCAATCGCTTTCAGCCCGGCGCCAGCCGCTGGCGGCTCTTGTCGGTGGACGGGCAGGCGGTGGCGGCCAGCAACGGCATCGCGCTGATGGTGGACGGCGCGTTGGCGGAGGCCGGGCCGTGCACCTGTCTGTTCGTGGTCAGCAGCTTTCATCCGTTGCGGCATTACACGCCGGAGCTGGGCGCGGCGCTGCGGCGGCTGGAGCGCGGAGGCGTGACCCTGGGGGCGATAGACACCGGCTGTTTCATCCTGGCCGAGGCCGGCCTGCTGCGCGGCGAGACGGTGACGCTGCACTGGGAGGCGATTCCGGCCTTCCGGGAACGCTACCCGCAAGTGACCGCCAGCCAGGAGCTGTTCCTGACCGAGCGGCGGCCCACCTCCGCCGGCGCGGCGGCCGGGCTGGACCTGGCGCTGGCCTTGCTGGCGCGCCGTCACGGCCGCGAGCTGGCGCTGGCGGTGTCCGAGCAATTGGTGCAGGGGCAGATGCGCAGCCCGTCCGAGCACCAGCGCCTGCAGGTGGCCAGCCGCTACCAGGTGCACAACAAGAAGCTGGCGCAGGCGATACGGCTGATGGAGGCGCAACTGGAGGAGCCGTGGCCGCCGGAGGAGCTGGCCGCGCGTTGCGGGACCACCCGCCGCCAGCTGGAGCGCTTGTTCCGCGCGCATCTCAAGGCCTCGCCGGCGGAGTTCTACCGCGCGCTGAGGCTGGACCGCGCCCGCTGGCTGCTGCGCCAGACCGAGCTGAGCGTGGTGGAAATCAGCGTGATTTGCGGCTTTGAGTCGCCGTCTTATTTTTCCCGCGCCTATCGCAAGCGTTTCGACCGCAGTCCGAGGGAGGATCGCGAGGACCGCAGCGGCGCTTGAGAAGCTGCTCTCAGCGGTTTTCGCCTGGTCTCGCGCTTGCTCGCGGGGCTTTGGACCGGTCCGGAGCGGGGGGGCATTGGCTGGCCGCGGATGGTTTTATCGGGTACTGTTGAGGGTTTGGATTGGCGCGGGCGGCGCGCCTCCATAAAATAACAGGGCAAACCCCAAAATCGCCCTACGCTGGAGAAACCCGAAAATGGCCATCATCCGTCAGGAAGACTTCGTGCAAAGCATTGCCGACGCCTTCCAGTTCATCAGCTATTACCATCCCAAAGACTATATCGACGCGCTGCACCAGGCGTATCTGAAGGAAGAGAGCCCGGCGGCCAAGGACGCCATGGCCCAGATCCTGATCAACAGCCGCATGTGCGCGGAAGGCAAGCGCCCGATCTGTCAGGATACCGGCATCGCCGTGGTGTTCCTGAAAGTGGGCATGAAGGTGCAGTGGGACGCTGAGCTGTCGGTGCAGGAGATGGTGAACGAAGGCGTGCGTCGCGCTTACCTGAACCCGGACAACAAGCTGCGCGCCTCGGTGCTGCTGGACCCGGCCGGCAAACGCCAGAACAGCAAGGACAATACCCCGGCGGTGGTGCATTTCGAGATCGTCGAAGGCGACGGCGTGGAAGTGACCTGTGCGGCCAAGGGCGGCGGCTCGGAGAACAAATCCAAGTTCTACGCGCTGAATCCGTCCGACTCCATCGTGGACTGGGTGCTGAAGACCCTGCCCACCATGGGCGCCGGCTGGTGTCCGCCGGGCATCCTCGGCATCGGCATCGGCGGCACGCCGGAAAAGGCGATGCTGCTGGCCAAGGAAAGCCTGATGAGCCATGTGGACATCCAGGACTTGAAAGCCAAGGCCGACAGCGGCGCGGAACTGAGCCGCGTGGAGCAACTGCGCCTGGAGCTGTTTGAAAAGGTCAACGCGCTGGGCATCGGCGCCCAGGGCCTGGGCGGCCTGACCACGGTCCTGGACGTGAAGATTCTGGATTACCCCACCCACGCGGCCAGCCTGCCGGTGGCGATGATCCCCAACTGCGCGGCCACCCGCCACGTGCACTTCCACCTGGACGGCAGCGGCCCGGTCGCGCTGGAAGCGCCCCGTCTGGAAGACTGGCCGGACATCACCTACGACAACTCCAACGGCAAGCGCGTCAACCTGGACGCCATCACCCCGGAAGAGGTGCAAAGCTGGCAGCCGGGCGACGTGCTGCTGCTCAACGGCAAGATCCTCACCGGCCGCGACGCCGCGCACAAGCGCATGGTGGACATGCTGAACAAGGGCGAGAAGCTGCCGGTGGACTTCACCAACCGCTTCATCTACTACGTGGGCCCGGTGGATCCGGTGCGCGACGAAGTGGTGGGCCCGGCCGGCCCCACCACCGCCACCCGCATGGACAAGTTCACCCGCCAGATGCTGGAGCAGACCGGCCTCCTGGGCATGATAGGCAAGGCCGAGCGCGGTCCCACCGCGATCGAGGCGATCAAGGACAACAAGGCGGTCTATCTGATGGCCGTCGGCGGTTCCGCCTATCTGGTGTCCAAGGCGATCAAGGCGTCCAAAGTGGTGGCCTTCGAAGAGCTGGGCATGGAAGCCATTTACGAGTTCGAGGTCAAGGACATGCCGGTGACGGTGGCGGTAGATTCCTGTGGATCCAGCGTGCACAACACCGGCCCGGCCGAGTGGCGCGTGAAGATAGGCAAGATTCCGGTCATCCCCGTCTGAGAACCTGCCTACGATCTGCTGCGCATCGTGGAGCGTTACATGGTGAGTACGACTTCGAAATGCTCATGTACCGTGTGTACACTCCGCTTTCTCAGCCGCAACGCCTTGTCTCGCCTTAGCTCGCGAGATCGTAAACACGTTCTGAGTCCGCATGAAAGAAACGGTCGCCTTCGGCGGCCGTTTTGGTTTGCGCCGGCGGCGCCTGAAAACGGTTTGATCCAGACCAAGGTCGGGTGGTGAACCGTCACCTATGCTCGGTGGCACACCCTTATTGTGCTGCCCGCATGTTGACCGAGTTTTCATTGATCCTGACCTTGTTGCAGCAGATGTGCGTTTACCTGGTGATCGCCTATCTCTTGTCCAAGACGCCGCTGTTTATCCCGCTGACCCAGGTCACCATCCGGCTGCCGCACAAGCTGGTGTGCTATCTGGTGTTTTCGGTGTTCTGCGTGATGGGCACTTATTTCGGCCTGCACATCGACGATTCCATCGCCAACACCCGCGCCACCGGCGCGGTGCTGGGCGGCATGTTGGGCGGGCCGTGGGTGGGGCTGGCGGTGGGTTTCACCGGCGGCCTGCATCGTTATTCGCTAGGCGGCGTCACCGCCGGCGCCTGCATGGCGTCCACCATGGCCGAAGGCCTGCTGGGCGGGCTGGTGCACCGTTATTTCGTGCGGCGCGGCCAGTTGGGGCGGGTGTTCGACCCGCTGGCGGTGGCCGCGGTGGCGCTGCTGGCCGAATGCATGCAGATGTTGATCCTGCTGGCGGCGGTCAAGCCCTTCGCCGCCGCCTGGCATCTGGTGCGCAGCATCGCGCTGCCGATGATGATCGCCAACACCCTGGGCGCGGCCATGTTCATGCGCATCCTGCTGGACCGGCGCGCGCTGGCGGAGAAGTATTCCTCCGCCTTCTCCTCCAAGGCGCTGCAGATCGCCGCCCGCGCCGAAGGCGTGCTGCGCCACGGCTTCGACCGCGACAACTGCATGACCATGGCGCGCATCCTGTACGAGGAGCTGGGCGTGGGCGCGGTGGCGCTGACCGACCGCGAGCGGCTGCTGGCCTTCATCGGCGCCGGCGCCGACCACCATCTGGCGGGCACGCCCATCACCTCGCCGCTGACCCAGCGCGCCATCGCCGCCAACCAAGTGGTGTACGCCGACGGCAATGAGACGCCATACCGCTGCTCCATCAGCCCGGCCTGCAAGCTGGGCTCCTCGCTGGTGATCCCCTTGCGCGGCGAGGACGAACGGGTGATCGGCACCATCAAGCTGTACGAGACGCGCAACAAGCTGTTTTCCGGGATCAACCTGACCCTGGGCGAGGGCATTGCCCGGCTGCTGTCCAACCAGATCCTGCAAGGCAAGTACGAGCAGCAGAAACAGCTGCTGGCCCAGACCGAGATCAAGCTGCTGCACGCCCAGGTCAATCCGCATTTCCTGTTCAACGCGCTCAATACCCTGTCCGCGGTGATACGCCGCAACCCGGAGCACGCGCGCCAGCTGGTGCAATACCTGTCCACCTTTTTCCGCAAGAACCTGAAGCGCTCCAGCGAGATGGCCACCCTGGGCGACGAGATCGACCACGTCAGCGCCTATCTGCGTATCGAGGAGGCGCGCTTCGCCGGCCGGCTGCAAGTGGAGATAGCCGCGCCGGAGGCGGCGCGCCGCGCCGAACTGCCGGCGTTTTCCCTGCAACCGCTGGTGGAAAACGCGATCAAGCACGGCACCTCCCAGCTGCTGGAGCCGGGGCGCATCCGCATCTCCGCCCGCTGCGACGCGCAAGGCCTGCGGGTGACAGTGGAGGACAACGCCGGCCTCTACCACAAGCCGGAACAGAGCGACGGCCTGGGCATGTCCCTGGTGGACCGCCGCATCCGCGCCCGTTACGGCGAGGCCTACGGGGTGGCGGTGGATTGCGCCCCTGAGCTTTACACCCGGGTCAGCCTGCTGCTGCCCTGTCGTTGCCCGCAGGCGGACGCGCGCCGCGCCGGAGCGGCGGCATGAGCGCAGCCGGCCTGCCCAGCGTGCTGCTGGTGGACGACGAGCCGCTGGCGCGCGACGAATTGCGCCAGCTATTGCAGGCCGCCGGCGGCCTGGACATCGTCGGCGAGTGCGGCAACGCGGTGGAGGCCATCGCCTTCATCCATCGCCGCAAGCCGGACGTGGTGTTCCTGGATATCCAGATGCCGCGCATCAGCGGCCTGGAAATGCTGGCGATGCTGGACCCGGAGGCCATGCCGCAAGTGGTGTTCGTCACCGCTTACGACGCCTACGCGCTGCAGGCTTTTGAAGAACACGCCTGCGACTACCTGCTGAAGCCGGTGGACCCGGCGCGCTTGGCCAAGACCCTGGCGCGGCTGCGCCAGCGCGCCGCGTCGCCGCCGGCGGCGGTATGCGCCTTGGCGCCGCTCAGCCTGATTCCCTGCCAGGGCGTCAACCGCATCGTGCTGTGCCGCTTAGAGGAGGTGGCCTATGTCTGCTCCCGGCTCAGCGGCGTTTACGTGGTGGACGCCGCCGGCGTGGAGCGCTTCACCGAGCTGACGCTGCGCACCCTGGAAGAGCGCACCGATCTGTTCCGCTGCCATCGGCAATACCTGGTGCGCTTGTCGGCGATCCGGGAAATCCTGTTCGGCGACAACGGCGTCGCCACCATCCATACGCTGGACGGCCACAGCCTGCCGGTCAGCCGCCGCTATCTGAAGCCCCTGAAGGACGCGCTGGGCATCGCGAGCTAGCGGCCGCCCGTCCAAATGCGCCGCGCATCCCCCTCCGCTGTGCTAAACCTCAGTCCAGGGGGAGACATTCGATGACAAAACAAATGCTGCTGTGCGCGGCCTGGGCGCTGGGCTGCGCGCCCGGCCTGCTTCATGCCTGCAACGGCACGGCAACCCAGGACAGCTCGCCGGACATCAACCGGCCGGATCTGCACGGCATCGCCGTGTTTCTGCCGCAATTGCTGGAGAACAACCAGAACAGCCCGTTCGCCGAACTGCTGCAAGTGGTGGCCAGACATTACAAGGAAGGCAAGATCAGTTTCAGCATAGAGCCGGTCAAGCGCGTCTATCTGGACGCCAGCGACAAGAACGCGGACTTCCGCTTTCCCATCATGAAGGTGAGGGAGGGCGCGGACGACGCCACGCCCTATCAGTTCACCAAGGAGATGCTGGGCAAGGTCACCTTCGTGCTCTACACCCACAAGACCAAGCCGCTGGACAAAGAGGACGTGCTGCGCATGGCCAATCTGGCCAAATACAATATCGAGGCGCCGCCGGTGAACTGGGGCTTTCCCAGCAAGAGCGTGGTCAATCTGGAACTCTCGTTGAAAAAGCTGAATCTGGGCCGGGTGGACGGGGTGCTGTGGGCGCAGGAGGAGGCGGATTATCTGGTGCGCAAGTTCAAGCTGAACAATATCCGCCGCGCCCGTTTCGACGACTACCCGGACGTGCTCTTCCTCAACTGCAACCGCCGCGGCGATTTCGTCCATCAGGCGCTGAACCGGGCCATCCGCGCCGCGCGCGCCAGCGGCGAACTGCAAAAAGCCTACGCCAAGGTGCATAAGCCCTATCAGGACTGGCAGCCCTGAGGGCCTGTAGACTAAAGACGCTGCATCTTTATGTTCTGCCTACGATAAAATACAAAATACGCTTGCCTGTTAGCTCAAGAATGTATGCATATTTGCTCTTTTGAAAGCTACCACTGCGGCCTATGCCATCAAAATTATCCGTTATGCAAAGATATTTCTTCGGACCCTCCTCAAGTAATGCCCAATAAGCTAATTCAACATGAACCACCGGCTTGCTCACCTTTTCTACTCCTGGAAGCAGCGTCGAGCGATTAATAGGCCAGAGTTTGCCCATGTAAAGTACCGCGCCTCCCTTTGGGGAGGTGGCAAAGCCAATGTCAATGCCCTCGTGTTTTACATACTCAGCAGTGTACCCTGGCTTATAGCCATCTTCTTGAATAATTTCATTTATCCGTATTTCAACCGAGCTTATGCCACCTCTAGCCTGTGTTTCTAGGCAACTACTGATCACATTGGCAGATGGCGCTGCG
The DNA here is from genome assembly GCF_059916605.1 of Chromobacterium sp. CCUG 30098. Classification (NCBI taxonomy): domain Bacteria; kingdom Pseudomonadati; phylum Pseudomonadota; class Betaproteobacteria; order Neisseriales; family Chromobacteriaceae; genus Chromobacterium; species Chromobacterium sp. CCUG 30098. Next base: position 270,897 of record NZ_JAUCGS010000005.1, on the reverse strand, counting down.
AATAGTGCGGTTGAAATTAAAGCCAATGCAATGCCAAGCGATTTCATTTATATTCCTTCGCCTTGGTAAACCGCAAATAGTCCGTGTTCTGCTTCCAAAAGATTGTTCCCCCATGGGCAGCCGTGGACTCATAGACGTGATCGTAGCGATAAAGCTCCTCCTTGTAAGTTTCTATTTTTCCGTTTGCTTTCTTTTTGGTGACTTTGTGTTTTATAACCAGCTTTGACGACTCATTGATATCATAAATGTTGTGCGATGGGTCGGTAAAACGAATGCCGACCCTTACCTTGAAATGTTTTTTGTAGTTGGATTTAATATCGGCGCCATCCCAAAACCAAGCGCCATTAGATTTGTCAGGGCCATTTGCCAGCGCATTTTCTGCGGCGGCTATAGCGATTTTCATCCCGGCGTTGGCCAGTATGTCCTCGTCTTTTGTCTTTTTAAAGTGGACATAACGCTTATTGCCATCCCCGACTACAAATGAAAAAGATGGTTCACCTGCCACAAACGCGGCCATGCTGGAATAACCCCGAGCATCTCTTTGACGCTTTAGCACGCTGGCCAAGGCGTACATTTCATCGGGACTATCCGCCAGATATGCTTCGCCATACGCCATGGCGGCTAACAGGCGAACCTCCGGGTTTATCCTCGGTTTGGCTATAGCTGTCATGATTTGAGTCCCTAATCACGTTTAGCGGAATCACGCTCCAGCCACATGACGAAGTCCGAGTCCCCTCCTTGGATCGCGTTTGTCTTGCCTGAGTTGAAGCTTCCTTTATGAGTGACGCGCTCTTTGTTTTGATAAAGATCGTAGCGATAGCCTTCAACGGGATGACCGGACTCATCTTCAAGTGTGTACCAATGCTCGATAATCTCATTTTCCAAAGCTGCGGCAGCAGCCGTCGCTACAAGTACAACAGCACGAGCTGTCCCTCCAACGCTTGCCGCACCGCTGGCTTCATAACTACGCCCAACCTCACCCAGTGTTGAGATCAAGGTAGCGCCACAGCTAACTTTGTGTCCTTCCAGTGCCGTTGCTTTACCGTCGATGATCCATGAGGGATCCCCTTCAACAATGACACAGCCAGTATGTCCCTGTTGTGGGCAGCTTACTGGGTCGCCAATCCGAGCGACAGGCTTCCCAAAGAAAGTCGTTGTGGGCGCTGCGCCCGTGACAAAACCGCCATGATCTGTCGGGTCGCCCAAGCGAATCACTCTCTTCATAGCCATATCATCAATATGGTTAATGAAGCAAAAACCGTAGATCATTTTTATTGATTAATCTGCTGGCCTTTTGACTAGTTTTTGAGCTGCGCTCATATGCTCGCGAGTTCGTGAGCTGACGCCTGCCTTGTGCCGCTCGCCCCGCTCTAGCCGCCGCTGGCGACGCCATGCGGCCGCTGAGCCGCTTTCCGCCCCACGGCGGCCGCGCCCGCGCGTAAGTTCCGGGTGAGACTATCACCGGAGCTGACAAAAATGGATCACGCATTGACCTTCGTGATCGCCACCCTTTGCATACTTGCCATTTGCTACCGCCTGTACGGGGTGTTCTTCACGCGCAAGGTATTGGGTGTCGATGATAGCGCCGTGACCCCGGCGCATGAATTAAAGGACGGCAAGGACTATGTGCCCACCAGCAAGTGGGTGGCGTTTGGCGGCCACTTCGCCGCCATCGCGGCGGCCGGCCCGCTGGTGGGGCCGGTGCTGGCCGCCCAGTACGGCTATCTGCCCAGCATGTTGTGGCTGCTGATAGGCTGTGTGATCGGCGGCGCGGTGCACGATACCGTGGTGTTGTTCGCTTCGATGAAGCATCACGGCAAATCCTTGTCGGAAGTGGCCAAGACCGAGCTGGGCCCCTGGGCCGGCTGGTGCACCGGCCTGGCCATGCTATTCATCATCACCATCACCATGGCCGGCCTGTCCATGGTGGTGGTGCACGCGCTGGAGCGCAATCCCTGGGGCGCGTTCGCGGTGAGCATGACCATTCCCATCGCCATCGCCGTCGGCCTGTGGGAGCGCGTCACCGGCAATATGAAGAACGCCAGCTATGTCGGCGTCGCCGCCATCATGGCCTGTGTGTTCGCCGGCCCCTACATCCAGGGCACCGCGCTGGGCGAGCTGCTGACGCTGAAGGCGTCCACCGTGTCCCTGCTGCTGCCCGTCTACGCCTTCTTCGCCACCGCGTTGCCGGTGTGGATGCTGCTGACCCCGCGCGCCTGTCTGTCCAGCTTCATGAAGATAGGCGTGTTCGGCCTGTTGGTGGTGGGCGTGGTGTTCATCAACCCGCAAATCCAGTTCCCGGCCGTTACCCAGTTCATCCACGGCGGCGGCCCGGTGCTGGCCGGCCCGGTATGGCCGTTCATCTCCATCACCATCGCCTGCGGCGCCATTTCCGGCTTCCACGCCTTCATCGGCTCTGGCACCACGCCCAAGCAGATAGACCGCTGGAGCGACATCCTGCCGGTGGGCTTCGGCGCGATGCTGGCCGAATGCGTGGTGGGAGTGATGGCCTTGATCGCCGCCACCGCCTTGCACCCGGCGGATTACTTCGCTATCAACTCCGCGCCGGACACCTTCGCCAAGCTGGGCATGCAGGTGGTGAACCTGCCGCAGCTGTCCCAGGAGATCGGCCTGGACCTGTACGGCCGCACCGGCGGCGCGGTGACGCTGGCGGTGGGCATGGCGGACATCTTCACCCGCATTCCCTGGTTCCATAATCTGGCGTCCTATTTCTTCCAGTTCATGGTGATGTTCGAAGCGGTGTTCATCCTCACCGCCATCGATTCCGGCACCCGCGTCGCCCGTTATCTGATCCAGGACTTCGTCGGCGACGCCTGGGCGCCGCTCAAGCGCACCGATTGGATGCCCGGCGGCATCGGCGCTTCGGTGGTGGCCTGCCTGCTGTGGGGCTATCTGCTGAACTCCGGCGACATCAATTCGGTGTGGGCCTTGTTTGGCGTGTCCAATCAGCTGATGGCGTCCATCGGCCTGATCATCGGCGCCACCATCATCCTGCGGCTGTCGCACAATCGCGCCTACATGATGACCTGCCTGCTGCCGCTGGCTTATCTCTATGTCACCGTCAATTACGCCGGTTACTGGATGATCAAGCACGTTTACCTGAACCCGGCGGCCAAGGGCTACAACCTGTTCAACGCCGCCATCTCCATCGCCATGCTGGCGCTGGGCCTGGTGATCCTGCTGTCCGCCTGCCGCAAGTGGATGGAGCTGCTGGCGCGGCCGGCACCGGATGCGCGGCGCGAACTGGCCGCCACGGAGGCTTGAGCCGCTTGATTAAAATTGGGGTAAGACTTGGCCCGCTGGAAACAGCGGGCTTTTTTTAGGACTTTAGTTCTTCTTTCGATCACATATGGGGGGGCGGGAAGCAAGCAAGGGGTGGACTGCGTAATAGTTATATGGGGTGTAATATTGTTTTTTCTTGCATGTATTAATTTTTGTTAGTGTTTTTCTAAAATTTTAAGAGCAGTGATGGCCCCAGTGATAGCTATTAAAAAGTCTATCGACGTTTTATGTGTGTTGGAAGGTGTAAGAGAGTATGTTAAGGCAATGGTTGAATTAAAGGTGGTGGCGCTTTTCTCTTGAGGTGGAGAAATAATTTTTAGGTAATGTATTTAATGGCCATGGGTGTGATGCCGGTACGAGTGGTATTTTTAATTAATATGTTTTCTATATTTTGTGAGTTTTAGGTAAAATATTTTTGTGTTCTGTTTTAGTGTTGCGGTTCTATGGGGTTTTTTGTTGTAAAGCTATTCTCTATTTTTAGTCGGATTTCTGTTTTTTATTGCAATAATTCTCTTTAGTCCATCAAGGCCAAGAAAACATAGTAGGTGAGAAATGATAGTTGCGGTCCAGAAGGGAAGCCAGGTGGGGAGCTTTGGATGGGGGATTGTATAGATGCAGAAGTGTAGATTGGGGCATAAACTTTTAACTTCATCCAGTATGGCAACTAAAGAGTTTGGATTGTTCCAGGCTTGGTAAATTACAATTGTGCCCAGAGGATTTAGTTGGGCAGAAAAGTATTCGAGAAATTTAGATTGCAGACTGGAGTCTTTGTTGCGAGTAAATGGATAAAATTCAAAACAAAATATGCAGTCGAATTTTCCAATTTTTTCTGAGCTGGGAGAAATGGCTAGGGACTTGAATTCGGCGTTGTGGAAATTTTGCTTTGCATACTCTATGGCATCTTCGGAAATGTCAATTCCAGTAACTTTACTTTTGATGAAGGTATTTGCAAGGGCCGTTGTGGTGTAGCCTAGGCCGCAGCCTGCATCAAGAATGTGGTTTGAATTGGAAAGTTTAAGTCTTTTTTTGATTAATTGTATTTTTCTAATTGGATTGATGTCGTTGTGGGATTTTATTTCGGAGGCTGATTTGTCCCCTGTTAACAGCATTTTTCTATAAGATCCAAAATCATTTTTTGTGTCAATTTCTGAAATATTTTTTATTGAGCGAAATTTTCTTTCGGTTATAGCCAGCTCATCAGGGGTCCACCAAGTTTTTTCTTTCATCTTTAAGGCCTTTTAAGATTGAGTAGATGGTTTTTCTTGAGTGCGGCTTACGGTTTTGCTTCTTCTATAATGCTCTTGTGAAACCAAGAGTGCAGTTAGTGCATTCTAGTTGGTTGCTGTTGCGAGATTGCATCGATGTTATCTGCTATTTTCTGCGGTGAACAGGCGTAGTGCTGGCCATTTTGCTAGGTTTTTTGGGAGGCAATCCATATTCTTGTGGCTATAGGTTGAAACAATACTCTCTTTATTGTTTTTCAAGGTAGTCTTGCTATGCAATAGTGGCCGCCGCACTCACCTCAGATCCGCATCGGCCATCACTCTGCAACTTCACGGCACTAACAGTGCTTGAATTCTATCAATATTGGAATAAGGGGGCGCGGTGGCTCGGCAGCCCGCGAGGGCGGGCTGGTTCCATGTTAGTAAAGCCCTGCAAGGTGCTTGCGGAACTGTCCTGCTAAGGCCGATTGTTAGGTGCAGTAGAACAAAGGCCACGGTGGAATGGCGAAGTGCTGGTGCCAAGAGGCGTTGGAAGTCGATCCAGAAATAGGGGCAGGGTCAGTTGGCCGGACTCTACCTCGTAGGCAGGCTGCTTAGACGAGGCGTAGCTGTAGCGCAGTGGTTGACCCGTGTAGTGTAAGGACTGTTTTATGGCAAACCTGTAACCGGCCCTCAGCGCATAAACCGCAGCGGCAGGCCCTGGCAGTCCGGCTGGATGCGGCCCTGGAACCAAGCCAATTGACCGGAAACGATGGTGGCGCTGACCGCGTGGCGGAAGGCCAGATGCGGGAAGGGGGTCCAGCCGCAATGAGCCAGCAGGGCGTCGCGGCAGACCGGGCGCGGCGCGGGCAGGCGCTGCACCAGCGTCAGATCGGCCCAATAGCCTTCGCGCAGATAGCCGCGTTCGGCGATGGCGAAGCGGGTGGCCACCGCGTGGCTGGTCTTGTCCACCAGTTGCGGCAGCGTCAGTTCGCCGTCGGCCACCAATTCCAGCAGCGCCGGCAGCGCGTGCTGGACCAGCGGCAGGCCGGCCGGGGCCTGGGCGTAGGGCTGCTGTTTTTCCTCCCAGGCGTGCGGCGCGTGATCGGTGCCGATCAGGTCGATGCGGCCGTCGCGCAGCGCCTGGCGCAGCGCGTCGCGGTCAGCGCGGCTTTTGATCGCCGGATTGCATTTGATCAGGTGGCCCAGGCGGGCGTAGTCGCCGTCGTCCAGCAGCAGGTGGTGGACGCAGGCTTCGGCGGTGATGCGCTTGCCGGCGACGGGGCCGGGCCGGAACAGCTCCAGTTCGCGCGCGCTGCTCAGGTGCAGCACGTGCAGCTGGCTGCCGTGGCGTTGCGCCAGCTCCACCGCCAGCCGGGTGGATTGGTAGCAGGCTTCGGCGTCGCGGATCAGAGGGTGCTGGTCCGGCGGGATGTCGTCGCCGAAGCGCAGCCGCCAGGCGGCTTCGCGCTCGCGGATGCGCGGCGTGTGTTCGCAGTGGGTGAGGATGGGCAGCGGGCAAGCGGCGAACAGCCGTTCCAGCGCGGCCGGGTCGTCCAGCAGCAGGTCGCCGGTGCTGGCGCCCATGAACACTTTGACGCCGGCGGCGCGGTTGGGCGGCAGCGCGGCGATCAGCGCTAGATTGTGGCGGGTGGCGCCCAGGTGGAAGCCGTAATTGGCCACCGAGCCGGCGGCGGCGCGGCTTTCCTTGTCCGCCAGCGCGTCCAGGCAGGTGGTGGCCGGCCGGGTGTTGGGCATGTCCATGAAGCTGGTGACGCCGCCGGCCACCGCGGCGCGGGATTCGCTGGCGATGCTGCCCTTGTGCGGCGCGCCGGGTTCGCGGAAGTGGACTTGGTCGTCGATCATGCCGGGCAGCAGCCATTGGCCGGCGGCGTCGATGTCGATGTCGCCGGGGCGGCCGGGCAGGCTGGCATCGATGCGGCGGATGCGGCCGTTGCCGACGCGCAGGTCGGCTTCCCACTCGCGGCCGTCGCTGACCAGGCGGGCGTTGCGGATCAGGATGTCGCTCATTCAGAACTCGTTTTGCAGCGCTTTGTAGCCGCGCACCAGTTCGCTGTTGGCGCGCAGCACGTCTTCGGAGAATTCGGCGGCGGACACGCTGGCCTTGGGCAGGCGCGCGGTGTCGCTGGCCGCGCCTATGCGTTCGGTGGAGGCCACGTAGCAGCCGGCCGGCAGTTCGCAGCCGTCCACCACCGCGTTGTGGCGCACCACGCAGCCGTCGCCGACGCGGCAGTTGAACAGCACGCTGTTGAAGCCGACGAAGACGCGTTCGCCCACGGCGCAGGGGCCGTGGATGATGGAGCGGTGGGCGATGGAGGTGTGCGCGCCGATGGCGACGGCGGCGCCGGCCTTGGAGTGGATGACCACGCCGTCCTGGATATTGGAGTGGGGGCCGATGACGATGGCTTCCATCTCGCCGTTGGCGTCCACTTCGTCGGCGCGGATCACCGCGTAGGGGCCGATGAAGACATGGTCGTGGACGATGATCTTGCCGCAGAGGATGGCGGTCTTGTCGACGTAGGCGGATTCGGCGATCACCGGCAGGTGGCCGGAGGGGTTTTTGCGTATCAAGCGCTGCTCCCTGAGAGAGTGTTCACGATCTGCTGCGCTGCGGCGATACGGCGTTGAGAACATCTTCGAAATGCTCATGTACCGAATGTACATTCCGCTTTCTCCGCTGTTCTCGCCTTGTCTCGCTCTTGCTCGCGAGATCGTGGATTGCTTATGAGAGTTGGCTGGCCGCCACCGCGTCGTGCGGGTGCAGGCTTTCCTGGTGGCGGACGTCGACTCGGCTCAGGCCGTGGCCGGCCAGCGCCGCTTGCAGCCGGCGCGCGGCGTCTTCCACATACATCAGATTGGCGCCGTTGAGCGCGGCGAAAGCTTGTTCGTCGGCGCGCTTGACCGCGGTTTGTACCGGGGTGGCCAGCGCCTGCTCGGCCAGGTCTATGCGCGCCGCCAGCTCCCAGCCGGCGGCGTCGGCGGGGATGTCGAAGCGCAGCCGCGCCTGGCTGCGCTGGCTGTGCGGGGTGGCCAGGGTGGCGTGTTCCAGCAGCCAGTCATAAACCGCGTCGGGCGTGGCCGCGCGCTCCTGTTGGCGGAAGGCGTCGGCGATCAGCCGGCGCGCCAGCGCGGCGGAGCAGGGGCAGGTGGAGGAGTAGGCGATTTCCACCTCGGCCCACAGCCGGCAGCCGTCGCCGTCGAGTTCGGCGCCCAGCGCGGCGGGGTAGGCCTTCCAGCCGGACAGGCCCGGCGTGGCCAGCGCCGGGCGCTGGCACAGCAGTTCGAAGCGGAATTCCGCGCGGGCGGCGTCGCTGCCGCAGTCGGCGTGGCTGTCCGCCATAGCCCGCAGCAGCCGGCTTAGGGCGGCCGGGCTGAGCGGCGCGGCGTCGGCGTGGGCTTGCAGCAGCCGGTAGAGCCGGGACATGTGTATGCCCTTGATCGCCGGCCGGGGCAGGTTGACTTGCACGCTGGCGCGGGCGGCGACGCAGCCGTGGGCGGCGTCCGCCAGCCGCAGCGGCAGCGCGATGCCGTCCATGCCCACCCAGTTCAAGGGCAGCAGCGCGGCGGCGGCGCCGTTGCGCGCGATATCGGGCAGCGGGGCGTTCATGCGGCGTCCTCGGCAAGGGTTTCCAGCGGCGGGAAGGGGTCCGGCAGCAGCGCCCAGGCGGCCGGGCCGGCGGCCATTTCGGCTTCGTCCAGCAGGCAGGCGTCCAATTGACGGCGTAGTTCGGCTTCGTTCATGGCGATGCCGATCAGCACCAGTTCCTGGCGCGCGTCGCCGATGCCGTCCCGCCAGTGGCTTTCTATCTGGCGCAGGCTGTCTTCGTCCTGCGGCCAGTGTTCGCGCGGGGTGGCGGCCCACCATTGGCCGGCCAGTTCGTGGCGGCACACCGCGCCGGCCTGCGACCACAGCTGGGCGTGGGCAGGGCGGCTGGCCAGCCAGAAATAGCCCTTGGAGCGCAGCACGCCCGGCCATTCCCGCTGCGCCAGTTCAAAGAAGCGCTGCGGATGGAAGGGGCGGCGCGCGCGGTAGACGAAGCTGGCGATGCCGTATTCCTCGGTTTCCGGCGTGTGCTCGCCGCGCAGCTCACTGAGCCAGCCGGGGGCGTCGGCGGCGGCGTCGAAGTCGAACAGGCCGGTGTTGAGCACCGCGTCCAGCGGCACCTGGCCGAAGCGGGCTTCGACGATGCGGGCGCGCGGGTTGAGCTGGCGCAGGATGCCGGCCAGCCGTTCCTTGTCCGCGGCGTCGATCAGATCGGTCTTGTTGAGCACGATCACGTCGCAGAACTCCACTTGTTCGATCAACAGGTCCGCCACCGTGCGCTCGTCGGCCTCGCCCAGGGATTCGCCGCGTTGCCGCAGCTGATCGCGCGAGGCGTAATCGCGCAGGAAGTGACAGGCGTCCACCACGGTGACCATGGTGTCCAGCCGCGCGGAGTCGGCCAGGCTGCGGCCCTGCTCGTCGGCGAAGGTGAAGGTTTCCGCCACCGGCAGCGGCTCGGCGATGCCGGTGGATTCGATCACCAGCTGGTCGAAACGGCCTTCGCGCGCCAGCCGCGACACTTCCAGCAGCAGGTCTTCGCGCAGGGTGCAGCAGATGCAGCCATTGCTCATCTCCACCAGTTTTTCCTCGGTGCGCGACAGCGCCGCGCCGCCTTCGCGCACCAGGGCGGCGTCGATATTGACCTCGCTCATGTCGTTGACGATCACCGCCACGCGGCGGCCTTCGCGGTTGTTGAGTATGTGGTTGAGCAAGGTGGTTTTGCCGGCGCCGAGGAAGCCGGACAGCACGGTGACTGGCAGTCTGGCGTCTAGCGCGGCGGAGGAGGAGGGCGTGGGCGTCATGGCATGGGGTCCGATTAGGTGAGGGCGATGCGAGTGGCGAAGGCCTTTGGCTGTTCGCGGTTTTTGTTATGTTATAACATTTTATTTTTCGACGGCAAGGGTCGAATATCGCCACTAGTTCTTTCTGGCTAGTCCGTCTCGCCAAAGTACTAACCGTGACTAGTGCCAATGCGCCGTCCGGCGTCGACCTTCGGCGAATGTCGGCGCTTGCCGGCGCGTTCTAAGCTTGCAATCAAGTGAAAAGGTCCGTTTCCCCCGGTGGCTGGAGCCGCCGGCCCGTGCGGCGCGGACCCCGATATTTGGAGGCAAGATGAGTCACTTTCTCGACCGTTTGAATTTCCTGGGCAAGACCCGCTCCACCTTTGCCAATGGTCACGGCGCCGTCGTCAACGAGGATCGCGGTTGGGAAAACGCCTACCGCCAGCGCTGGCAGCACGACAAGGTGGTGCGTTCCACCCACGGCGTGAACTGCACCGGCTCCTGTAGCTGGAAGGTGTATGTGAAGAACGGCCTGATCACCTGGGAAACCCAGCAGACCGATTACCCGCGCACCCGGCCGGACCTGCCCAATCACGAACCGCGCGGCTGTCCGCGCGGCGCGTCCTATAGCTGGTACGTCTACTCCGCCCAGCGCGTCAAATACCCGATGATCCGCGGCCGGCTGGCCAAATTGTGGCGCGAGGCGCGCCAGACCCTGAGCCCGGTGGAGGCCTGGGAAAAGATCAGCCAGACGCCGGAACTGGCCAAGCAGTACAAGTCCAAGCGCGGCCAGGGCGGTTTCGTGCGCGCCAGCTGGGACGAGGCCAACGAGATCGTGGCCGCCGCCAACGCCTTCACCATCAAGCGATACGGTCCGGACCGCGTGGTGGGCTTCTCGCCGATTCCGGCGATGTCCATGGTGTCCTACGCCGCCGGCAGCCGTTACCTCAGCCTGATCGGCGGGGTGCCGCTGTCCTTCTACGACTGGTATTGCGACTTGCCGCCGGCCAGCCCGCAGACCTGGGGCGAGCAGACCGACGTGGCCGAATCCGCGGACTGGTACAACTCCACCTATCTGATGGTGTGGGGCTCCAATGTGCCGATGACCCGCACCCCGGACGCCCACTTCTATACCGAGGTGCGCTACAAGGGCACCAAGACGGTGGCGGTGTCCAGCGACTTTGGCGAAATGGCCAAGTTCGGCGACATCTGGATGGCCCCCAAGCAGGGCACCGACGCCGCGATGGCAATGGCGATGGGCCATGTGATCTTCAAGGAATTCCACCTCGATAATCCGTCCGGCTACTTCAGCGACTACATCCGCCGCTATACCGACATGCCGATGCTGGTGGCGCTGAAGCAAGACGGCGAGCGCTACATTCCGGACTACTTCCTGCGCGCCTCCCATCTGGAAGGCGGCTTGGGCGAAGACAACAACCCGGACTGGAAAACCCTGCTGATCGACGAAGCCAGCGGCGACATCGTCGCGCCCAACGGCTCCATCGGCTTCCGCTGGGGCCAGGCCGAGGGCAAGGCCGGCAAGTGGAACCTGGAGCAGAAGGACGGCGGCAACGGCCGCGAGGTGTCCGCCAAGCTGTCGCTGATCAAGGAAAGCGACGCGGTGGTGGGCGTGGGCTTCCCTTACTTCGGCGCCGAGCACGATGAACTGCTGACCCGCAATGTGCCGGCCAAGCGCATCCGCCTGGCCGACGGCAGCGAAACCCTGGTGGCCACGGTATTCGACCTGATGGCGGCCAACTACGGCATAGACCGCGGCCTGGGCGGCGGCAACGTCGCCGTCGACTACATGGACGACGTGCCCTACACCCCGGCCTGGCAGCAGAAGCACACCGGCGTGAAGCCGGAACTGGTGATCCAGGTGGCGCGCGAGTTCGCGCAGAACGCCGATCAGACCCAGGGCAAATCCATGGTCATCGTCGGCGCGGCGCTGAACCACTGGTACCACATGGACATGACCTACCGCGGCATCATCAATATGCTGATGCTGTGCGGCTGTATCGGCCAGTCCGGCGGCGGCTGGTGCCACTACGTGGGCCAGGAAAAACTGCGTCCGCAAACCGGCTGGGCGCCGCTGGCCTTCGCCGGCGACTGGAACCGCCCGGCGCGGCAGATGAACGGCACCAGCTTCTTCTACGCCCACACCAGCCAGTGGCGGCATGAAAAACTGGGCGTAGGCGAAATCCTGGCGCCCACCGCCGACGGCCGCATGGCCGGCATGGCGCTGATCGATTACAACGCCAAGGCCGAGCGCATGGGCTGGCTGCCGTCCGCGCCGCAGCTGTCCGCCAACCCGCTGGAGGTGACCCGCGCCGCGGCCGCCGCCGGCCAGGACGCCGCCGCCTACGTGGTGGACGGCCTCAAGTCCGGCAAGCTGGACCTGGCCTGCAACGACCCGGACAACCCGCAGAACTTCCCGCGCAATATGTTCGTGTGGCGTTCCAACATCCTGGGCAGCTCCGGCAAGGGCCACGAATACTTCCTCAAATACCTGTTGGGCACCCAGAACGCGGTGCTGAATTCGGAAGACGACTGCATCAAGCCGACCGAAATCACCGTGCGTCCGGCGGCGGAAGGCAAGCTGGACCTGCTGGTGGTGCTGGACTTCCGCATGTCCACCACCTGCTTGTACGGCGACGTGGTGCTGCCCACCGCCACCTGGTACGAGAAGGACGATCTCAACACCTCGGACATGCACCCCTTCATCCACCCGCTGTCCGAAGCGGTGCAGCCCTTGTGGCAGTCGCGCACCGACTGGGAGATCTACAAGGGCTTCGCCAAGAAGCTGTCCGAGCTGGGCAAGGACTATCTGGGCGTGCAAAAGGACTTGGTGCTGACCCCGCTGATGCACGACACCCCGGAAGAACTGGGCCAGCCCTTCGATCCCAAGGACTGGAAAAAAGGCGAGTGCGAGCCGGTGCCGGGCAAGACCATGCCCAAGATGACGGTGGTGGAGCGCGACTACGGCGCGATCTACGACAAGTTCACCACCATCGGCCCCTTGCTGGAAAAAGCCGGCAACGGCGGCAAGGGCATCAACTGGAAAACCGGCCATGAGGTGGACATCCTGCGCGGCCTGAACCAAGTGGCGAGCCAGGGCGCCGGCAAGGGCCAGCCCAAGCTGGAAACCGCGATCGACGCCGCCGAGATGATTCTGACGCTGGCGCCGGAAACCAACGGCCACGTGGCGGTGAAAGCCTGGGACGCGCTGTCCAAGATCACCGGCCGCGACCACACCCATCTGGCCAAGCCGCGCGAGCACGACAGCATCCGCTTCCGCGATGTGCAGGCGCAGCCGCGCAAGATCATTTCCTCGCCCACCTGGTCCGGCCTGGAAAGCGAAGAAGTCAGCTACAACGCCGGCTACACCAATGTGCACGAGCTGATTCCCTGGCGCACCATCACCGGCCGCCAGCAGTTCTACCAGGATCACCAGTGGATGCGCGCCTTCGGCGAAGGCCTGTGCGTGTACAAGCCGGCGGTGGATCTGAAAACCACCCAGGCGGTGCTGGGCAAGCACGGCAACGGCAATCACGAATTGGTGCTGAACTTCCTGACCCCGCACCAGAAGTGGGGCATCCACAGCACGTACTCCGACAATCTGCGCATGCTGACCCTGAGCCGCGGCGGCCCGAACGTGTGGCTGTCCGAGGACGACGCCAAGAAGGCCGGCATCGTGGACAACGACTGGATCGAGGTGTTCAACGCCAACGGCACGCTGACCGCCCGCGCCGTGGTGTCGCAGCGGGTGCCGCAGGGCATGACGATGATGTACCACGCCCAGGAGAAGATCGTGAACGTGCCGGGCGCGGAAGTGTCCGGCAAGCGCGGCGGCATCCACAACTCGGTGACCCGCACGGTGACCAAGCCCACCCACATGATAGGCGGCTACGCGCAGCTGTCCTGGGGCTTCAACTACTACGGCACCGTGGGCGCCAACCGCGACGAGTTCGTGGTGGTGCGCAAGATGAACTCAGTGGACTGGATGGATAGTCCGGCAGGAGAGCAACAATGAAAATCCGCGCTCAAATCGGCATGGTGTTGAATCTGGACAAGTGCATCGGCTGCCACACTTGTTCGGTCACCTGCAAAAACGTCTGGACCAGCCGCGACGGCGTCGAATACGCCTGGTTCAACAATGTGGAAACCAAGCCCGGCATCGGCTACCCCAAGGAATGGGAAAACCAGGAGAAGTGGAAGGGCGGCTGGGTGCGCAAGCCCAACGGCAAGCTGGAGCCGCGTCAGGGCGGCCGGCTGAAAATCCTGGGCAATATCTTCGCCAACCCCAATATGCCGGCGATAGACGATTACTACGAGCCGTTCACCTACGACTACGAACATCTGCAGAACGCGCCGGAGATGAAGACGCCGCCCACCGCGCGGCCGGTGTCGGTGCTGACCGGCAAGAAGATGAACAAGATCGAATGGGGCCCGAACTGGGAGGACGATCTGGGCGGCGAATTCTCCAAGCGCAGCAAGGACGCCCTGTTTGAGGGCATCCAGAAGGAAATGTACTCGGCCTTCGAGAACACCTTCATGATGTATCTGCCGCGCCTGTGCGAACACTGCCTGAACCCGGCTTGCGTCGCCTCCTGTCCGTCCGGCTCCATCTATAAGCGCGAAGACGACGGCATCGTGCTGATAGACCAGGACAAATGCCGCGGCTGGCGCATGTGCGTGTCCGGCTGCCCGTACAAGAAGATTTATTACAACTGGACCTCCGGCAAGGCCGAGAAGTGCACCTTCTGCTACCCGCGCATCGAGGGCGGCCAGCCGACGGTGTGCTCGGAAACCTGCGTCGGCCGCATCCGCTATCTGGGCGTGCTCTTGTACGACGCCGACAAGATAGACGAAGCCGCCGCGGTGGAAGACCCGAAGAGCCTGTACGAGGCGCAGCTGGGCGTGTTCCTGGACCCGAACGCGCCGGAGGTGATCGCCGAGGCGCAGAAGCAGGGCATTCCGCAAAGCTGGATCGACGCCGCGCAGCGCTCCCCGGTCTACAAGATGGCGATGGAGTGGAAAGTGGCTTTCCCGCTGCACCCGGAATACCGGACCCTGCCCATGGTGTGGTACATCCCGCCGCTGTCTCCCATCCAGTCCGCGATGGAAAACGGCCTGATCGGCGAGAACGGCATCATCCCGGACGTCAAGGACCTGCGCATCCCCATTCAGTACCTGGCCAATCTGCTGACCGCCGGCAAGGAAGAGCCGGTGGTGAAGGCGCTGGAAACCATGGTGGCGATGCGGCGCTATATGCGCAAGAAGAGCGTGGAGAAGGTGTCGGATCCCGCCACCCTCAAGGGCACGCATCTGAACCCGGCCCAGGTGGAGGAGATGTATCAGGTGATGGCCATCGCCAATTACGAAGACCGCTTCGTGATTCCGTCCAGCCACAAGGAGCTGGTGGAAAACACCTTCGAGGACAAGGCGTCCTGCGGCTTCACCTTCGGCAACGGCTGCTCCGGCGGCGAGTCCGAGGCCAGCCTGTTCGGCAAGAAGAAGGCCACTCCCATCGTGTTCCACGACATGCGGCGCGACCGCAAGTCCAATTCCGGTCAGTGAAGGAGAACGCCATGCGCATCTATCAGGCCTTATCGGCGCTGCTGTGCTACCCGGAGCCGGATCTGATCGCGGCGGCGGACGACATCCGCGCCGAGGTGGCGGCCGAGCCGCGCATCGCCCGGCTGCTGGAGCCCTTGCTGCTGTCCTTGGAGGGCGAGGATCTGATCACGCTGCAAGAACGTTATGTGCAGACCTTCGATCGCAACCCCAGCCATTCGCTGCACCTGTTCGAGCATATCCACGGCGAGGACCGCGCCCGCGGCCAGGCCATGGTGGATCTGCTGGCCGAATACCAGGCCCAGGGCCTGGAGCCGGCGGCGAACGAGCTGCCGGACTATCTGCCGCTGTTCCTGGAGTTCCTGGCGCAGTGCCCGCCGGAGGAGGCCGCCCGGCTGCTCTCCGACGCGGTGCACGTGATCGCCCATGTGGCCGGCAAGCTGGCCGACAGCCACTCCCACTACGCCGGCGTGCTGCAGGGGCTGGTGCTGCTGTCGCCGGTGGAGCCGGAAGCGCTGACCGTGCCGCCGGTGCGCGACATGGACGAGATGCTGGAGACCTTCGGCCCCGGCGCGGACGGCGTGGAGCCGCTGCTGAAGCCGGCGCGGCCGGCCATCGCTCCGGTGAACTTTTACCCGCAGCGGCCGCAGGGCTGAATCCCGCTGCCAGGAGAGCAACATGAACTATCTGCACCAATTCGTATTCGGCATCTACCCCTACATCGCGCTGGCGGTGTTCCTGCTGGGCAGCCTGATCCGCTTCGACCGCGAGCAATACAGCTGGAAGAGCGAATCCTCGCAACTGCTGTACCGCGGCCAGCTGCGGCTGGGCAACATCCTGTTCCACCTCGGCATCATCGGCCTGTTCTTCGGCCATCTGGTGGGCCTGTTGACGCCGGTGGCGGTATGGGACGCGCTGGGCGTCAGCCACAGCTTCAAGCAGGTGTTCGCGATGACGGCCGGCGGCATCATGGGCGGCCTGTGTCTGGTCGGCATCCTGATCCTGCTGCACCGCCGCTTCACTTGCGACCGGCTGGCGGCCAACACCACCTGGCGCGACAAGCTGGTGTTGCTGTGGATTCTGGCCACCTTGCTATTGGGCCTCAGCACCATCGCGGTGTCGGCGCAGCATCTGGACGGCCACGAGATGGTGTTGCTGATGAGCTGGGCCCAGCACATCGTCACCCTGCGCGGCGACGCGGCCATCTTCATCGTCGGCGCCTCGCCGGTGTTCAAGGCGCACTTGTTCATGGGCATGAGCTTGTTCGTGATCTTCCCGTTTACCCGTCTGGTGCACGTGTGGAGCGGCTTCGGCGCGGTGACTTATCTGGGCCGGGCCTGGCAGCTGGTGCGGCCGAGGGGTTGATCCGGCGGGTTTGCCAAGATTCAGCATGAGGTCGCGGCGGGGCATCTTTGGATGCTCCGCCGTTTTTCATGCCGTCCGGCTACATATAAATTCGATAAGTTGTGAAGCGATAACAAGAGAGAACAATTCCTAACAATTCGAAACAGCCGGCTGTCAACCAAACGGTTAAGCTGCCTCATCCGTTTAAATTCAGGAGTTAGCCGCATGAAACGCGCACTTGTCATCTTATCGCTGAGCCTGGCCGGTTTGGCCTCCACCGCCCTGGCGGACACCTCCACCATCGTCGGCGGCGCGCTGGGCGGCGCGGCCGGCGCGGCGGTGGGCGAGGCGGTGGGCGGCCGCAACGGCGCCATCATCGGCGGCGCGGTGGGCGGCGCTTCCGGCGCGGCCATCGGCCACGACTACGGCAAGCCGGCGGCGTCGGAACGCCGCGACGACGACGGCCGCCGCTATCGCAAGCACCGCCATCGCCATCACCGCGACAAAGGCTATTTCTGCCCGCCGGGCCAGGCCAAGAAAGGCCGTTGCTGAGCCGCCGCGGCTGTCCAGCCGGCCATTGGCATTAAACCCATTGCAGTATTCAGCATGAACCGGGCTTGATCTATATTGATGGGTGTTGGTTTCCATTGTCATGGAAAGTCAAGAGAAACAGTCGATAGAGATCGGAGCCCGCCATGCTGTCCAGGCTATCCCTCGCCAGCAAGCTGCTATTGCTGCTGCTGCCTTTTTCCGCCGCCCTGATCGGCCTGGCCTCGGTGCTGGCCGTCGATCGCTTCCAGACCCTGTCGGAACTGCAACGCTCGGATCGCCTGATCCAGGTGGCGGCGCGTTCCAGCCAGTTGATCCACGATTTGCAGACCGAACGCGGCCTGAGCAACGGCTTCCTCAACGGCCAGGCCGCCGGCTTGCCGCCGCCCTTGCAGCAGGCGCGCGCGGTCAGCGACAAGGACCTGGCCGCCTTCCGCGACGAGGCGGCCAATCACGCCGCCAGCAGCCTGGCCGGCGATCTGTCCGCCCTGAGCAGTCAGCTGGACGGCCTGTCCCAGCTGCGCGACAGCGTGGAAAAACGCGCGACGCCGGCGGCCGAGGCCTTCGCCGCCTATTCCGGCCGCATCGACGCCCTGATCGGCCTGATCGCCAAGCTGGCGCAGGCCAATAGCGACGGCGATCTGCTGCGCAGCACCGCGGCCTTGCTCAGCCTGCAATGCGAGAAGGAGTTCGCCGGCCGCGAGCGCGGCTACGTCAACGGCGTGCTCAACGGCGGCGTGTTCGATCAAAAAAGCTTTGCCCAGGCGGTGGGCCTCAAGGCCAAGCAGGACGCCTGCGCCGGACAGCTGCGGCTGATGGCGGACGATACGCTGCGCGCCCAGATGGACGCGGTGGAAGGCGGCGACGAGGCCAAGGCCTTGCAGGCGCTGCGCGACAAACTCTTGGGCCAGGCCCTGGGCCAGCCGGCCGGCGTGGCGCCGGCGGCGTGGTTTCAGGCGGCGACCCAGCGCATCGGCGCGCTGAAAACGCTGCAGGACAAGCTGCTGTCCGATCTGGCCGGCCTGGTGGCGGCCAAGGTGTCCCAGGCCCGCGTCGACCTGTGGGTGACGCTGGGCGGCTCCGCCCTGGTGATTCTGGCCCTGGGCGGCCTGGGTTTCGCCATCTATCGCGGCATCCATGTGCCGGTGCAGCGGCTGGAACTGCTGATGACCTCGATGAGCCGGGATTTCGACCTGAGGCCGCGCGCCGACATCCGCGGTCACGATGAAATCGCGCGCATGGGCAAGGCTTTCGACCACTTGGTGGAGGCCTTCGCCCGCACCCTGAACCAAGTCAATCACAACGCCCACTGCCTGGTGGAGGCGGCGCACGCGATGCTGGCGATTTCCCATCGCGCCGCCAAGGCTTCGGAAACCCAGAGTCAGTCGGCGGCCGGCATCGCCGCGGCGGTGGAGGAGATGAGCGCGGGCATCGAGTCGGTCAGCGCCAACACCCGGCTGTCGCTGAACGTGGCGCAGCAGATGCAGAGCAGCGTCAGCGACGGCCGCGAACGCATGCGCAGCACCACGCAGGCGATGAATCAGACTTCGACGGTGCTGGACGACGCCGGCGGCCGGATAGAATCCTTGCAGCAGAAGTCCGAAGACATCCGCTCCATCATCACCGCCATCCGCGAGATCGCCGACCAGACCAATCTCTTGGCCTTGAACGCGGCGATCGAGGCGGCGCGCGCCGGCGAGATGGGCCGCGGCTTCGCCGTGGTGGCGGACGAGGTGCGCAAGCTGGCCGAGCGCACCGGCAAGGAGACGCTGGACATCACATCGCTGATCGAGGACATCCGCGGCGAGACCCAGACCGCCGCCCACCACATGCAGGAGGCGCGCCAGCGCATGGAGTCCGGCCTGGAGCTGGTGGGCCAGACCGTGCACGACCTGGACGAAATCCACCAGGAAGCCAGCGAAGCCGCGGCCAAGAGCCAGGGCACCGCGGTGGCGATGGCGCAGCAGACCGCGGCCAGCGGCGAGGTGGCCAACAATATCAGCGTGATCGCCTCGCTGGCGGAGGAGAATTCCGGCCTGGTGCAAGAGGTGGCGGATTTGTCCGACCGGCTCAACGCCTCGGCCAGCGAGCTGGTGGATCTGGTGGACAAGTTCAAACACGCCTGAGCGCCGATTTACCACGGGGTCGCTCCTGATCGCCGGGCGCGCCTGTTCCCTTCATCCTGCGCTCGCATTTCGCCGGCCGGCCCCTAGTCACAAGTGACTAGGGGCCGGCGTGCTTTGGTTGGACTGCGAATTGTTGGGCTAGCTAGTAAAATGGAATCAGGAAATATCAGATTGGCGGCGACAGCCGGGCCACTTGGTTGCGACTAAGCGGTATCATTGGCTGCCATGGAGGAACTCATGCTTACCGACCGCTTCGGGCGCTCCATCGAATACCTGCGTCTGTCCGTGACCGACCGTTGCGACTTGCGTTGCAATTACTGCCTGCCCAAAGGCTTCAAAGGCTTCGAAGAACCGGCCAACTGGCTGACCTTCGACGAGATAGAACGCGTGGTGGCGGCTTTCGCGCGCCTGGGCACGCGGCGGCTGCGGCTGACCGGCGGCGAACCGCTGCTGCGCCGCAATCTGCCGGAGCTGGCGGCGCGCCTGTCCGCGCTGCCCGGCCTCAACGACCTGTCGCTGACCAGCAACGCCACTCAGCTGGCGCGCCACGCCCAGGCGCTGCGCGCCGCCGGAGTCAGCCGCGTCAACGTCAGCCTGGACTCGCTGCGCCGCGATTGCGTGCACGACATCACCGGCAGCGACAGCCTGCCGCGGGTGATGGAAGGGCTGATGGCGGCCAAGGAGGCCGGCTTTTCTCCGATCAAGATCAATATGGTGGCGATGAAGGACGTCAACGACGCCGACATCGGCGCCATGGTCGCCTTCTGTATCCAGCATGGCTTCGTGCTGCGGCTGATCGAAGCCATGCCCATGGGCGACACCGGCCGCGCCGCCAGTTACCTGGACTTGCAGCCGGTGCTGCGTCAGCTGCAAACCGAATTCGACCTGGTCGAACAGGCCGCCACCCTGGGCGGCGGCCCGGCCCGCTACTGGAAAACCCGGGACGGCGGTTTCTCGCTGGGCCTGATCACGCCCATTTCCCAACATTTCTGCGCCACCTGTAACCGGGTACGGCTGTCCGTGGACGGCACGCTCTACATGTGCCTGGGCCAGGAAGAAAGCTTTGAGCTGCGCCCTCTGCTGCGCGCCGGCGTCAGCGACGCCGAACTGGAAGCGGCGATCCGCACGGCGATAGAACTGAAACCGGAGCGACATGAATTCAGCGAGAAGCCGAAAAAGCTGGTGCGCTTCATGTCGATGACCGGTGGCTAGGGCGACGGCGATGCGGCTGAACGTGTCCCCGGTGCTGGGCGGCCCGCTGGGCCAGCGGCTCAGCGCCAAGATCGTCGGCGTGCTGGCGATTTTTCTCTTGGTGGCGCTGGGTTCCATCGGCGCCACGCTGTGGCTGTCCTGGCAGCAGGAGGGCGGCGCGGCGGCGATCAACGACGCCGGCAGCCTGCGCATGCGCGTCACCCGGCTGGCGCTGGATTTGCAGCTTAGCGGCCAGGACGGCGCGCGCGCCGACGCGCTGCGCCGCGACATGGTCAATTACGAAGCCATCTTGCAGCGGCTGCGCCGCGGCGACCCGGCGCGCCCGCTGCTGGTGCCGCGTCAGGCGGACATCCAGCAGGCGCTGACCCAGGTGGAAACGCAGTGGCGCGAGCAACTGAAACCGGTGTTGCAGGACGCGCTGACGCGGCCCGGCGACAACGCGGCGGAGGCCGCCCGTTTCGCCGAGCGCGTGGCGCTCTACGTGGCGGACATCAACACCTTCGTCAGCGGCATGGAGGCCTACAACGCGCGCAACACCGATTATCTGCGCCTGCTGCAGCTCTTGCTCGCCAGCATGGCGGTGGTGGGCACCGTCGCGCTGATTTATCTGATGCTGCTGATCGTGCTGCGGCCGCTGGACAAGCTGCACCAGGGCATACGCCGGCTGGCGGCCGGCGATTACAGCGTGCGGGTGCCGGTGGAGACCGACGACGAATTCGGCCAGGTCAGCACCGGCTTCAATCTGATGGCGGCCTGTCTGTCCGAATCCCACGCCACGCTGGAAGAGCGGGTGCGCGGCAAGACCGCCAGCCTGCAGCAGAAAAACCAGGAATTGGCGCTGTTGTACGAAATCACCTCCTTCTGCAATCAATCCCAGCCGCTGGAAGCGCTGTGCAAGGGCTTCCTCGCCCGGGTGATGCGCGCCTTCGACGCCGACGGCGGCGCGGTGCGCTTGACCGATCACGGCCAGGGCATGGTGTTCGTGGTGGCCGACGACGGCTTGCCGGAAGGGCTGCTGCGCGAAGAGCATTGCCTGAAAGTGGGCGACTGCCTGTGCGGCGAAGCCGCCGCCAAGGCCGAGAGCCGGGTGGAGAATATGCGCGGCCTGCCGGACAAGCAGTGCAGCCGCGAAGGCTTCCGCGTGGTCAGCGCCTTCCCGGTGGCGACGCAAAACCGCACCTTGGGCATTTTCAATCTGCATTTCCGACAGGCGCGCATCCTGCCGCCGCAGCAGGTGCGGCAACTGGAGATGCTGGGCCAGCACCTGGCGGTGGCGATAGAAAACCTGAGGCTGGCGGCCAAGGAGCGCGAACTGGCGGTGCTGGAGGAGCGCAATCTGGTGGCCCAGGGCCTGCACGACAGCATCGCCCAGGGCCTGTCCTTCCTGAACCTGCAAACCCAGATCATGCGCCAGGCGCTGGACAGCGGCGACCCGGGCCTGGTGGACGACACGCTGGCCTTGTTCGAGGCCGGGGTCAAGGAAAGCTACGACGATGTGCGCGAGCTGCTCAACAACTTCCGTTCCAAATTGTCGGAAAGCCTGAGCCAGGCGGTGAGCAGCCTGCTGGACAAATTCCGCAAGCAGACCGGGATGCGGGTGGAGCTGCGCTCCACCGGAGCCGGCGCGCCGCTGATGCCGGAACAGCAATTGCAGATCCTGTTCATCCTGCAGGAGGCGCTGTCCAATGTGCGCAAGCACGCCGAGGCCAGCCAGGTCACGGTCAGCCTCAGCGACGACGGCGAGGTCTTCGTGCTCAGCGTGCTGGACAACGGCGTCGGTTTCGATCTGGATACCGTGCGCAACAAGGGCGACGGCCATTTCGGCCTGTCCATCATGCAGGAGCGCGCGCAGCGCGCCGGTCTGCAACTGGACATCGAATCCACTCCGGAGGCGGGCACCCTGGTCAGCCTGCTGCTGCCGCGCGCGCGGCGCATGGCCGCTTGAGCCACTGGCGCGGCGGCTAGACAGCTCTCATACTGTCTATATCTGAATTTGAAAGACCCGGACTCGATGATGTCTGAACAGACCATACGCATTTTGCTGGTGGACGATCACACCTTGTTCCGCAGCGGAATCAAGGCCTTGCTGGCGCGCCAGGCGGCTTTCGACGTTGTCGGCGAGGCGGCCGACGGCGCCGAGGGCGTCAAGCTCGCCAAGCAGCTGGACCCGGACGTGGTGTTGCTGGACCTGAACATGCCGGGCATTTCCGGCGTGGAGGTGCTGACCCTGATGCTGCAGGACCAGCCCAAACGGGCGGTGGTGATGCTGACGGTGTCCGAGGAGGCCGACGATCTGACCGCGGCCTTGAAGGCCGGCGCGCGCGGCTATCTATTGAAAAACATCGACGCCGACTTCCTGACCCAGGCGGTGGCGCGCGCCGCCGCCGGCGAATCGGTGATGAGCGATTCGATGACCGCCAAGCTGATGGCCCAGTTCCGCCACGGCGCGGCCGCGCCGGTGGAGCCGGCGGAGCAGGAGCTGGACCGGCTGACCCCGCGCGAACGCGAAATCCTCGGCTTTCTGGCCCAGGGCAAGAGCAATAAGGAGATCGCGCGCAGCCTGGATCTGGCCGAGAGCACGGTCAAAATCCATGTGCAGAACATCCTGAAGAAGCTCAGCCTCAGCAGCCGGGTGCAGGCGGCGGTGTTCGCGGTGGAGAACGGGGTGGGGCGCAGCGCGTGAGCGGCTGCGCGCGGCCCTGGCCCCCATGAACAGCTTCTAAGCGGCGGTCCGCTCAGCCCTCCACCAGCCGATAGCCGACTCCGGTCTCGGTGAGGATGTGGCGCGGCATCGCCGGATTGTCTTCCAGCTTCTGCCGCAGATGGCCCATATAGACGCGCAGATACTGGTTGTGCTCCGAGAACGACGGCCCCCATACCGCCAGCAGCAGTTCGCGATGGGTGATCACCTTGCCGGCGCTGCGTATCAAGGTGGACAGCAGCCGGTACTCTATCGGCGTCAGATGCACCGCCGTTTCCGCCTTGGCCACCTGCCGGTTGACCAGGTCCACCTTGATGTCGCCGAACTGGAACACCTGTTGCGCGGCGGCGCTGCCGTGGGTGCGGCGGCGCAGCAGCACGCGGACGCGCGCCAGGCATTCGGCCACGCCGAAGGGCTTGGTCAGATAGTCGTCGGCGCCGGCGTCCAGCGCGGCCACCTTCTCGGTTTCCTGGGTGCGCGCGGACAAGACCAGGATGGGCAGATCGGTCCATTCGCGCAGCTGTTTGATGGTGTCCTGGCCGTTCATGTCCGGCAGGCCCAGGTCCAGGATCACCAGGTCCGGCTTGCGGGTGGCCACTTCGATCAGGCCTTGCTTGCCGGTTTCCGCCTCGTGGACGGTCAGGCCTTCTTCTTCCAGCGCCGCGCTCAGAAAGCGGCGTATCGGTTTCTCGTCTTCAATGACGACGATGCTGATCGGTGCGTCTTGCATGGTCATGGTTTTCTTTTGAGTTAGGGCGTCTCATCCGGCGGCAGCGCCGGCGCTTGACCGGCCGGCAGGCTGAAGCGGAATTCCGCGCCGTGCGGCGAGCGGTTGCGCGCGCTGATGCGGCCGCCGTGGATTTCCACGATGGAGCGGCAGATCGCCAGGCCCAGCCCCACGCCGGGGGTGCTGGACTCCGCCGCGCCGCGCGAGAATTTGTCGAAGGCGCGCTGTTCCATATTGGGCGGCAGGCCGGGGCCGTCGTCGCTGACCGACACCAGCACCTCCGCGCCTTCGCGCCGCGCCGCCAGCGTGATGCGGCTGCCCGGCGGCGTGTATTTGCCGGCGTTTTCCAGCAGGTTGACCAGCACCCGCTCCAGCAGCACGGCGTCGTATTCCAGCACCGGCAGGTCCGGGTCCAGCTCCAGCCTCAGTTCCCGGCCGCGCAGGCCGCGTTCGGCGGCGCGCAGCGCGCTGCCCACCACCTCGTCCAGCATCTGCCATTCCTTGTTCAGCTTGACGCCGGATTGCAGCCGCGCCATGTCCAGCAGATTGGTCACCAGCTTGTTCATGCGCAGCGCCTCGTCCTGGATGGCGGCGGCGATCTCGGCGCGCTGATCGTCGTCCACATTGGGCGAGCACAGCCGCTCGGACAGGCCGGCCATGGTGGTCAGCGGGGTGCGCAGATCGTGGGACACCACGGACAGCACGCTGTTGCGCAGCCGCTCGGATTCCATCGCCACGATGGCGTCCTGCGCCACTTCCACGTAATGCACGCGCTCCAGCGCCAGCGCGATCTGGGCGGCGCAGGTTTCCAGCAGTCTTTGCTGTTCCGGCAGAAAGGCCTGATCGGTGACTTCCGGCAGCAGCGCGATCACGCCGCGGTTGCGCATCGGCGCGCGCAGCGGCACGTAGAGCGCGGCGTTGGCGGGCAGGGTGTTGGTGCCGAGGCCGGCCGGCTGCTGATGATCGTAAACCCATTGCGCGACGCCGATGTCGGCATGGCCGCGGTCTTCGCCGGCCAGGCGCAGTTCGTCGCCGCTATTGGGCAGGAACAGGTTGACCTTGGCGGCGAACAGCGGCTCCAGCCGGCCGACGGCGGTGTCCACGATCTGGGCGGCGGTCAGCGCGCCGGCCAGTTCGCGGCCCAGATCGTACAGCGCGCGGGTGCGGCGTTCGCGATAGGTGGAGATATTGGCGGCGAAGCGCAGCCGGGCGGTGAGTTGGCTGATGATGGCGGCCACCAGCAACATCACCACGAAGGTCATCAGGTACTGGGTGTCGGTGACGGCGAAGGACATCTGCGGCGGCACGAAGAAAAAGTCGAAGGCCGCCACCGACAGCAGCGAGGCCAGCATGCCGGGGCCGCGGCCGTAGCGCACCGACACCAGCACCACCACCAACAGGTAGATCATGATGTCGTTGGCCAGCGCCACATGGGGAATCAGCAGGCCGGCCAGCAGCGTGGTCAGCAGGCAGGCGACGGCGGCGGCGATGTAGCCGGCGTGGGAGCGCGGGCTGTCCTGCTCTTCGAACAACAGGCTGGCGCCGGTCTTGGCGGCGCCGGCGTCCTCCGCTTCCAAGTCGTGGGCCACCACGTAGAGATCGATGTCGCCGGAGCGGCGGCTCAGCTCGTTGACCAGGGTAGGGCGCCACAGCCGCGACCAGCGGCCGCGGACGGATTTGCCCACCACCAGCTTGGAGACGTTGCGGCTGCGGGCATAGGCCAGCAGGGTGGGCGCCAGTTCGTTGCCGCCCAGCACCGTGGTTTCCGCGCCCAATTCCTGCGCCAGCCTCAGGCCCTTGAGCACGCGGGCGCGCTGCTCCTCGGACAGTTTTTGCTGGCGCGGCGTTTCCACGTAGACGGCGATCCAGTCCGCGTCCAGATTGGCTGCCAGGCGCTTGGCGCTGCGGATCAGCTTGTCGATGCCGGCGCTGGCGCCGACGCACACCAGCAAGCGCTCGCGCGCGTGCCAGACGGGGTTGATGGACTGGTCGGCGCGGTAGGCGCGCATCTGCGCGTCCACGCGGTCGGCGGTGCGGCGCAGCGCCAGTTCGCGCAAGGCCAGCAGATTGCCCTTGCGGAAGAAGTTCTTCACCGCGCGCTCGGCCTGCTGCGGCAGATAGACCTTGCCGGCGGCCAGCCGGCCCAGCAGCTCGTCCGGCGGCAAGTCCACCAGCGCCACTTCGTCGGCGCGGTCGAACACGTGGTCGGGCAGGGTTTCGCGCACCACGATGCCGGTGATCTGTCCGACCACGTCGTTCAGGCTTTCCAGATGCTGGACATTGAGGGTGGTGTAGACGTCGATGCCGGCGGCCAGTAGCTCCTCCACGTCCTGCCAGCGCTTGGGGTGGCGCGAGCCGGGCGCGTTGGAGTGGGCGAACTCGTCCATCAGGATCAGCTGCGGCCGGCGCGCCAGCGCCGCGTCCAGATCGAACTCGGACAGTTCGTGGCCCTTGTAGGCGATCCGCCGCGGCGGCAGCAATTCCAGGTCCGCCAGTTGCGCCTGGGTTTCCTTGCGGCCGTGGGTTTCCACCACGCCCACCAGCACTTGCACGCCTTCCTGGCGCCGGGCGCGGGCCGCAGCCAGCATGGCGTAGGTCTTGCCGACCCCGGCGCAGGCGCCGAAGAATATCTTCAGCCGGCCGCGTTGGGCGTCCAGTTCTTCGCGTTTCAGTTCATCCAGCAGCGCGTCCGGATCGGGACGGATGTCGGGCATGGCTTGTCCTGTTTTTTAGCCGCGGAAGCCGGGGATTCCGCGGCTCGTTCTTATCAGCCGCGCCGCTGGTCCAGCGCCAGGTTCAATTCCAGCACATTGACGCGCGGCTCGCCAAGCAGGCCGAAGGTTTCGCCTATTACCCGGCTCTCCACCAGCTTGCGCAGCGCGGCCGGCTCCATCTTGCGGGCGGCGGCGACGCGCTCCAACTGGTAGAAAGCCGCGGCGGCGGAAATTTCAGGGTCCAGGCCGCTGGCCGAGGCGGTGACCAGGTCCACCGGCACCGGGCCGGTCTGTCCCGGATGGGCGGCGCGGATGCGTTCCACATTGGCCTTCACCGCGTCCAGCTGCGCCGGGTTGGTGGGGCCCAGGTTGGAGCCGCCGGACCCGCCGGCATTGTACGGCATTGGGCTGGTGGCGGACGGGCGGCCCCAGAAATATTGCGGGCCGGTGAAGTTCTGGCCTATCAGCCGCGAGCCGACGATCTTGCCGTCGCGTTCGATCAGGCTGCCGTTGGCCTGGAACGGGAACAGCGCCTGGGCGGCCCCGGTGGTGAGCAAGGGATAGGCGAGGCCGGTGATCAGGGTCAGGCCGCCGAACACTACCAGCAGCGGGCGTAACAGTTTCATTTGCTTTGTCCTTTCAGTGCTCATGCCAGGCTCAGCGCGCCCAGCAGCATGTCGATCAGCTTGATGCCGGCGAAGGGCACCAGCAGGCCGCCCAGGCCGTAGATCAGCAGGTTGCCGCGCAGCAGCTCCGCCGCGCTCTTGGCTTGATACTTGACCCCCTTCAGCGCCAGCGGGATCAGGAACACGATGATGACGGCGTTGAAGATCACCGCCGACATGATGGCCGAGGCCGGGCTGTTCAGGCCCATCACGTTCAGCGCGTTCAATTGCGGATAGGTGCTGGCGAAGGCGGCCGGAATGATGGCGAAGTATTTGGCCACGTCGTTGGCGATGGAGAAGGTGGTCAAGGAGCCGCGCGTCATCAGCATCTGCTTGCCGATTTCCACGATCTCGATCAGCTTGGTGGGGTTGGAATCCAAGTCCACCATATTGCCGGCTTCCTTGGCCGCCTGGGTGCCGGTGTTCATCGCCACCGCCACGTCGGCCTGGGCCAGCGCCGGCGCGTCGTTGGTGCCGTCGCCGGTCATCGCCACCAGCTTGCCCTCGGCCTGATGGCTGCGGATCAGCTTGAGCTTGGCTTCCGGCGTGGCTTCGGCCAGGTAATCGTCCACGCCGGCCTCGGCGGCGATGGCGGCGGCGGTCAGCGGGTTGTCGCCGGTGATCATCACCGTCTTGATGCCCATCTGGCGCAGCTCGGCGAAGCGCTCCTTGATGCCGCCCTTGACGATGTCCTTCAGTTCGATCACGCCCAAGGCGCGATTGCCTTCCGCCACCAAGAGCGGGGTGGAGCCGCGGCGGGCCACTTCATCGGCGCTTTTCGCCAGCGCGTCCGGGAACTGGCCGCCCAGTTCGGCGATGTGGCGGCGGATGGCGTCGATGGCGCCCTTGCGGATCCGGCGGCCGTCGTAGTCTATGCCGCTCATCCGGGTTTGCGCGGTGAAGGGGATGAACGCGGCTTCATGGCTGGCCAGCTCGCGCTGGCGCAGATTGAACTGCTTCTTGGCCAGCACCACGATGCTGCGGCCTTCCGGGGTTTCGTCGGCCAGCGAGGCCAGCTGGGCGGCGTCGGCCAAAGCCTGTTCGCTGACGCCGGGCGCCGGAATGAAGGCCGAGGCCTGGCGGTTGCCCAGGGTGATGGTGCCGGTCTTGTCCAAGAGCAGCACGTCCACGTCGCCGGCGGCTTCCACCGCGCGGCCGGAGGTGGCGATCACGTTGGCGCCCATCATCCGGCTCATGCCGGCCACGCCGATGGCGGACAAGAGGCCGCCGATGGTGGTGGGGATCAGGCATACCAGCAAGGCCACCAGGGTGGTGATGCCGATGGGCGAGCCGGCCTTGGCCGCTTCCACGCTGAACAGCGAGAAGGGCAGCAGGGTGACGGTGACCACCAGGAAGACGATGGTCAGCGCCACCAGCAGGATGGTCAGCGCGATCTCGTTCGGCGTTTTCTGGCGCTTGGCGCCTTCCACCATGGCGATCATGCGGTCGAGGAAGGTTTCGCCCGGGTTGACGGAAATCCGCACCACGATCCAGTCGGACAGCACGCGGGTGCCGCCGGTGACCGAGGAGAAATCGCCGCCGGCCTCGCGGATCACCGGCGCGGATTCGCCGGTGATCGCGGACTCGTCCACCGAGGCCACGCCTTCGATCACCTCGCCGTCCACCGGGATCACGTCGCCGGCTTCCACCAGCACATAGTCGCCCTTGCGCAGGCTGCTGCCGTCGATCACGGTCTTGCCGGCGTCGTGGCTGGGGCCGGACAGCTTCTTGGCCACCACGTTTTTCTTGGCCGAGCGCAAGCTGGCCGCCTGGGCCTTGCTGCGGCCCTCGGCCAGCGCTTCGGCGAAGTTGGCGAACAAGACGGTGAACCACAGCCACAGCGTCACCGCCAGGATGAAGCCGGACGGCGCCTCGCCCTGGCCGGCCAGGGACTGAACCCACAGCGCGCTGGTCAGGATGCTGCCGATGTAGACGACGAACATCACCGGGTTGCGCCACTGGGCGCGCGGCGACAGCTTCTTGAAGGAGTCGACGATGGCCGGTTTCACCAGGCTGGGGTCCAGCATGGATTTGGCCGCGCTCCTGTGGCCCGCTTGAACGGGCTGGGCGGCCGGCAGTTTGGAATGATTGATATCGTTCATTTTATGAGTCCTCCCGCAAGGTTCAGCGACCGCTGATCATCTGCAATTGCTCGACGACCGGGCCCAGCGCCAGCGCGGGAACATAGTTGAGCGCGCCCACCAGCAAGACGGTGCCTATCAGCAGCACCACGAACAGCGGGCCATGGGTGGGCAGGGTGCCGCCGGTGACGGCCAGCCGCTTCTTGGCGGCCAAGGAACCGGCGATGGCCAGGATGGGCACGATCATGAAGAAGCGGCCGAAGAACATGGCCACCGCGGTGGCGACGTTGTAGAAGGGCGTGTTGGCGGACAGGCCGGCGAAGGCGCTGCCGTTGTTGTTGGCGGCCGAGGTGAAGGCGTACAACACCTCGCTGAAGCCGTGGGCGCCGGGGTTGAGGACGCCGGCCTTGCCGGAGGCGGCCAGCACCGCGATGGCGGTCAGCGTCAGCACCAGAACCGGGGTGACCAGAATGGTGATCGCCGTCATCTTCATCTCATGGATTTCTATCTTCTTGCCCAGGTATTCCGGGGTGCGGCCCACCATCAGGCCGGAGATGAACACCGCCAGGATGGCGAAGATCAGCATGCCGTACAGGCCGGAGCCGACGCCGCCGAACACCACCTCGCCCAATTGCATCAGGAAGGTGGGCACCAGGCCGCCGATCGGGGTCAGCGAATCGTGCATGGCGTTGACCGCGCCGCAGGAGGCGGAGGTGGTCACCGCGATGAACAGCGAGGTGTCGATGACGCCGAAGCGGGTTTCCTTGCCTTCCATATTGCCGCCGGCCTGCAAATGGCTGGCCTGCTGATCCACGCCCATTGCGCTCAGCTGCGGCACGCCGGCCTGCTCCGCGCCGGTGGCCGTCACGACCGCGCAGACGAACATCACCGTCATCGCGGCGATGATGGCCCAGCCTTGACGCTGGTCGCCCACCATGCGGCCGAACACGAAG
This sequence comes from Chromobacterium sp. CCUG 30098, assembly GCF_059916605.1. Taxonomy (NCBI): domain Bacteria; kingdom Pseudomonadati; phylum Pseudomonadota; class Betaproteobacteria; order Neisseriales; family Chromobacteriaceae; genus Chromobacterium; species Chromobacterium sp. CCUG 30098. Next base: position 240,898 of record NZ_JAUCGS010000005.1, on the reverse strand, counting down.
CACAGCGCCGCCGGGATCAGGAAGATGGCCAGGCTTTGCAGGAAGTTGCTCAGCGGAGTGGGGTTTTCAAACGGGTGCGCCGAGTTGGCGTTGAAGAAGCCGCCGCCGTTGGTGCCCAGCAGCTTGATCGCTTCTTGCGAGGCCACCGGTCCCATGGGCAGCGTTTGCTGCTGGGTGCTGGCGTCCGCCATCACCGGCTTGCCGTCGGCGCCCAGGACCGCGTTGCCCTGAGCATCGGTCTTGGCCTGCTGATAATGGGTGGTTTCCACCGTCTGCGCGTTTTTATAGGCGGACAGGTTCTGGATCATGCCTTGCTGGCTGAAGGCCAGCGCGAACACGAAGGACAGCGGCAGCAATACGTAGAGGGTGAAGCGGGTGACGTCCACCCAGAAGTTGCCGATCTTGGCCGAGCCGTGACGGACAAAGCCGCGCACCAGGGCCAGCACCACCGCCGCGCCGGTGGCGGCGGACAGGAAGTTCTGCACCGTCAGGCCCAGCATCTGCACCAGATAGCCCATGGTGGATTCGCCGCCATAGCCTTGCCAGTTGGTGTTGGTGACAAAGGAGATCGCGGTGTTGAACGCGGAATCCGGCGCCACCGCGCCCATGCCTTGCGGGTTGAACGGCAGCCAGCCCTGCAAGCGTTGCAGCAGATACAAGGCCAGCGCGCCCAGCACATTGAACAACAGCAAGGCGACGGCGTAGCCGCGCCAGCCCATGTCTTCGTCCGGCTTGACGCCGGCCAGCCGGTAAAAGCCGCGCTCCAGCGGCGCGAACAGGCGCAGGGGGCCGACATTGTCGCCCTGCATCACGCGGGCGATATAGGCGCCCAGCGGCCAGGCCAGCGCCAGCAGCACCAGCAGGAACAAGCCCAGCTGCAAGGGTGCGGCCGAGCCGATGAAATTGGCGAACATGATTAAAAATTCTCCGGCTTAAGCAGTGCGTAGATCAGATAGCCAAGCAGGCCCAGCGCGATCAGCGCGCTGAGCAGATACCAGACGCTCATTCCTTTTCTCCCAGTTTCCGGCAGCCGGCGACGAAGCCGCAGGCCAGCGCGCCGAACAACAGGACGAGTCCCAGATAGACGACATCCATCATGAAAATCTCCATTTGAATCAGTAATGGAAAGGTACTGAAGCCGGCGTCAAAAACCCGATAAAAGCCGTTGGATAGAGATAAAAATCGCGTAAAAATCGATGGGAAATCGCCGTTTGGCCAAATTCGGACGGATTTCGGCGGGAAAAGGAATTTTCTTTATGCGAGCGGAGGCGGAGACGCAGGGGACAACGGGCGGACGACCGGCGTCGCTGGACGCGGGCGCGGCGGCGGGAAACGAAACGGGCGGCTCGGCACAGGCGGCAAGCGCGCGGTCCGCTTCAAGGCAGGGAGGTTGCGGCGTGGCGTATGGCTGGGCCGCTAACCGTCAACAGGCGGCAAGCCGCCAGTGGGCAAGGTGTTCAGAACAGGTCGTCGCAGCGGTCGGCCAGGAATCGGGCATCGTCCCGATCGTGCGCGCGCTGGCGCACTTTCTGCTGGCGCGACCTCTCAGCATCACTCAACTGAGGCTTGGCGACCGCATAGAGAAAACTCTCGTGCTGGTCTCTAGCCTGCTTTCTGCGAACACTCAGAGGAATACGGGAAGTCATCATCCTTGCACCTCTCGGTCACGTACTTGTGTGAGGCCAGGGCAAACCCTGACCCTTTGACATTGACGCTATTTTCGCGATTTGTAAAGCCCTGTTTGCTTGTGATTAGGAGCAAATCGGACTTGGGCATTCCAGCGGACTCCGCCCACGCTACCGGCGCGATGTTACCGCAGCATGATGGAGCGGGCGTCCGGGGCAAGTCTTTGAGGTAAATCACTTTTCGAATAATGTTGTTTCGAAACGGTATAAATCGTTATATGAAACTGGCGTAGCATGCCGCTATCGAATGGCGCGGCCAAGGAGCGGTTTTATGGAGTGGGGGTATGCGATCGCGGGTTTGGCGGTGGGCTTCATCGTTGGTCTGACCGGCGTGGGCGGCGGTTCGCTGATGACGCCCATCTTGCTGTGGTTCGGCATCTCTCCGGCCACCGCGGTGGGCACGGATCTCTTATACGCGGCCTTGACCAAGATGGGCGGAGTGACGGTGCATCATCGCCAAGGCCATGTCGATTGGCGCATCGCCGGCTGGCTGACCGCCGGCAGCGTGCCGGCGGCCCTGCTGGTGCTGGCCGGCCTGTCCTATCTGCATCTGCCGGAAAAAATGCTGGACACCCTGTTCAAGCTGGTGCTGGGCGTCGCTTTGCTGCTGACCGCCGCGGCCATCCTGAGCAAACCCTTGCTCTTGCGCTGGCTGGGCCGCGCCGGCGCGGCCAGCCCGTCGTTCGAGCCGCGGATAGGCTTGACCGTGGCCACCGGCGTGGTGTTGGGCGTTTTGGTCACGCTCAGTTCCATCGGCGCCGGGGCCCTGGGCACCCTGGCCTTGTTCCTGCTGTATCCGGCCTTGCCGACTTCGCGGCTGGTGGGCACCGAAATCGCCCACGCGGTGCCCTTGACCCTGGTGGCCGGTCTGGGACACGCCGGGCTCGGCAATGTGGATTTTCCGCTCTTGCTCAATCTGCTGGCGGGCTCCCTGCCCGGCATCTGGCTGGGCAGCAAGCTGACGCGGCGGCTGGCGGAGGGCTGGTTGCGGCCGGCGCTGGCGGTGATGCTGGCGGTGATAGGCGGCAAGCTGGTGTTGTGAGCCGCGGCGCGGCATGACGGGACAGGGCGGCTCAGGCCGCCTTTTTTCATGGCCGCGCGCAAAAAAACGCCCTGATCGGAGAGGCGAGCAGGGCTGAAATGCAAACAACAAAAGGAGAAGCCATCATTAAGCCTCTCAATATTAGTATTTCGTAATCCTGATGCCCTTGACCTGGAGCAAGAAAGCGGCGGCAGCCAAGGCCGACGGCGTGGAAGACATAAAAAGACCGCGCAGCGCGCGGTCTGTTGACGAGAGTTGGGAGGCTTAGAACCTGTTTCCGATCTGCTGCGCGTCGGCGATACGGCGTTGAAAACGTTTTCGAAATGCTTATGTACCACGCGTACATTCCGCTTTCTCAGCCGTTTTCGCCTTGTCTTGCCTTAGCTCGCGAGATCGCAAACACGTTCTTACAGCTTAGCCGCCACCCAGGCCTGCACGCCGGCCAAGGCCGCCGCCAGGTTTTCCGGCTGAGTGCCGCCGGCCTGGGCCATGTCCGGACGGCCGCCGCCCTTGCCGCCCACTTGCTGGGCGACGAAGTTGACCAGCTCGCCCGCCTTGAGCTTGGAGGTGAGGTCGGCGGTGACGCCGGCCACCAGCGCCACCTTGCCGTCGCCCTTGGCGGCCAGCACGATGGCGGCGGAGCCCAGCTTGTCCTTCAGCTTGTCCAGGGTTTCGCGCAGCGCGTTGTTGTCCGCGCCCGGCAGTTCCACCGCCAGCACCTTGACGCCGTTGACGTCGGCCGCGCCGTCGGCCAGGCTGTCGCCGGCGGAGGCGGCCAGTTGGCCCTTGAGTTTGGCCAGCTCTTTTTCCAGGGTCTTGACGTTGTCCTGCAAGCTGCCGATCTTGGCGGCCACCTCGTCCAGCGTCTGCGCTTTCAGCGCGCCGGCCGCCTCTTTGAGCAGGGCGTCCTGAGCCTGGATGTGGGCGATGGCGCCTTCGCCGGTGACGGCTTCGACGCGGCGCACGCCGGCGGCGACGCCGCTTTCCGCCACGATCTTGAACAGGCCGATGTCGCCGGTGCGCTGGACATGGGTGCCGCCGCACAGTTCGGCGGAGAAGTCGCCCATGGTCAGCACGCGCACTTCATCGCCGTATTTTTCGCCGAACAGCATCATCGCGCCGGATTTCTGCGCGGCTTCCATGCTCATCACTTCGGCCTTGACCGGCAAGTTGTGGCTGATCACGCGGTTGACCACGCGCTCCAGCTCGGCGATCTGTTCTGCGCTGACCGGTTCGCCGTGGGCGAAGTCGAAGCGGGTGCGCTCCGGATTCACCAGCGAGCCCTTCTGCGCGACATGGTCGCCCAGCACGTGGCGCAGCGCCGCGTGCAAGAGGTGGGTGGCGGAGTGGTTGCGGGCGCTGGCGGCGCGCGCGTGCAGATCGATGGTGGCGGTCACGCTGTCGCCGACGGCCAGACGGCCGCGGGCCAGCTTGCCCTTGTGGCCGAACACCGCGGCCTGGATTTTCTGGGTGTCGTTGACGTCGAACAGCGCGCCGATGCCGCCTTGCAGCGAAATCTCGCCCACGTCGCCGACCTGGCCGCCGCCTTCGGCGTAGAAGGGGGTGTCGTCCAGCACCACGATGCCTTCTTCGCCGGCTTCCAGCGCGGCGACGGCCTCGGTGCCCTTGAACAGCGCCAAGACCTTGGCGTCGGTGCTGGCGGAATCATAGCCGTGGAAGCAGGTGTCGGCGCCGCTGTAGCTGACCTTGCCGGTCATCTTGAAGCTGGAGCCGGCGCGGCCGCGCTCCCGCTGCGCTTCCATCGCGCGCTCGAAGCCTTCCAGATCGGCGTGGATGTCGCGTTCGCGGCAGATGTCGGCGGTCAGGTCCACCGGGAAGCCGAAGGTGTCGTAGAGCTTGAAGATGGTGTCGCCGTCAAGCTTGGTCTTGCCGCCTTCCAGCGCGGAGTCCACCAGGCCCATGCCGATTTCCAGCGTCTCGGCGAACTTGATCTCCTCGGCGCGCAGCGCGTCTTCGATATGCGCCTGCTTCTCGCGCAGTTCCGGATAGGCGTCGCCCATCTCGGCCACCAGATCGGCGACGATCTTGTGGAAGAACAGGCCTTTCTGGCCCAGCTTGTAGCCGTGGCGGATGGCGCGGCGGGCGATGCGGCGCAGCACGTAGCCGCGGCCTTCGTTGGACGGCAAGATGCCGTCGGCGACCATGAAGCAACAGGCGCGGATGTGGTCGGCGATCACTTTGAGCGACGGCACGTCCTGGCTGTAGGCCATGCCGGTTTCGCGCGCGGCGGCGCGCACCAGGCAGGCCAGCGCGTCGGTCTCGTAGTTGGACTTGACGTGTTGCAGCACGGTGGACAGGCGCTCCAGACCCATGCCGGTGTCGACCGACGGCTTGGGCAGCGGATGCAGGGTGCCGGACTCGTCGCGGTTGAACTGCATGAACACGTTGTTCCAGATTTCCATGAAGCGGTCGCCGTCTTCGTCCGGGCTGCCCGGAGGGCCGCCGGCCACGCTCGGGCCGTGGTCGTAGAAGATCTCGGTGCAGGGGCCGCAGGGGCCGGTGTCGCCCATGGTCCAGAAGTTGTCGGAGGCGTACGGCGCGCCCTTGTTGTCGCCGATGCGGATGATCTTGTCGGCCGGCAGGCCCACGCTCTTGTGCCAGATGTCGTAGGCTTCGTCGTCGGAGGCGTAGACGGTGACCAGCAGCTTGTCCTTGGGCAGGTTCAGCCATTGCTCGCCGGTCAGGAATTCCCAGGCGAAGGTGATGGCGTCCTGCTTGAAGTAATCGCCGAAGCTGAAGTTGCCCAGCATTTCGAAGAAGGTGTGGTGGCGCGCGGTGTAGCCGACGTTTTCCAGGTCGTTGTGCTTGCCGCCGGCGCGCAGACATTTCTGGCTGGTGGTGGCGCGGGTGTAATCGCGTTTTTCAAAGCCCAGGAACACGTCCTTGAACTGCACCATGCCGGCGACGGTGAACATCAGCGTGGGGTCGTTGCCGGGGATCAGGCTGCTGGAGGGCACCACCTGATGGTTTTTGCCGGCAAAGAAATCCAGGAATTTCTGGCGAATTTCAGAGGTTTTCATGTTTGATTTCGTAAGATTGCGAATTCTGGGCCGCTTTGGGGGCTTGAACCCAGAGCGGCGCGGACAGCTGATTGTGTCAAGCCGCGCCGGCGCTGGCAAGGGTTTCGGCGCGGCGCTTGAGCGCCTGGTTCATCAATTCGAAACCCTTGCGCGTGTCGGCCAGCAGCGTCTGGCCGAACAGCGGCAGCAAGAGGCCGCTGAAAGTTTCGCCGTGATGCAGGCGGGTGCCGCCGTTTTCCAGCGCTTCCAGGCGAAAACTGTGGCGGCCGCCCAGCAGGCAGGGCAGCAGCGCGCGCCCCAGCCACACCAGCTCCTCCGCCGTTTGCAAGACTTCCAGCCGCGGGCGGAAGGTCAGCCGCGGCCGGCCGGGCGGATGGATGCTGACCACCAGGCGAGACCCTATCTGCTGGCGGCCGTGCAGGCCGACGATGAAGGGGTTCCATTCCGGGTAGGCTGCCCAGTCGCACAGCACGCGCCAGACCGCGGACGGCGCGGCGTCTATGTCGATATGGGTGGCGATGCCGCGCGTTTGCATGCTCAGTCCTCGTCGGCGGGAAAGTCGTCGTCGGCGGCGCCGCTGAGCACCTTGCCGATCACGGACATCGGGAAGCCGCGTCCGGCCAGGAAGCGGATCTGGCGCGCGCGCTCCTGCGGCGTGTCCGGCAGCTGGCCGAACTTCTTCCGCCATTGCGCCTGGGCGGCGGCAAGGTCGTCGCGGCCTTGCAAGGCGTCGCGGATCAGTTCGGCGTCCACGCCGCGTTGACGCATTTCCTGTTGCAGGCGGCGGCTGCCGTAGCGCTGGCCCTTGCTGTCGGCGAACTGCTGGGCGAAACGCTGATCGGACTGCCAGCTGTGTTCGGCCAGATCATCCAGCAAGGCCGTCAATTGTTCCGGGCTCTCCGCAAACGGAGCGAGCCGCCGCTCCAGTTCCCGCCGCGTGTATTCGCGGCGGGACAGGAGATCGACGGCTCGCGCCCTCAGGCTTTTTTCCATTCAGGGAATCAGGCGTCGAGCGCGTCGTCGGCGAACTCTTCGTCCGGCTGGCCTTCGGTGATTTCCACTTTGATGCCCACCGCGTCGCGGATCTTGCGTTCCACTTCAGCGGCGATTTCCGGGTTGGACTTCAGCCATTCGCGGGTGTTGTCCTTGCCCTGGCCGATCTTCTGGCCGTTGTAGGCGTACCAGGCGCCGGATTTGTCGATGAAGCCGTGCTTGACGCCCAGTTCGATGATCTCGCCCTGACGGGAGATGCCCTCGCCGTACAGGATTTCGAAATCGGCCTGGCGGAACGGCGGCGACACCTTGTTCTTCACCACTTTGACGCGGGTGTCGTTGCCGATCACTTCCTCGCCCTTCTTGATGCCGCCGGTGCGGCGGATGTCCAGGCGCACGGAGGCGTAGAACTTCAGCGCGTTGCCGCCGGTGGTGGTTTCCGGGTTGCCGAACATCACGCCGATCTTCATGCGGATCTGGTTGATGAAGATCACCAGGGTGTTGGTGCGCTTGATGTTGCCGGTCAGCTTGCGCAGCGCCTGGCTCATCAGGCGGGCTTGCAGGCCCACGTGGCTGTCGCCCATCTCGCCTTCGATTTCAGCCTTGGGCACCAAGGCGGCGACGGAGTCGATCACGATCAGATCGACGCCGCTGGAGCGCACCAGCATGTCGCAGATTTCCAGCGCCTGCTCGCCGGTGTCCGGCTGCGAGATCAGCAGGTCGTCGACCTTGACGCCCAGCTTTTGCGCATATTGCGGGTCCAGCGCGTTTTCCGCGTCGATGTAGGCGCAGGTGCCGCCCAATTTTTGCATCTCGGCCACCGCTTGCAGACACAGGGTGGTTTTACCGGACGACTCCGGGCCGTAGATTTCCACCACGCGGCCGCGCGGCAGGCCGCCGACGCCCAGCGCCAGGTCCAGACTCAGCGAGCCGGTGGAGACCACTTGCAGGTTTTCGTTGATCTGGTTGTCGCTCATGCGCATGATCGAACCCTTGCCAAACTGTTTTTCAATTTGGGCAAGGGCCGCGGCCAACGCTTTGCTCTTGTCTTCGGATGCCATGCTGTCTCCAGTGTGGGGGGCGCTAAACAAAATGAATGCTCGGCCAGCGGCGGGCCGTGTCCATGGCGGCGGGGAAAACCCGATGCCGGACAGGGGTTTGCGCGGCGCCGGCGGGCTTGCCCCGTCGCGCTCGCGCTTGCCGCGCCGATAGCCGAAAAGATGCCGTCGATTATCTCATAAAGCCTTGGCCAACGGCAGAGCCGCTTGCCGGCGATACCGTCCTTCGGGACGGGAAACCGCGATCTCGCTTGAAAAAGTTGTGATTGCGACCACTTTTACAAGTGTCCACCCTGTGTACAATGAAGCCATCATGATGAACGAACGCGCGCAACACCTGCTCAAGGTCCTGATCGAACGCTACATCGTCGACGGCCAGCCGGTGGGGTCCAAAACCCTGTCCATGCTGCCCGGCGTCGAGCTGTCGTCCGCGTCCATCCGCAATGTGCTGGCGGAGCTGGAGGCGATGGGGCTGATCGCGGCACCGCACACCTCGGCCGGCCGGGTGCCCACCGCGCGCGGCTACCGCATGTTCGTCGATCGTCTGCTCACCATCCGGCCTTTGGAAGAGGCGGCGCTGCACGAGCTGGAACTGAATCTGCAGCCGGACAGCCCGCAGCGCATCGCCCAGTCCGCGTCCTCCTTGCTGTCCGAGCTGACGCATTTCGCCGGCGTGATCGTCACGCCGCAGCGCTCCGACATCGCCTTTCGCCAGATCGAATTCCTGCGTCTGTCCGAGCGGCGGGTGCTGATGATCTTGGTGACGTTGGACGGGGACGTGCAGAACCATCTGCTGACCACCGAACGCGATTACACGCCGTCGGAATTGATAGAGGCCGGCAATTTCATCAACCAGCATTACGCCGGCCAGGGGCTGGATCGTATCGCCAGCCGGGTGGCGGACGAGTTGCGCCAGCTGCAGGGCGACATCGCCGAATTGATGTCGGCGGCGATCCGCCTGGGGCAGAGCTCGATGGCGGCCAGCAGCGCCGCGGTGGTGGTGGCCGGCGGCAGCCGGCTGCTGGAGGTGAGCGACCTGTCCGAGGACTTGTCGCGGCTGCGTCAGTTGTTCAGCGTGTTCGAACGCAAGACCGAGCTGCTAAAGCTGCTGAACCAGGGGCGGGAAGCGCAGGGCGTGAACATTTTCATCGGCGAGGAGTCTGGCGTGATGACGCTGGACGAATGCTCGGTGGTGACCGCGCCTTACCGGATCAACGGCCAGGTGGTCGGCGCGCTGGGCGTGGTCGGTCCCACCCGGATGGCTTACGAGCGGGTGATCCCTATCGTCGACATTACCGCGCGCCTGGTGTCCAGCGCCTTGTCGTTCCGGGCCTAACGCCCGTGCGCCGGCCGTGCGCCGGTTTTGGCCGCCGCAAGGCTTGACGCGAGGTCTGCGGCTATAGTTTTCGCGCCGCGTTCTTCGAGGAGCGCGGCTAAGTCAAAAACGCTTATTCAGAAACCAGCCCATGAAATCTTTGCTTAAACTGGCCCCGTTGGCGGCTCTGTTCTCCTTCCAGCTGGCGCAGGCCGACGCGGCTTTTCTGGCGCGTCCGGACGTGCAGCGCTACATCGACGAGCAAGTGGCCGGCGGCCAGTTCAACCGCCCGGAGCTGGAGGCGGTGTTCGCCAATGTCGAACTCAAGCCCAACATCATCAAGATTCTGGACAAGCCGTCCACCTCGCGCCCCTGGTATCAGTTCCGCAATTCCACGGTGGGGGAAAAGACCATTGCCGACGGCGTGGCGTTCTGGCGCGCCAACGCGGCCGCGCTGACGCGGGCCGAGCAGCAATACGGCGTGGCGCCCGAGCTCATCGTCGCCATCCTGGGCGTGGAGTCCCATTACGGCCGCAACACCGGATCGTTCCGTCTGGTGGACGCCTTGTCCACCATAGGCTTCGATTACCCGCGCCGCGCGGAATTCTTCCGCAAGGAGCTGACCGAGTTCCTGCTGCTGGCCAAGGAGGAGGGCAAGGACCCGCTGACGCTGAAGGGCTCCTACGCCGGCGCGATGGGCTGGCCGCAGTTCATGCCGTCCAGCTTCCGCAAATGGGCGGTGGATTTTGACGGCAGCGGCCACCGCGACATCTGGAGCGATCCGGACGACGCGATCGGCAGCGTGGCCAATTACTTCCAGCGCCACGGCTGGCGCCACGGCGACGACGTGATCCTGCCGGCCAGCGTGCAGCCGGGGCCGCAGATCGATCAGCTGATCGCCGACAAATTCAATCTGCACTACACCGTGGGCGAGCTAAAGAAAATGGGCGTGACGCCGCAGTCGCCGGTGGCCGACGACGTGCCGGCGGTGCTGGTGCCGCTGGAAACGGCGCCCGGCGTCACCGAATACTGGCTGGGCCTCAACAACTTCTTCGTGATCACCCGCTACAACCGCAGCACGCTGTACGCCAAGGCGGTGCAGGAAATCGCGGATCAGCTGCGCCAGCGCTATCTGGCGGGCCAGGCCGCGGCCCAGCCGTGACGCCGCGCGCCGCCCACCGCGGCGGCGCGAAACCTGTCGCCACGCGCGGCAATTGCCATTAAAATCCGCCCCCATGAGCTATCAAGTCCTTGCCCGTAAGTGGCGTCCCAAGCGCTTTGCCGATCTGGTCGGCCAGGAGCACGTGGTGCGCGCCTTGACCAACGCCCTCAAAGAACAGCGTCTGCATCACGCTTATCTGCTGACGGGGACGCGCGGGGTGGGCAAGACCACCATCGCCCGGATTCTGGCCAAGAGCCTGAACTGCGAAACCGGCACCACCGCCGAACCCTGCGGCGAATGTTCGGCCTGTCGTCAGATCGACACCGGCCGTTTCGTCGATCTGCTGGAGATCGACGCCGCGTCCAACACCGGCATCGACAATATCCGCGAAGTGCTGGAAAACGCCCAGTACGCGCCGACGTCCGGCCGCTTCAAGGTCTACATCATCGACGAAGTGCACATGCTGTCCAAGAGCGCCTTCAACGCGATGCTGAAGACGCTGGAGGAGCCGCCGGCCCACGTCAAATTCATTCTGGCCACCACCGATCCGCAGAAAGTGCCGGTCACGGTGTTGAGCCGCTGTCTGCAGTTTTCCTTGCGCAATATGACGCCGCAGCAAGTGGCCGGCCATCTGGCCCACATGCTGGACGTGGAGGGCATCGCCTACGAGACGCCGGCGCTGGCCTTGCTGGGCCGCGCTGCCTCCGGTTCGATGCGCGACGCGCAATCGCTGCTGGACCAGGCCATCGCCTACGGTCTGGGCGAGGTGAAGGAAGACGGCGTGCGCGCGATGCTGGGCGCGGTGGACCGCCGCTATCTGTTCGCCTTGCTGCAGGCCTTGGCCGCCGGTGACGGCCCGCAGCTGATGGCCGAGGCCGACGGCCTGGCCGAGCGCGGGGTCAGCTTCGAAGGCGCTTTGAGCGAACTGGCGGTCTTGTTGCAGCAGCTGGCGCTGATGCAGACCGTGCCGCAGGCGGTTGCCCAGGACGAGCCGGAGCGCGACGCGCTGCAGGCGCTGGCGGACGCCATCGCGCCGCAGGACGTGCAGCTGTATTACCAGATCGCCATCCACGGCCGCAAAGACCTGGCGCTGGCGCCGGACGAGCACGCCGGTTTCAATATGACCCTGCTGCGCATGCTGGCCTTCCATCCGGCCAACGCCCGGGCCGAAGCCGCGCCTCCGCGCCCGGCCGCCGGCGCGCCGGCTCGCCCGCAGACGCCGCAAGCGCAGCCGGTCCCGGCCGCGCCGGGAGGCATTTCGCCGGCCGCGCGGGCCTTGCAGGCCGCCGGCCTGAGTTCGCCGGCGCCGCGACAATCCGCGCCGCAGCCGGTTCAGGACAGCGCGCCGGCGGCGGAACCCGAACCCGAGCCTGCCGCGCCCGAAGCCCGGCCGCCTGCGCCGGCCGCGCCGGTCCGTCAAGCCGCGCCGCCGCCCGAGCCGGAGCCCGAGGAGGAAGACGCGTCGGACGACGGCGACGTCAGTCCCGACGAGGTGCCCTGGGATCAGGGCGCGGCGGCGGACGAGGAGATGCCGTCCTATTTGCAGGCGCCGCCGGAGGAGCCGGCCGACTATCGCTTCGACGGCGACTGGCAGGCGCTGGTGACCGAACTGGGCGTCAAGCTGGGCGCGGCGCGCATGCTGGCCCATAATGCGGTATTGAAGGACTGGGACCAGGAACGCCTGGCGCTGGCGGTGCCGGAGAGCTTCCGCCACATGACCAGCCGCGATTACCAGGACAAGCTCAAGCTCGCCTTGAGCGAGCGCTTTGGCCGGCCGGTGGAATTGGCGGTGACGGTGGAAGAGCTGGGCCTGGAGACGCCGGCGATGAAAGACGCCCGCCATCGGCAGGAGCAGTTGGACATCGCGCGCGAGAATATGAAAAACGATCCGGTGGTGCAGCAAATGGTGCGCGAATTCGACGCGACGCTGCTCATCGAAACCATTCAACCCGTGAAGGAGTGAAACGATTATGTTTGGCAAAGGTGGTATCGCCGGCCTGATGAAGCAGGCCCAGCAAATGCAGGACAATATGAAGAAGGCGCAGGAAGAATTGGCCACGGTGGAAGTGGAAGGCCAATCCGGTGCCGGCATGGTCAAGGTGGTGATGACCTGCTCTCACGACGTCAAGCGCGTCAGCCTGGACGACAGCCTGCTGGACGACGCCAAGGAAGACAAGGAAATGCTGGAAGACCTGATTGCCGCCGCGTTCAACGACGCGGTGCGCAAGGTGGAAGCCACCACTCAGGAAAAAATGTCCGGTTTCTCCGCCGGCCTGAACCTGCCGGCCGGCATGAAGCTGCCGTTCTGATCGCATCGGTTTCGGCATCCGGATGGCTCGGCGCGCGCCGGGCCATTTTTACGTTGTTTCCGAGGTAGCCATGCGCGGATTCGCCCATTTCACCGTGCGCAGCCGGCTGCGCGCCGACGCCGACAGGGTGTGGGCGCACGCCGCCAGCGCCGCCGGCATCAACGACGAGCTCGGGCCCTGGCTCCGCATGCGCTTGCCGGGCGGCGAGCTGCCCGACGGCTTGAGGCCGCCGGTGCGCATCGGACCGTGCCGGATTCTGCTGTTCGGCCTGTTGCCGGTGGAATGCGACGACTTGGAGCTGACGCGGCTGGAGCCGGGCGCCTTCGACGAGCACTCCACCATGCTGACCCAGCGGCGCTGGCTGCACCGGCGGCGGGTGCGCGCCTTGCCCGGCGGCTGCGAAGTGGTGGACCGCATCGGCTTCGCGCCGCGCGCGCCCTGCTTGTTGACACTGCATTACGGCATTTTCCGCCTGGTTTTCGCCTGGCGGCACGCGCGTCTGCGCCGCCGTTTTTCCCGATTGTGAAAGCGATGAAGAATCCTCCCGCTCTAGACCATCTGATTTCCGCCCTGAAAGTGTTGCCGGGGGTCGGACCCAAGACCGCGCAACGGATGGCCTTCCACCTGTTGCAGCGCGACAAGAAGGGCGCGGACAAGCTGGCGCGCGCGCTGGACCGCGCGCTGACCCAATTGACCCACTGCGAACGCTGCAATACCTTCAGCGAAACGCCGCTATGTCCGATCTGCGCCGACGAGGAGCGCCGGCAGGATTTGCTGTGCGTGGTGGAGATGCCGGCGGATCTGCTGACGCTGGAGCAGGCCAAATGCTTCGACGGCCTGTATTTCGTGCTGATGGGCCGCATCTCGCCGCTGGACAATGTCGGCCCGCGCGACATCAATCTGGACAAGCTGCTGGTGAGGGCGGCGGACGGCGCGGTGGAGGAGGTGATCATCGCCACCAATTTCACCGCCGAGGGCGAGGTCACCGCGCATATGATCGCCGAGCTGCTGAAGGAGCGCGGCCTCAAAGTGACGCGCATCGCGCGCGGCATGCCGGTGGGCGGCGAGCTGGAGTACGTCGACCTGGGTACCTTGGCGCAGGCAGTGTACGAGCGCCGCGGCGTAGGCCAGTAAGAAGCTGTTTACGATCTGCTGCGCGTTGTGAAATGTGACACGGTGAGTACCGCTTCGAAATGCTCATGTACCCTCTGTACATTCCGCTTTCTCAGCTGTTTTCGCCTTGTCTCGCTCTAGCTCGCGAGATCGTAAACAGGTTCTAAGAGGGTGGCGCGGCGGGGCAAAAAAAGCAGGCCGGACTAGCCGGCCTGTAACAGAGGAACATCTGAATCAGTGGGACGGCCCGCCGCGGGAGCGACGGGCCGTCGCTGGTTTAGGAGAGCGCCAGTTCGACGGCTTCCTGCACCGTCGGCTTGGCGGCCGGGGCGTTGAAGCGGTCGGCCAGGAAGGGCGTCACGTCCAGCGGCGGCGTTTCGCCGCGCACCAGCGCGTCCAGCATCACGCCGGTGATGGCCGAGGTCAGAATGCCGGTGCGGAAGTGACCGCAGGCGTTCAGATAGCCGTCCACGCCCTGCATCGGCCCGAGGATGGGCAGCTCGTCCGGGGAGCCGGGGCGCAAGCCGGCCCAGCAACGCTTGATGTTGATGTTCTTCATCTCCGGCAGGCAGCGGATCGCGCCTTTGACCAGGCCGGCGATTTCCGGATAGGTGTTGCTGACGTCGAAGCCCTTGTCCTCCGTGGTGCTGCCGATCAGGATTTCGCCGTTGTCCTTCTGCGCGATATAGCAATCGCTGGTGGTGATGCAGCCGCGCAACAGCTTGGGCATCTTTTCCGACAGCACGATCTGGCCCTTGACCGGTTTGACCGGAATATCGACGCCGGTCGCCCATTGGCTCAACTCGGCGGCCCAGGAGCCGGCGGCGTTGATCAGGGTGTGGCAGTGGAATTCGCCGGCTTCCAGCGTCCGCACGCCGGTGACGCGCGAGCCTTGCTTGAGCACGCCGGTGACATTGGTGTTGAAGAATACGTCGACGCCGTTCTGGCGCGCGGCCTCGGTATAGGCGTCGGTCAGGCGGAAGGGGCTGACCTGGTGGTCGCACAGGAATTCCAGCGCGCCGGTGGCCTCGTGGCTGATGTAGGGCTCGTTTTCACGCAGTTGGGCCTGGTCCACCCAGCGCACCTGATCGGACAGGTGGGGAATCTGCGCGGCGATGTGTTCGGCGTAGAGCTGGTCTTCCTCGTCGTAAATCACGAATTTCAGCCCGGTTTCCTCGAACTTGAAATCCATGCCGTGGTTTTCGATCAACTCCTGATGCAGGGCCGGATACAGCGCGTTGGAGGCCAGCGCGAAATTGAAGAAGGACTCCGGCAGGATGTGCGGGGTGCTGGCGTCCACGGCGATGGCGGCGCCGGCCGCCTCGCGCTTGTTCTTGGCCGAGGTCATGCGGAAGAAGATCACGCCGCAGCCCAGGCCCACCGATTCGCCGATCGCCCACAGGCCGCCGGCCGAGGCGCGCGAGGCGTTGCCGGGGCGCTTGGCGTCGATCAGCGCGATTTTCAGGTCTTTGCGTTTGGACAGCTGGTAGGCGCAAGAGGCGCCGATCACGCCGCCGCCGGCGATCACGATGTCGTATTGTCTGCTCATGGTCAGGCCTCTTCGGTTTCGGTTTGGAAGGCGGAGAACGGCAAGGGGTCCAGCGGGAAGCGCGGGCGGATCCAGCCCACGTCCGCCTTGCCGGTGTGCTCGCGCAGGCGGTCGCTGCAATAGCCGACGCACATCTTGCCCTGGCAATCGCCCATGCTGACGCGGGTGCGCATCTTCAGGCTGATCAAGTCCTGCACGCCTTGTTCCAGCGCGGCGTCGATATCCTTGCGCAGCGCGTTCTCGCAGCGGCAGATCACCGTGTCTTCCTGCGGCAGCGTCAGCTGTCCGCTGCCGCGCTGGGTGAAGCTGTCTATGCCCACGCGGAAGCGCAACACTGTTTTCAGTTCCGTCAGGTAGCGCTGGCGGTTTTTCTCGGCCAGTTCGGCGCTGATCGCGCCGCGTTGCTTGAGGATGGACTGGGCGGCGATGCGGCCGCTCAGCATGGCGGCCTCGCCGCCGCGCAGGCCGCCGATGTCGCCGGCCAGGTGGATGTGGGCTTCGCTGCTTTGCTGCCAGCCGTTGATTTCCGGCTTGAGGAAGCCGTCGGCGTCGTAAGCGTGGCGCAGGCCCATTTGCTGGGTCAGCTGGGTGCGCGGAATGAAGCCGTAGCCCACCGCCAGGGTTTCCGTGGCCAGGCTGACCGCGCGGTTCAGGTCCGGCGTCCAGTTGTCGTCGTAAGGCGCGACGGTGACTTCCTGCACCTCTTGCTGGCCGCTCGCTTCCACCACGCCCCAGCCGTAGTGCAGCGGCACGCCGTGGCGTTTCAGGTAGGCCAGCATGCTCAGGCCGTCCAGGAACAGCTGCGGCTTGTTCAGCATGGCCAGGGTTTCCTTGGCGATGCGGCCGAAGGAACTGGCTTCGTAGACGCCCTGAACGTCGGCGCCGGCGCGATGCAATTGACAGGCCACCAGCGGCAGCAGGGGACCGGTGCCGACGATGGTGGTGCGGCCCAGCGGCTTGACCACGCCGCTCTTGATCTGCAATTGCAGGCCGCCCAGCATGATCACGCCGGGCAGGGTCCAGCCGGGGAAGGGCACGCTGCGTTCGTGGCAGCCGGCGGACAGCAGCAATTGTTCAAAGTCGATCTTTTCGACTTTTTCCTGTTCATTCAGCGCGTACAGCCATTGGCCGGCTTCGCCGCCGACGACGCGGGTGTTCAGCTTGATCTCCACCGCGTGGCTGACTTCGGCGAACTGCGCGTGCAGCGCCTGCATGGCGTCGCGGTAGCGCTCGCCCAAATAGTCCAGGGTCACGCCCTGGCGCAGCGGGCCGCGGTAAACCACGCCGCCCAGGCGCGAGGCTTCGTCTATCAGCGTGCAGGGCAGGCCGTGCTTGACCAGCTCGATGGCCGCGGCCATGCCGGCGGGGCCGCCGCCGACGATGATGGGGCGCGCGCTCATTGCAGGCCCTCCAGTTCGATGCGATTGGCCGCGGTTTCCACGGTCATGCCGGGCTGCACCACGGTCTGGCAGGCGCGGCGCTTGTAGCGGCCGTCGATGCGCACCAGGCAGCAATGGCAGACGCCCATGCCGCAATAGGAACCCATGCTTTGCTGGCTGTCGTTGCGGCTGACGCGGCGCAAGCCGACGGCGTTGAGCACGCTGAGCACGGTCTCGCCCTGCGCGGCGGCGACGGTGTTGCCATTGATGTTGATGGCGATTTGATCTTCATTCAATTTCTGAATGTCATATTTTCTGTCTAAATTTGGCATCGAAATAGCTCGTTTTGGTTCTACTGACACGATAAGGGAGCGCCGGATGGAGCGCGGAGTGGACAGTCGCTTCCGGCGGCGAGCGATTTGGTCACGCCTGACTATGGTCAGACAATCAGGCTATTTGGCGATTGCCGTAGCCTAATTATGATGAATCGCTTTTTAATTGTCGCAAGCATTGTTATCGCATTGTATGGGTACAGGCAATGTACAGATTGCTGTGATCAGATGTATACAGATTGGCGGGCGCAGCAGGAGATCGGCAGGCGTTTGTGTTGTGTTTATTTTTGAAAAACAATGACTTGATTGGATTTTGCGCGTGACTAGACCGTTGGAATAATGTATTTTTCTGTTATTTTAATGCGCATAGCATTTTCAAAACTGTGCATTATTTGATTATGATCAAATGGCTAGAAAGCTGATGTCATCATCATTATTTTAGCTGTTGGATATAGTGTGTCTAAAGACTTTTCTGTTTGAAACCAAGTGCTTGCCGCGCTTGGCGGGCGGTATTCAGGCCGGCTTGCGCGCGCCGTGGCCGTTTTCGCCTTGATGCTCCTGGTGCCAGGCCTCCAGGGCTTCTTCCGCGTTCAGAATGTGTTGTCTCAGGAAGGCGGCGGCGCTGACCGCGTCCTTGCGGCGGCACAGTTCGAGCATTTCGCTGTGCTCGCGATGGGCGCGGTCGCTGAAATTGGTCAGCAGAATCTGCATCCGGGTGTAGCGATCGGTGCGATTGTGCAACTGCTCGATCAGCGCCAGGGTTTGCGGCCGGTCGGCCGCCTGGTACAGCGCCAGGTGGAAGCGCGAATTCAGA
Organism: Chromobacterium sp. CCUG 30098; assembly: GCF_059916605.1. Taxonomy (NCBI): domain Bacteria; kingdom Pseudomonadati; phylum Pseudomonadota; class Betaproteobacteria; order Neisseriales; family Chromobacteriaceae; genus Chromobacterium; species Chromobacterium sp. CCUG 30098. The sequence continues at coordinate 223,106 of NZ_JAUCGS010000005.1, read as the reverse complement.
ATGCCCCAGGCGCCGACATCCCGTCGGCGCAGCGCCTCCTCGAACTGCGCCAGCAGCGCGCCGGCCGCGTCCAGATCCGCCTGGGTCTGCCGCGGCACCGCCTCCAGCAACATATCGCATTCCAGCAGCACTCTCACCCGCAGCAATTCCAGCACTTCCGGCAGCGACAGCTGGGCGATCACCGCGCCGCGCCGTTCGGTGATGGCCACCAATCCTTCCGCCTCCAGTTGACGCAGCGCCTCTCGCAGCGGTACCCGGCTGACGCCCAGTTCCTTGGATAGCGCCTCCTGGCGCAGTTGGGTGCCGGCCGGCCACTCTCCCAGCAGGATGCGCTGGCGCAGCGTGTCGGTGGTGGTGGCGGTGAGGGTTTGGCGCGGAGCGGTGGTTTGGGGCATGGCGAAATCGGCGGTTGGAGTTTTCAAATTATCACAGGCGCGGGGAGGGCGGGCAATGGCCGCGTCCAGTCTTTGTTTTGGCATGGATTATGGGCGTGCTTGCTGTAATTTTGTATTCAATTATTCATGGTTTCATCCCTTTTTTAAGGTGTTTTTGAGTTGGCGGCAATGCTGCAATGCAAGGTGATTAAAAAACAACACGCAATAACATGTTGATTTTATTATGAAATTAATTATTTCACATGTAATATAACGCAATATTCTCGCAAGCGCTTGTCTGCTGCGCGCCTCAAAAATTGTATTCAAAAATGAGCGCGGTTAGAGTGGCCCCATCACAAGCGAGGAGCAAGAACATGGCGGTGCGCGAATTCGAATGTCTCGATGGCCATACCTGCGGCAATCCGGTGCGGCTGGTGGTGAACGGCGGTCCGCGGCTGGAAGGGGAGACCCAGGCGGAGCGGCGGCTGGATTTCATCCGCCGCTACGACTGGATACGCACCGGGCTGATGTTCGAGCCGCGCGGCCATGCGCAGATGTCCGGCGCCTTTCTGTATCCGTCGACGCGGGAGGATTGCGACATCGCGGTGCTTTACATCGAGACCAGCGGCTGCCTGCCGATGTGCGGCCACGGCACCATAGGCGTGGTCACCATGGCGCTGGAGCACGGTCTGGTGACGCCGGCCGCGCCCGGGGTGTTGAATCTGGACACGCCGGCGGGCAAGGTGGCGGCAGAGTACCGGATGGAGGGCGACAAGGTCGCCGCGGTGACCTTGACCAATGTGCCGTCCTTCCTCTACCTGCGCGATGTGGAGGCCGAGGTGTCCGCGTTGGGGCGCTTGCGGGTGGACATCGCCTACGGCGGCAATTTCTATCCCATCGTCGAGGCGCAGCCGGGCTATCGCGATATGGCGGATTACTCGCCGGCGCAGCTGGTGGCGATGGGGCGCGAACTGCGCGAATACCTGAACCGGCATTACGACATCGTCCATCCGCTGGACCCCAATATCCGCGGCGTCCGCCATTGCCAGTGGACCGGCGCGGCCAAGAACGCCGGCTCCAGCGCCGCCAACGCGGTGTTGTACGGCGAGTCCGCGCTGGACCGCTCGCCTTGCGGCACCGGCACTTCGGCGCGGCTGGCTCAGCGTCACGCGCGCGGCCTGCTCGCCGTCGGCGAGGATTTCATCCACGAGAGCCTGATCGGCAGCCAGTTCGTCGGCCGCGTGCTGGCGGAAACGCGGGTGGGCGATTACCCGGCCATCGTGCCCTCGGTGCGGGGCTGGGCGCGCTTCACCGGCTACAACCGCATCCTGCTGGACGACGCCGATCCCTATGTCCACGGCTTCGAGGTGGCCTGAGATGAGCGCGCGCGTCATTGTCGTCGGCGCCGGCGTGGTGGGCATCGCCGCGGCGCTGCAACTGCGGCAAGCCGGGCTGGAGGTGTTGCTGCTGGACCGCGGCGAACCGGCGCGGGAAACCAGCTACGGCAACGCCGGCGCGCTGGCGGTCAGCGATGTGATTCCCTTGGCCGAGCCCGGCGTCTGGCGCCGCCTGCCCGGCTGGCTGCTGGACCCGCTGGGGCCGCTGGCGGTGCGCTGGCGCTATTTGCCGACGCTGGCGCCGTGGCTGGCGCGTTTCGCGCTGGCCAGCCGGCCGGCGCGGGTGGCTGCCCTGACCCGCGCGCTGGCGGCTTTGCTGAACCGGGCCGCCGCCGATTACGCGCCGCTGGTGGAGCTGGCCGGGCTGGAGGGCATGTGGCGGCGGCACGGCGCGCTGACCTTGTACCGCGACGCGGCAGAGCTGGAGCGGGCCTTGCCGGCCTGGCGGCGGAAGTCCGAGCACGGCGTGGGCTGGCAGGCGCTGGATCAGGCGGCGGCCCAGGCTTGCGAGCCGGCGCTGCTGGACGGCTGGGCGCGCGCGGTCAAGGTGGCGTCCTGGTCCCATGTCGATGATCCCTATCTGTTCTGCCGGGGCCTGTTCGACGCCTTCATCGCCGCCGGCGGCGGCTTCGAACAAGCGGAGGCGGCGGCTCTGAGCGAAGGCGAGGGCAAGGTTGACGGCGTGGTCTGCGCCGATGGCCGCACGCTGGCCGCCGCCCAGGTGGTGGTGACCGCCGGCATCTGGAGCGATCGCTTCACCCGGCAGTGCCGCTACCGGGTGCCGCTGGAAAGCGAGCGCGGCTATCACGTCAACCTGCCCAAGGCCGGGGTGGCTTTGCGCCATTTCATTCAGTGCGCCAGCGAAAGCTTCGTGATCCTGCCGCTGGCCGACGGCGGCCTGCGGTTGGCCGGCACCGTGGAACTGGCCCACCGCGACGCGGCGCCGGACTGGCGGCGCGCCGAGATCCTGCTGGACAAGGCGCGGCGCATCGTCGGCGATTTTTCCACCGAAGGCATGACGCTGTGGATGGGCAACCGGCCGTCGCTGCCGGACACCGTGCCGGTGATCGGCCCGGCCCCGGATCGCCAGGGCCTGTATTTCGCTTTCGGCCACGGCCATTTGGGCCTGACGCTGGCCGCCACCACCGGCGCGCTGCTGCGCGACATGGTGTTGCGGCGTCCGCCGGATCTGGATTTGCATCCTTACCGCCTGGCGCGCTTTTAGAACGTGTTTTCGATCTCGCGAGTTAGAGCGAGACAAGGCGAAAACGGCCGAGGAAGCGGAATGTACCCGTGGTGCATGAGCATGTCGAAGTCGTTTTCAATGCGGTATCGCAGCAGCGCAGCAGACCGTAAACAGGTTCTGAGCGCCGCGGCCCCTCCGCGCCGGCAGCCTCGACGCCGCCGGCCGCCCACCCGAGCAGAGGAGAAACGCCATGCAACAAAGATCGCCGCGCTTGCCGAGCGCAACCCAGGTTGTCGCGGTGATGGCCGGTTTCATCGCCATCATGTTTCTATTCCTTAACGTGCTGGACCTGCCCATCCAACTGGCGCTGTTCAGCAGCTGGTTCCTGGTGATAGGGCTGGGCAACTGGCTGGGCCGCAGTTACGACGATATGCAGCAAGGCCTGATCCAGGGCATCCACAACGGCATGGTGGCGGTGCTGGTGCTGATCACCGTGGGCGCGCTGATCGGCACCTGGATCGCCGGCGGCGTGGTGCCGGCCATCATCTACTACGGCCTGGCCATCATGAGCCCGCAGATCTTTCTGTGCGCGGCCTTCATCATCTGCATGCTGACTTCGTTGGCCACCGGCACCTCCTTCGGCACCGCCGGCACGGCGGGCATCGCGATGATGGGCATAGGCTACAGCTTCGGCATGCCTTTGCCGCTGGTGGCCGGCGCGGTGATTTCCGGCGCCTATGTCGGCGACAAGATGTCGCCGCTGTCGGACACCACGGTGATGACCGCCTCTCTGTGCAAGGTGGATCTGATCGACCACATCCGTTCGATGATGTGGGTCAGCGTGCCGGCCACCTTGCTGACCGCGCTGTTGTTCCTCGGCGTCGGTTTCTTCTATGTCGACGCCGGCCTGGACACCGGCCGCGCCGATCTGGCGATGCAGGCCTTGGGCTCGCACTTCACCGTCAACGGCTGGCTGCTGCTGCCGGCGGCGGCGGTGATCACGATGTTGACGATGCGGCTGCCGTCCATCCCGGTGATCTGCTCGGGGGCGGTGATGGGCATCGTCTGCGCCTGGTGGGCGCAGGACATGCCCGTGCTGGACGCGGTGCGCACCGCGTACTTCGGCAACCGCACCGCGTCCGACGTGGAGTTTCTCAATACCTTGCTCAACCGCGGCGGCATCGAATCCATGCTCAGCGTGATCGCGCTGATCCTGTTCGCCCTGGGTCTGGGCGGCCTGATGGAACGCGCCGGCATCCTGGAGGTGATCAGCGCCAACTTCCTGCGCTGGGCCAATAATCCGGGCCGTTTGACCGTTTCGACGATTCTGGGTGGCTTCTTCGGCAACTTCTTCGGCGGCGCCGCCTATGTGTCGCTGATCACCGCCAGCACCATCACCGAGCGCAATTACGATCTGCAGGGCATAGAGCGCCGGGTGCTGTCGCGCAATGTTGAAGCCGGCGGCACGGTGACCGCGCCCATGGTGCCCTGGAGTGACGGCGGCGTGTTCATGGCGGCGACGTTGGGCGTGTCCACGCTGCAGTATCTGCCCTTTCTCTGGTACCACCTGCTGGTGATCGCCATCAGCGTGTTCTACGGCTACGCCGACATCGCGATCTGGCGCGTCCGCTCCGCGCCCGCCGCCGCCGCGCCGGCTTGAGCCGCGCGACCTTCTTCCACCCGTAAGTACAAAGGAAACTCCCATGCAAGAACAAGGCATTCTGGTTCCCATCGTCACGCCGTTCGACCGCGACGGCCGCCTGGACCTGGCGGCGCTGCGGCAGCTGATCGAGCGTTTCATCGAGCAAGGCGTCGCCGGCGTCGTCGCCTGCGGCACCACCGGCGAATACTACGCGCTGGACGAGGGCGAGCGCCGCCAAGTGCTGGAGTGCGTGGCCCAGGCGGGCAAGGGCCGGCTGCGGCTGATCGCCGGCGCCAACGACCTGTCCACCCGCGGCGCGATCGCGCGCGCGCGCCAGGCGGCGGAGCTGGGCTACGAGGCGCTGATGCTGGCGCCGCCGGCCTACAGCCTGCCGGACCAGGCCGGCATCGTTGCCCATTTCAAGGCGGTGGCCGCCGCCAGCGCGCTGCCCATCATTCTCTACAACTTCCCGGCGCGCGCCGGGGTCGGCATCGACATCGACAGCGTGGCGGAGCTGAGCCGCGAGCCCAATATCGTCGGCATCAAGGAAAGCAGCGGCGATTTCAGCCGCGCGCTGGCGCTGATCCAGGCGAAATTGCCGGATTTCGAGGTGATCTGCGGCTGCGACGACCAGGCGGCGGATTTTCTGTTCTGGGGCGTGCGCAGCTGGATCAGCGGCGCGGCCAACGTCTTTCCCGGCGAACAGGTGGCGATGCTGAACGCCGCCAAGGTCGAGGACTGGGCGCGGGTGCGCGCGCTGATGGCGGCGATGTATCCGGCGATCCAGGCGATGGAATCCGGCGGCTACAACCAGAAGGCCAAGCTGGGCGTGCGTCGCCACGGCGTCGAGGCCGGCGATGTGCGCCTGCCGCTGCTGCCCTTGCCGGGCGCGGAAGCCAAGGCCTTCCTCGACGCGCTGGCCGCGTTCGATCGTTAACAGGAGACTGAGATGCCATTAAGCAAGGAAACGGTATTCGAGCAGGCCCGCGCCGGGCAATTATGGGCCGGCCTGCTGATCCCCGGCCATGAGGGCAAGGGCGCGCGGCTGGACAATCGGACGCCGATGGACAACAGCCTGATCGGCCATGTCGCCGCCGGCGACGCCGCCGACGTCGACGCCGCGGTGGCGGCGGCGCGCGCCGGCTTCGAGTCCGGCGAATGGTCGCGCCGGCCGCCGGCCGAGCGCAAGCAGGCGATGCAGCGCTGGGTGGCGCTATTGCAAGAACACGTCGAGGAGTTGGCGGCGCTGGACTGCATCGACGCCGGCAAACCCATCACCGAATGCCTGAACACCGATCTGCCGGCCACGCTGGACACCTTCGGCTGGTACGCGGAGGCGATAGACAAGTGCTACGGCAAGGTGGCGCCCACCGGGCCGGAGGCGCTGGGCTTCATCGTCAAGGAGCCGATAGGCGTGGTGGGCGCGGTGCTGCCGTGGAACTTCCCGGCGCAGATGTACGCGTGGAAAGTGGCGCCGGCGCTGGCCGCCGGCAACTCGGTGGTGGTGAAGCCGGCCAAGCAGACCTCGCTCAGCGCCTATCGCATCACCCAGCTGGCGCATCAGGCCGGCATTCCCGCCGCGGCGCTGACCCTGGTCACCGGCTCCGGCCAGTCGGTGGGCGAGGCGTTGGGCCGGCATCCGGACGTGGACATGGTGTCCTTCACCGGCTCCACCGAAGTGGGGCGTTTGTTCCTGCAGTATTCCGCCGAGAGCAATCTGAAGGAAGTGGTGCTGGAGCTGGGCGGCAAGAGTCCGCAGCTGGTGTTCGAGGACGCCGAGCTGGACGAGATCGTCGACGACGTGCTGGCCGCGGCCTTCTGGAATATGAGCGAGAACTGCAGCTGCGGCTCGCGCTTGATCGTCGCCGCCAGCGTCAAGGACGCCTTGCTGGAGAAGCTCAAGCGACGGCTGGCCGGCTGGAAGCTGGGCCTGCCCACCGATCCGACGGTGCAGGTGGGGCCGCTGGTGGAACAAGCCCATTTCGAGCGGGTGAAAGCCTATCTGGACGCGGCCAAGGCCGAGGGCGCGCGGCTGGTGCACGGCGGCCGCATCCACGCCGAGCTGGGCAGCGGCTGGTATATCGAACCCACCATTTTCGACCAGGTCGACGCCAAGATGCGCGTCTTCCAGGAGGAAATCTTCGGCCCGATCCTGGCGGTAAGCACCTTCGACAGCGAGGAAGAAGCGGTGCGCCTGGCCAACGACAGCGTCTACGGCCTGGCCGCCTCGCTGTACACCCGCGACGTCAGGCGCGCGCAGCGCGTGGCCGCCGCCTTGCGCGCCGGCACGGTGTCGGTCAACGGCTTCTCCGAGGGCGACATCACCACGCCCTTCGGCGGCTTCAAACAATCCGGCTTCGGCGGGCGCGACAAAGGCCTTGAGGCGCTGGAGCAATACCAGCAGACCAAGACCATCTGGTACGTGAACTAGCTTGAGGCCCGGCGCCGCCGGCGCGGCGCCGGGCGTTTTGCGCAGCACCCATCCAAAACAAAGGAGAGACGAGATGAAAACCATTTTCCCCCTGCGGGCGGCGCTCGCCGGCGCCGCGCTGCTGATCGGCGCCTGGCCGGCGGCCGCCGAAACCCTGGTCAAGATAGGCTTCGCCTCGCCCTTGTCCGGCCCGCAAGCCCATTACGGCAAGGACAATGAAAACGCCGCGCGGCTGGCGGTGGACGAATTGAACGCGCGCAAGCCGCAGATAGGCGGCCAGCCGGTGCGCTTCCAGTTGCTGGCGGAGGACGACCAGGCCGATCCGCGCATCGGCACCCAGGTGGCGCAACGCTTCGTCGACTCCGGCGTCAAGGCGGTGCTCGGCCATTTCAATTCCGGAGTGTCGATTCCGGCTGCGCGTCTTTACGCCGCCGCCGGCATTCCGCAGCTATCGGTGTCCACCAACCCGGCCTATACCCGGCAGGGCTACCGCACCGCCTTCCGGCTGGTGGGCAGCGACAGCCAGGTGGGCGCTGCGCTGGGCCGCTTCGCGGTGCAGACGCTGAAGGCGAGCAGCATCGTGGTGATAGACGACCGCACCGCCTACGGCCAGGGCATCGCCGACGAGTTCGCCAAGGCGGTGCAGGCCAGCGGCGGCAAGATCGCCCGCCGCGAGTACACCAACGACAAGGCCAGCGATTTTTCCGCCATCCTGACCGCGGTCAAGCCGCTGCGGCCGCAGGTGATCTTCTACGGCGGCGCCGACGCCCAGGCCGCGCCCATGGCCAAGCAGATGAAGCGGCTGGGTCTGGACGCGCGCCTGCTGGGCGGCGACATGCTGCAAACGCCCACCTTCCTCAGCCTGGCCGGCGACAGCGCCGGCGGCCACTTCGCCGGCATTCCCGGCGGCCAGTTGAACGACAGGCCGGCGGGCAAGGCTTTCCGCCAGCGCTATCAGGCGCGTTTCAAGCAGGATGTGGTGAGGCTGGGGCCGCAGTTCTACGACGGCATGATGATGGTGGCGGCCGCCATGCAGCAGGCGGGTTCGGTGGAGCCGGCGCGATTCATGCCGGTATTGGCCAAGCTCAGCTACGCCGGAGTCAGCACCGATTTTTCCTTTGACGCCAAGGGCGATCTCAACAAGGCGGCGGTGACGATTTCCGAAGTCAAGAACGGCCAGTGGACGACACGGGCGGTGATGCAGTGAGGTAGTGAAAGGAGGGTGGGATGAGGCGGTATGCCCAAGGACAATTGGATGAATGGCTGACATTCGCGCGGGAGCTGGTGGCGGACAGCCGCGGCTTGCTGGCTTCCCGTACCGACTGGAGTTCGCAGTTCAAGCCGGACCGCACTCTGGTGACTCAACTGGATCTGGAGATTGAGCAAAAGCTACGCGAGCGCATCCTGCGGCGTTATCCGGACCACGGCGTGCTGGGCGAGGAGTTCGGCGCCAGGGAGCGGGACGCGGAATGGCTGTGGGTGCTGGACCCCATCGACGGCACCGCCTCCTTCATGGCCGGCATGCCGGTCTACGGCAGCCTGATCGCGCTCTTGCATCAGGGCGTGCCGGTGCTGGGCGTGATCGACCAGCCGGCCACCGACGACTGCTGGATAGGCCGTCGCGGCCTGCCCACCTTATTGTTCAAGCGCGACGGCGGCCGCGAATGCCGGACCCGAGCCTGCGCCAGCCTGGAGCGGGCCTTCGTCTCGGTCAGCAGCCCGGATTTTTTCCTGCCGGAAGAAAGGCCGGTATGGCAGGGCTTTTGCGAGCGCACGGGCTGGCGGGTCTACGGCGGCGCTTGCCGCAGCTACGGCCTGCTGGCTTCCGGGCGCACCGACCTGGCGCTGGACGCCGGCCTCAAGCTCTACGACTACGCGGCGATGCGGCCGGTGATCGAGGGCGCCGGCGGCGTGATCAGCGATTGGGAGGGCCGGGCAATCACGCTGGACAGCGGCAGCCGGGTAGTGGCGGCCGGCGATCCGGCCCGCCACCGCGAGGCGCTGGAGCTGATTCAGCGGCTGGCTTGAGGCAAAGCGCGCAAAGACGCGCTGGTCACAACGGCGCCGCCGTCGCGGCGGCGCGGACAGAGGAGAACGCACATGTCGCTGAGAACATGGCTGAGCTGGCTGCGCGCGCAGCCGGAGGCGCCGGTGGACAAGAACCAGGAGGAAATCAACGCCAGCTACCGCCATTGGCGCCTCCACATCATGTTGGGCTTGTACGCCGGCTACGCCGTCTACTATTTCACCCGCCGCAGTTTCAATTCCATCCTGCCGGCGATGTTGGACGACCTGGGCTGGGAGCGGGCCGCCGGCGGCGCCATCCTGTCGATGTTCTACATCGTCTACGGCGTGTCGCGCTTCGTGTCCGGCATGATGAGCGACTTCGCCAATCCGCGTTACTTCATGGGCCTGGGCCTGATCGCCACCGGCGTCATCAACATTCTGTTCGGCTTCAGCAGCAGCTTGCTGGCCTTCACCGCGCTGTGGACGCTGAACGCCTTCTTCCAGGGCTGGGGCTGGCCGCCGTGCGCCAAGTTGATGACGGCCTGGTACTCGCGCAACGAGCGCGGTTTCTGGTGGGCGATCTGCAATACCTCGCACAATGTCGGCGGCGCGCTGATTCCCTTGCTGGCGGGCGCCTTGGCGATGGCCTACGGCTGGCGCTACGGCATGATCGTGCCGGGGGTGATCGGCATCGCCGTCGGCCTGTTGCTGTGCGTCCGCCTGCGCGATCGGCCGGCGTCCATGGGCCTGCCGACGGTGGGAGCCTGGCGGCGGGACGAACTGGAGCTGGAGCAGGAGAGGAATAGCGCCAAGCTGCCGATGTGGCAGGTCTTGCGGCGTTATGTGTTCGGCAACCGTTTCATCTGGCTGCTGGCCGCGTCTTATCTATTCGTCTATGTGGTGCGCATCGGCATCAACGATTGGGGCAACAAATTTCTACAGGAGCAGCATGGCTACGCCTTGCTGAAGGCCAACTCGGCGATTTTCTGGCTGGAGGTGGGCGGCTTCATCGGCACCATCGTCGCCGGCTGGGGCTCGGACCGTTTTTTCCGCGGCAACCGGGTGCCGATGAATATCATCTTCACGCTGGGCATCCTGCTGTCGGTGCTGCTGCTGTGGACCTTGCGGGTGGATCACTACCTGTTGATCGCCGGCAGCTTCTTCTTCATCGGTTTCTTTATTTTCGGCCCGCAGATGCTGATAGGCATGGCGGCGGCCGAGGCCGCGCACAAGGAGTCGGCGGGCGCGGCCACCGGTTTCGTCGGCGTGTTCGGCTATCTGGGGGCGGCGCTGTCCGGCTACCCGCTGGCCAAGGTGACCGACGCCTGGGGCTGGGACGGGTTTTTCCTGGCCTTGTCCGTGACCACCATGCTGTCCGCCGTCTTGCTGCTGCCCCTGCTGGGGCAGCGCAAGCGGGTCAAGCTGGCGGATGAGCGGATCTGAGGCTCAGCGGACGTTGGCCGGGCTGAGCAGCTCGGCCAGCAGGGGGACGCCGGAGCGGTGTTGCAGCGGATCGAAGAAGCTGAAGTTCAAGCGCATCGCGTTGCCGGTGTCCTGTCCCGGGGTGTGGAACATCTGGGACGGCGCGAAGTGCAGCCCCTGTTGCATCGCCATCGGCAGCAGGCGGCGGCAGTCGACGCCGGGCGGCAGCTCCACCCACAGGAAGTAGCCGCCCTGCGGCCGGGCCATCCGGCAGTCGGCCGGGAAATGGGCGGAGATCTGCTGTTGCAGCGCGGCCAGATTGTTTTGCAGACGCTGGCGCAACAGGCTGAGCATGTCCTCGTGATGGCCGCCGGCCAGCAAGCGCGCCAGCGCCATCTGGCTGGGCAGCGGGGTGGCCAGCGAGCTGCACAGCTTGAGGCCCAGAATGCTGTCGCGGAAGCGTCCGGCGGCGATCCAGCCCACGCGATAGCCGGGGGCCAGCGATTTGCTGAAGGAGGAACAGTGCAGCACGCTGCCGCGCTGATCGAAAGCCTTGAGCGGCAAGGGCGCGCCTTCGCCGAAGTACAGCTCGCGATAGGTGTCGTCCTCGATGATGGGCACGCGGTGGCGTTCCGCCAGTGCCAGCAGCGCGGCTTTTTGCGAATCGCTCATCACCTGGCCGGTGGGGTGCTGGAAATTGGGCATGGCGATGATGCCGGCCGGCTGGTGCTGGATCAGCAGCGCTTCCAGCCGCTCCAGGTCCAGCGGCTGCCCCGGCGGACAGTTGAAGCCGACGGCGCGTAGTTCCAGGTGTTCCAGTTGTTCGAAGATGGGCGGGAAAGCCGGGGTGATCACCAGCATGCAGTCGCTGCCGCTGAGGCGGGCCACCGAGCGGATCGCCAGGTTCAGCGCCTCCATGCCGCCGCAGGTGATCAGCATTTCCTCGCCGTCCAGCTCCACGCCCTGGGCGAGATAGCGCAGCGCCAGTTCTCGGCGCAGCCCCTCGTAGCCCTCGCTGTCGGTGCTGGACAAGGCGTAGCGGTAATCGCTGAGCGCGCGAGTCAGCGCGCGGGTCAGCGGCGTGGTGTTGATCAACACCGGGTTCATGAACGGGCAGCCCCAGGGCATGGGCAGTGCCATGGTCAGGTGCTCGGCGCGGAACTCGCCCGGGTGGTCCGGCAGCGGCGGCGATTGGCGCAGCGACAGCGAGGACAGGCCCAGCACCCGGAAACCGGAGCGGGGCAGGGACTCGATCAGGCCTTGTTTCTCCAGCTCGGCGTAGGCGCGTTGGGCGGTGGTGATGCTGACCTTGTGGTCCAGGCATAGCTTGCGCAGCGAAGGCATGCGATCGCCGGGGCGCAGATGGCCTTGCTCGATGGCATGGCGAAAGCGCTGGCTCAGTTGACTGGTCTTGCTCATTGTATTCCTGGCGGTTGAGCCGCGGCGGCGTTGCGCCGCGGCATGACTCCTGATGGACTGCCTAGGGCCGCCGACGTTTGCTTGGCGCTGAAAAACATCGGCGGGTCCTAGATTCATTCGCCGATGAAGCTGGATTTTTCCCTGATCATACTACCGTCATGGCTCAGCGAGCTGACCACGAAGTAGATGTCGTGCGCGCCGCGGGTGGCGTGCTCGGGCTCGGCCTGCACTCGCACGGTGACGGTCTCGGTGCGGGTGGGCGCGACTTCGACCACCTGGCCCGGCTTGTCCAGCCTCAGGCTGGGCAGGCCTTCCACCTGGATCTTGAAGCGCTGCGCCTGTTCGCTGGTGTTGATCAGCTTCAGGTTATAGCTGTTTTCCAGCAGACCGTCGTCGGTGGCGCGCACCAGGACCGCGCGGTCGCGCAGCACGTCCACCTTGAACGGTTTTTTCAGGATCAGCGCGGTGGTGGACAGGGCGATGATGCCGGCCAGCAGGCTGGAGTAGACGATGACCCGCGGGCGATGGCTGCTGCTGGGGCGTTCCGGCTTGCCGGCGGCTTCCAGCGCGGCGGCGCTGGTGTAGCTGATCAGCCCGCGCGGCGCATGGATCTTGTCCATTACCTGATCGCAGGCGTCGATACAGGCGGCGCAGCCTATGCACTCGTATTGCAGGCCGTTGCGGATGTCGATGCCGGTGGGGCAGACCTGGACGCAGATGCCGCAATCGATGCAGCTGCCGCGCGCCTTGTCGGCCGCCTGCTTGCTCTTGCCGCGCGGTTCGCCGCGGCGGTTGTCGTAGGAGATGATCAGGGTGTCGTTGTCGAACATCGCGCCCTGGAAGCGCGCGTACGGGCACATGTGCAGACAGACCTTCTCGCGCAGCACGCCGGCCAGCAGCCAGGTGAAACCGCCGTAGAACAGGATCCAGAAGCTTTCCCACGGGCCGTAGGCCAGGCTGGGCGCGGCGGCGGCCAGCTCGCGCACCGGGGTGAAGTAGCCGACCAGAGTGAAGCCGGTGATCAGCGAGAACAAGCCCATCAGCCCGTACGACAGCGTCTTGCGCGTGAACTTGTTCACGCTCATCGGCGCCGCGTCCAGTTTGCGGCGGGCGTTGTGATCGCCCAGGGTCAGCCGTTCTATCCACAACATGATCTGGGTGTAGACTGTCTGCGGACAGCTGTAACCGCACCAGAGCCGGCCGGCCAGCGCGGTCCACAGGAACAGGCCCAGCGCGCAGATCACCAGCAAGGCGGCGAAAAAGATGAAGTCCTGCGGCCAGAAGGTGAGGCCGAAGATCAGGAAGCGATGTTGTTCCAGATCCAGATGCACAGCCTGCCTGCCGTTCCACTGCAACCAGGGCAGGCCGAAGAACGCCAGTTGGGTAGCGAGAACCATGAACACCCGAACGTTGTTGAAGCGGCCGGTGGTCAGGCGCGGATAGATTTTGATGGGGACGGCTTGCTGGCTAGACATGGCAAAATGACCATTGGATGAAAACCCCTTATTAGTACTGCTTGGGATCGGTACAAACAATGAACAGTTGTCTTTGAAAATGTGTATACAGAGCCGTCTGTCTATATACAGATGCGGGCTTGGGCTTGAGCGTGGACATGGAAAACCCCAAGTAAAAACAAGGGGTTTTCCATGCGGCGAACGGGCGGAGCCCGGATATTGCCCCGCTTTGTCTGGTATTGAACGCCAGGCGCTGTGCTGATCGCCTCAGCACAATAATCCTGCCGAGTTTGTGGGTTTTTTGGGATTTTATCGTGCAAGCTGCGGAAAAAGCCGGTAAATCCCATCCACGATGATTTCCACCGACACCGCCGCCAGCAGCATGCCCATCACCCGGTTGACGATGTTGATGCCGGTCTGCCCCAGCAGGCGGGACAAGGGCGAGGCCAGCACCAGCGCGCCGTAGCAGGTGATGGCCACCAGCAAACTGCTTACCAAAAGGTAAACCACCTGTACCCACGACGAGGCCGTCGTCGCATAGATGATCACGGTGGAGATGGTGCCCGGCCCGGTCATCAGCGGGATGGCCAGCGGCACCACGGCGATATTGGTCTTGGTTTCCGCTTCCTCGCGCTCCACCTTGGTGGTCTTGGTCGGTCCCGGTTTGGCGTTCATCAGCGCGATGGCGATCAGCATCACCAACAGGCCGCCGCCCACCTGAAAAGAGCCGACGCTGATGCCGAGAAAGCGCAGCAGGGTCTCGCCGACGACGGCGAACAGGCAGAGCACGATGGCCACGGCGATGGCCGTGGTCTTGGCGATCTTCTTGCGCTCCAGCTGGTTGGAGGTGGGCGTCAGGCTGATGAAGATGGGAATGGCGCCCAGCGGATTGACCAGCACCAGCAGCGCGATGAATATTTTTGCGATTTCGACTTCCATGGTTCGGATCATACCTTTCGCTGGAGGCCGCCGCATTCAGGCGGGAGACGAGAAGCGTCGACGCCGCGCCACGGCGGCGTGCCGCAAAGCAAAAAAACCGGCCGCGCCAGGCGCAACCGGTTTCAGCATAGCCGGAATTCGGCTTAGTCAGTGTTCAGCAGCAGTTCCAGCGTGTGGCGATAGATGGCGGACAAGGGCTCGACATCGGCCGCCTCCACGCACTCGTTCAGCTTGTGGATGGTGGCGTTGACCGGGCCGAACTCCACCAGCTCGCGCGCGATGCGCTTGATGAAGCGGCCGTCGGAGGTGCCGCCGGTGGTGGAGAGCTCGGCCCGGCGGCCGGTGGCGTCGGCGATGGCGAGGCCAAGCGCCTCGGTGAGCTTGCCCGGCTGCGTCAGGAAAGGCTGGCCGGACAATTGCCAGTGCAACTCATAGCTCAGGCCGTGGCGGTCCAGAATGGCGCAGACGCGCTCCTTCAGCGATTCCGCGCTGCTCTCCGGCGAGAAGCGGAAGTTGAAGCGGATGTCGCAATGGCCGGGAATGATGTTGCTGGCGCCGGTGCCCGCATGGATGTTGGACACCTGCCAGCTGGTGGGCGGGAAAAAGGCGTTGCCCTCGTCCCAGCGCGTCTCCGCCAGTTCGGCCAGCGCCGGCGCCATCAGGTGAACCGGGTTCTTGGCCAGGTGCGGATAGGCGATGTGGCCCTGGATGCCGTGCACGATCAAATGGCCGGACAGCGAGCCGCGGCGGCCGTTCTTGATGGTGTCGCCCAGCGCCTGGTCCGAGGTGGGCTCGCCGACGATGCAATAATCTATGGTTTCGCCGCGCGCCTCCAGCGCGTCCACCACCTTGACGCTGCCGTCCACCGCCACGCCTTCCTCGTCCGAGGTGATCAGGAGGGCGATGGAGCCGGGGTGTCTGGGATGGCGGGCGACGAAGTCTTCGCAGGCGGTGACGAAGGCGGCCAGCGAAGCTTTCATGTCGGCGGCGCCGCGGCCGTAGAGCAGGCCGTTGCGGATGGTGGGTTCGAAGGGCGGGCTGTCCCATTGCTCCAGCGGACCGGTGGGCACCACGTCGGTGTGGCCGGCGAAGCAGACCAGCGGAGCTGCGTCGCCGCGGCGGGCCCAGAAGTTGTCGACCTCGCCGAAACGCATGCGCTCCACGCGAAAGCCTATGGCTTCCAAGCGGGCGATCATCAATTCCTGGCAGCCCTGGTCGCGCGGGGTGACCGAATCCAGCCGGATCAGCTGCCGCGCCAGTTCTAAGGTTGCGCTCATTTCAGCAGGCGCTCCGCCCAGTCGGCTTCGACGAAGCCGACGCTGATCTTGCCGCCGGCGTCCAGCACCGGGCGCTTGATCACAGAGGGATTGGCCTGCATCAAGGCCAGCGCGGCCGGCAGTTGCTCGGCGCCGGCCTTGACCGCGTCCGGCAGCGCGCGCCAGGTGGTGCCCTGGCGGTTGATCAGCTTGGCGAGGCCGACCGCGGCGGCCCAGCGCTCCAGGCTGGCGGCGTCCGCGCCTTGTTTCTTGAAATCATGGAAGTGGTAGTCGAGGCCGTTGTCGCTCAGCCATTGGCGCGCTTTTTTGACGGTGCTGCAATTGGGTATGCCGTAAAGAGTAATCATGGGTGGGTTTACAGGTCCAGTTTGATGCTGTCGAAGCTTGGCGGCTCGCCGCCGGCTTGCTTATCGTCGCCGCTCGCCGCTTTTTCCTTGCTCTGATTGATCAACCAGTACAAGTTGGTGGGCGAGTCGGCGTTTCTCAGGGCCTCGTCCAGGCTGATGCGCCCCGTGCTGTAGAGCCGGTACAACGCCTGTTCGAAGGTTTGCGAGCCATCGCTCATGCTGCTTTCGATGGCCTCCTTGATTTTGTCTATCTCTCCGTTTCGGATCAACTCCGAAATGCGCGCGGTGTTGATCAGGATTTCGATTGCCGGCACCCGGGCGCCGTCCACCGTGGGGATCAGCCGTTGCGAAACCACCGCCTTCAGCGCGGAGGACAGGTCCATCAGCAAGGCGGCGCGGCTTTCCGCCGGGAAGAAATTGATGACCCGGCTCAGCATGTGATAGCTGTTGTTGCCGTGCAGCGTGGAGATGCACAGATGGCCGGACTGGGCGTAGGTCACCGCCTGGGTTAGGGTTTCCGGGTCGCGGATCTCGCCTATCATCAGCACGTCCGGCGCCTCGCGCATCGCGTTTTTCAGCGCGCGGGCGTAGGAGAGAGTGTCGAAGCCCACTTCGCGCTGGTTGACGATGGACTTGTCGTGGCGGAACAGGAATTCGATCGGGTCTTCCACGGTGAGGATGTGGCCGCTCATGCTCTGATTGCGGGTTTGCAGCATGGCCGCCACGGTGGAGCTTTTGCCGGAACCGGTGGAGCCGACCACCAGGATCAGGCCGCGCTTGAGCTTGATCAGTTCGCTGAGCACCGGCGGCAGCTGCAAATGCTCCAGCGACGGAATATTGGGCAGGATGTAGCGCACCACCATGCCCACGGAGCCGCGTTGCCAGAAGATATTGATGCGGAAACTGCCGAGGCCGGGCACCGGGTGGCCCAGGTTCATTTCGCGTTCCTGTTCGAAGACGCCGATTTCCTCTTCGCTCATCAGGCTGTAGGCCAGCTGTTTGACCATGTCTGCGGTCAGCGGTTTTTCGTTCATCGGCAGCAGCTCGCCGTTCTGCTTGATCATCGGCGGGGAGAAGCTGGTGAAGAACAGATCGCTGGCGCGGCGTTCGGCCATCAATTTGAAAAACGGCAGCATCAACATAATCGTGCACCCGAAGCGGCAAGGTTTATCAATGGAACGGTTCTTTTAAAGTGTAGCCGGCCCGCGCCCAAAAAAAACGCCGCCCGACAGCGCGGGCGGCGGCGATTTCATGGCGTCCGCATGGATCAGGCGGGTTTGGCGCCGCTGTTCTCATCGCGCAGCGCGCGGCGCAGAATCTTGCCGACATTGGTCTTGGGCAGCTCGTCGCGGAATTCCACCAGCTTGGGCACCTTGTAGCCGGTCAGATTGTCGCGGCAGTGCTGGATGATGTCTTTTTCCGTCAGCGCGCGGTCTTTGCGCACCACGAAGACCTTGACCACCTCGCCGGACTTGTCGTCCGGCACGCCGATGCAGGCCACTTCCAGCACGCCGGCGTGGCCGGCCACCACGTCTTCGATCTCGTTGGGGTAAACGTTGAAGCCGGACACCAGGATCATGTCCTTCTTGCGGTCCACCAGTTTGACGAAGCCGTCCGGCGTCAGCATGGCCATGTCGCCGGTGGCGAGGAAGCCGTCCGGGCTCAGCACCTTGGCGGTTTCGTCCGGGCGGTTCCAATAGCCTTTCATCACCTGAGGGCCGCGGATGCACAGCTCGCCCTGCTCGCCGGGGGCCACTTCCTCGCCCTCGGGGCCGCGCAGCTGCATCTCGGTGGAGGGCACCGGCACGCCGATGGTGCCGTTGTAGGCGGCGAGATCCAGCGGATTCATGCACACGGCCGGGCTGGCCTCGGTCAGGCCGTAGGCTTCCACCAGGGTGACGCCGGTCACTTGCTTCCACTTGTCCGCCACCGCCTTTTGCACCGCCATGCCGCCGCCCAGCGCCAGGCGCCAGGTGGAGAAGTCGAGCTTGGCGAATTCCGGATTGTTCAGCAGCGCGTTGAACAGGGTGTTGACCCCGGTCATGCAGGTGATCGGGTACTTGCCCATTTCCTTGATGAAGCCGGGGATGTCGCGCGGATTGGTGATCAGGATGTTGAGCGCCCCCACTTCGGTGAACACCATCAGATTCGCGGTCAAGGAGAAGATGTGATAGAGCGGCAGCGCGGTGACGATGATTTCCTGTCCCGGGCGGATCACCGGCTTCACCCACTCGCCGGCTTGCAGCATATTGGCGACGATATTGCGGTGAACCAGCATCGCGCCCTTGGAGACGCCGGTGGTGCCGCCGGTGTATTGCAGGAAGGCGATGTCGTCGTGGCCCAGCTCCACCGGCCGGTAGGGCGCGCGCGCGCCGCGGGACAGGACGTCGCTGAAGCGGACATGGCCGGGCAGGCGCCACGGCGGCACCATCTTCTTGACCTTGCGCACCACGAAGTTGACCAGCATGCCCTTGGCGAAGCCCAGCATCTCGCCGATGGAGGCCACGATCACGTGCTTGACCTGGGTGCGCGGCAGCACCTGTTCCAGCACGCTGGCGAAGTTCTCCAGGATCACGATGGTTTCCGCGCCGGAGTCCTTCAGCTGATGCTCCAGCTCACGCGGGGTGTACAGCGGATTGACGTTGACCACGGTGCCGCCGGCGCGCAAGGTGCCGAACACCGCGACCGGATATTGCAGCAGATTGGGCATCATCACCGCCACGCGGTCGCCCTTCTGGAGCTTCAGCTCATGCTGCAGATAGGAGGCGAACTGGCCGGAGAGCTGGTCCATCTCGCGGTAGCTGAGTTCTTTGCCCATGCAGGCCAGGGCGGGGCGGTCATGGAATTTCTTGACGCTGCGGTCGAAGACTTCGACCACGGATTGAAACTGGTTGATGTCGATTTCGTGAGCTACGCCCGGCTGGTAGTTTTTGAGCCACACCTTTTCCATAAATCCCGGTTTCTCCATCGTGCTGGTTAACGAGAGTCGCGCCAGCGTATCGCGCGCCGGCGGGCGTCGTACCTATTTGGTGACTATATATTTGTTATGTCGCGGCGGCTTGGCCGCTCATGACGTCAAACTGCTGTTTGAGTGCCCGGTAATGTACCGTAACTGGAACCGCTCGCAAAGAAGTCCGGCGCAAACAGCCGTCCGGTCCCGTTGGAGGCGGGCGGTTCGCCGGTTTTCTTTTTCAATGGAATAGGTTACAATCGCGTCGGTTAGGGATGGGCGTTTCGCCCATTTTTTATTTGTGGAAAAAGCAATGGATGTTCGTTTGCTGCTGGAAAACACCCTGCCGGGTCTGGGCTACGAGTTGGTCGATTTCGAAATGACCCCAGGGGGCGGTTTTCGCGTTTTTATCGACAAGCCGGGTGGCATCACCGTGGAAGATTGCGTCCAGGTGAGCAATCACTTCACCCGCCTTTTCATGGTCGAGAACATCGACTACGAGCGACTCGAAGTGTCTTCGCCGGGCTTGGACCGTCCGCTGAAGAAAGAGGCTGATTTCGTCCGCTTCGCCGGTAAGCTTGCCAAGATCAAGACGCGCATGCCGATCGAGCAGCAGAAGAAATTTACCGGTCGTCTTGCCGGGGTCGAGGAAGACTCTGTGAAGCTGGATGTGGATGGCCGCATCGTGGCGATTCCGTTTGCCAATATCGACAAGGCCAGGCTGGAGCCTGAGTTTTGATGTCTGGACGGCCATAAGCCACGCAAAAGGACAAAAATCGGAGAGGAATGAATGAGTCGCGAGATTTTGTTGCTGGTGGATGCCCTGGCGAGCGAAAAGAATGTCAGCAAGGATGTGGTGTTCTCCGCCCTTGAGATGGCGCTTGCCTCGGCAACCAAGAAAAAGTTTACCGATGACGAGATGGACGTGCGCGTCGAAATCGACCGCCACAGCGGTCAATATCAGACCTTCCGCCGCTGGTTGGTGGTGGAAGACGAACTGCTGGAATCGGAAAGCAAGGAAATCGGCGTAATCGACGCGCGCGAGCGCGATCCGCGCATTGAAGTGGGCGCGTTCATCGAGGAGCCGATGGAGGCGGTGGAGTTTGGCCGCATCGGCGCGCAAACCGCCAAGCAAGTGATCCTGCAACGCATTCGCGACGCTGAGCGCGAGCAGCTGCTGAACGAGTTCCTGCAGCGCCGCGAGCACCTGGTGACCGGCACCATCAAACGCATCGAGCGCGGCAACGCCATCGTGGAATGCGGCAAGCTGGAAGCGGTGCTGCCGCGCGATCAGATGATCCCCAAGGAAAACCTGCGCGTGGGCGACCGCGTCAAGGCTTTCCTGTTGCGCATCGATCGTCTGGGTCGCGGCCCGCAGCTAGTGCTGTCGCGCACCTCTCCGGATTTCCTGACCAAGCTGTTCGAGCTGGAAGTGCCGGAAATCGACGAAGGCCTGCTGGAGATCAAGGCCGCCGTGCGCGACGCCGGCATGCGCGCCAAGATCGCCGTCAAGGCCAACGACGCGCGCATCGATCCGCAGGGCACCTGCATCGGCATGCGCGGTTCCCGCGTTCAGTCGGTCAGCCAGGAGCTGGGCGGCGAGCGCATCGACATTGTGCTGTGGGCGCCGGAACCGGCTCAGTTCGTGATCAACGCGCTGTCGCCGGCTGAAGTCAGCCGCATCATGGTGGACGAAGACAACCACAGCATGGACGTGGTGGTGGAGGAGGAGCAACTGGCGCTGGCCATCGGCCGCAGCGGCCAGAACGTCAAGCTGGCCGCCGAGTTGACCGGCTGGTACCTCAACATCATGACCGTTGCCGAGGCTGAAGAAAAGCATCAGGCGGAAGACGCCGCCGTGCGTGATCTGTTCGTGAACGCCCTGGGCGTGAGCGAAGACGTCGCCGCCGTACTGGTGCAAGAAGGCTTTGCCGCTTTGGAAGAAGTGGCGTATGTGCCGATTGCGGAGATGCTGGAGATTGAAGGGTTTGATGAGGAGCTGGTCAACGATCTGCGCATCCGCGCACGTGACGCTCTTTTGACACAGGCTATTGCGTCCGAAGAAAAGGTGGAAAGCGTTTCCGATGGCCTGCGCGATATCGAGGGCCTGGACGCCGAGCTGGTTCGCAAGCTGGCCGAAGGCGGCGTGATCACCCGCGACGATCTGGCCGATTTGGCCGTGGACGATCTGGTGGACATGACCGGCATGGAGGCCGAGACCGCCCGCGCCGTCATCATGAAGGCGCGCGAGCACTGGTTCGACCAGTAAGGCCTGTCCGGAAAGAATTTACAGAATTTGGGAAGACGCATGGTTTTGACAAACGTAAAACAATTTGCCAGTGAGCTTAACCTCACACCGGAACGCCTGCTGGAACAGCTGGGCGCGGCCGGCGTGAGCAAACGCTCGCCGGATGACGCGCTATCCGCGCAAGACAAGTCCCAGCTTCTTGACTATCTGAAGCGCTCCCACGGTGCGCGCGACGAAGAGTCGCGCATCGCCCTGACGCGCAAGTCCACCAGCGAGATCAAGACCGCCGACGGCAGCACCGTCAAGGTGGAGACCCGCAAGAAGCGCTTCGTGGTGCGTCCGGAAGAGGCGTCCGCGGCTCAGCCCGCCGCGGCCGAGTCCAGCCCGGTGGAGCCGGTGAAGGCGCCGGAACCGGCGCCGGCTCCGGCGGTGGAAGCCAAGCCCGAACCGAAACCGGAAATCAAGCCCGAGCCCAAGCCGGAACCGGCTCCGCAAGCCGCGGAAGCCAAGCCCGAGCCCAAGCCGGCTGAAGCGCCGCGCCAGGAAGCCGCCAAACCGGCCGCTCCCAAGCCGGCCGCTCCGGCGCAGCGTCCGACCGTGGCCTCCATCCTGAGCCCGGAAGAAATCGCCGCTCGCGAAGCCGAGGAAAAGCGCCAGGCCGCTTTCCGCGCCCGTCAGGAAGCGCTGATGCGCGAAAAGATCGAGCGCGAAGAGCGCCGCCAGGCCGCGCGCCAGGCCGCCTTGCAACCGCCGCCGGCTCCCGAGCCGGTGCGCGCCGCTGAGCCGCCGGCTCGCCGCGAAGAACCGCGCCGCGACGACCGTCGTCCGGCCGGCGCCGGCGACAACCGCGGCCCGCGCCCGGCTGGCGACAACCGTGGCCCGCGTCCGGCTGGCGACAACCGCGGCCCGCGCCCGGCTGGCGACAACCGTGGTCCGCGCCCGGCTGGCGACAACCGCGGCCCGCGTCCGGCTGGCGATAACCGCGGTCCGCGCCCGGCTGCTGCCGGCGCGCCCGGCGCCCCGGCGGTTCCGGCCACCGTGGCCGGCCGTCCCGACGCCAAGAAAGGCGGCGGCGGCAAGAAGGGCGGCGATCGCTGGGACGAAGGCAAGAAGGGCGGCCGCGGTCTGAGGACCAAGGGCGGCGATGCCGGCAACGACTGGAAATCCCGCGGCGGCAAGAACCGTCACAAGCAGAACAATCAGCACGCCTTCCAGGCGCCGACCGAACCCATCGTGCATGAAGTGCTGGTGCCGGAAACCATTTCCGTCGCCGATCTGGCGCACAAGATGGCCGTCAAGGCCGTCGAGGTGATCAAGGCGCTGATGAAGATGGGCATGATGGTGACCATCAACCAGGTGCTGGACCAGGAAACCGCGATGATCGTGGTGGAAGAAATGGGTCACGTGCCGAAGGCGGCTCAGGCCGACGATCCGGAAGCCTACCTGGAACTGGGCGGCGCCGAGTCCGCGGTGGAAGTCGTGGAACTGCCGCGCTCCCCGGTGGTGACCGTGATGGGTCACGTCGACCACGGCAAGACCTCGCTGCTGGACTACATCCGCCGCGCCAAGGTCGCCGCGGGCGAAGCCGGCGGCATTACTCAGCACATCGGCGCTTACCACGTGGAAACCCCGCGCGGCATGATCACCTTCCTGGACACCCCGGGTCACGAAGCGTTTACCGCGATGCGTGCCCGCGGCGCCAAGGCCACCGACATCGTGGTGCTGGTGGTGGCGGCCGACGACGGCGTGATGCCGCAAACCATCGAAGCCATCCACCACGCCAAAGCGGCCAAGGTGCCGATGGTGGTGGCGGTGAACAAGATCGACAAGCAGGGCGCCAACGTCGAGCGCATCCGTCAGGAACTGGTATCGCATGAAGTGGTGCCGGAAGACTGGGGCGGCGACACTCAGTTCGTCGAAGTGTCGGCCAAAATGGGCCAGAACATCGACGCGCTGCTGGAAGCCATCCTGCTGCAAGCCGAAGTGCTGGAGCTGAAGGCTCCGGTGGAAGCGCCGGCCAAGGGCATCATCGTCGAGGCTCGCCTCGACAAGGGCCGCGGCCCGGTGGCCACCTTGCTGGTTCAATCCGGCACCCTGAAGAAGGGCGACGTGGTACTGGCCGGCACCGCCTTCGGCCGCGTCCGCGCGATGATGGACGAAAACGGCAAGGCCATCGAATCCGCCGGTCCGGCGATTCCGGTGGAGATCCTGGGTCTGTCCGACGTGCCGCAAGCCGGCGAAGACGCGATGGTGCTGACTGACGAGAAGAAGGCGCGTGAAATCGCCCTGTTCCGCGCCGGCAAGTTCCGCGACGTGCGTCTGGCCAAGCAGCAGGCGGCCAAGCTGGAGAATATGTTCGCGCAGATGGCGGAGGGCGAGGTGCAAACCCTGTCCATCATCATCAAGGCCGACATGCAAGGTTCCTACGAAGCGCTGGCCGGCAGCTTGCAAAAGCTGTCCACCGACGAAGTGCGCGTGGGCATCCTGCACTCCGGCGTGGGCGGCATCTCGGAATCCGACGTCAACCTGGCGATCGCCTCCAAGGCCATCGTGATCGGCTTCAACACCCGTGCCGATGCCGCCGCCCGCAAGCTGGCGGAGAGCGAAGGCGTGGACATCCGCTACTACAACATCATCTATGATGCGGTGGACGAAGTGAAAGCGGCGCTGTCCGGCATGCTGGCTCCGGAGAAGAAAGAACAGATCCTGGGCACGGTGGAAATCCGTCAGGTGATCCCGGTGTCCAAGGTGGGCAATATCGCGGGTTGCATGGTGACCGACGGCATGATCAAGCGCACCGCTTCGATCCGTCTGATCCGCAATCACGTGGTGGTGCACACCGGCGAACTGGATTCCCTGAAGCGCTTCAAGGACGACGTGAAGGAAGTGAAGCAGGGCTACGAATGCGGCCTGATGCTGAAAAACTTCAACGACATCCAAGAAGGCGACCAGCTGGAAGCGTTCGAAATCGTGGAAGTGGCGCGCTCTCTGTAAGCGAGACGCCAAGGGCGGGCGCCGGTCTGACCGTGAGGTCGGCGGGCGCTCGCCTTTTTTCTTGTTTGAATTAGCCACGGAAGTACACGGAATGAATGGCGCTGAATGAGGGGGCCTGATTCGGTGGACAAGGGGGCGCCGCCGATGCGCGCTTTCCGTGCCGTTCCGTGTGCTTCCGTGGCTAATTAATCAATTTATTGGAAATGCTATGGCCAAAGCCAAAAAAGGTTTCTCCCGTTCCGACCGCATCGCCGAGCAGATTCAGCGCGAACTGGCGGAACTGACCCGCAAGGGCCTGAAAGATCCGCGCGCCGGTTGGATCACCATCACCCTGGTGCAAGTGACCCGCGACTATTCGCACGCCAAGGTGTTCTACACCGTGATGGACGAGAAGACGCGCGAAGCCACCCAGGAGGCGCTGGAAAGCTCGGCCGGCTATCTGCGCTCCGAGCTGGGCCGCAGCATCAAGATCTTCACCACGCCGCAGCTGCACTTCGTCTACGACGAATCGGTGGAGCGCGGCATGCATATGACCAGCCTGATCAATCAGGTGGCGCGCGAGGACGCCGAGAAGTTCGGCGGCCAGGAAGCCGCGGCCGGCGAGGACGGCGCCGAGGGCAAGGAATGAGCAAGCCGCGCAGCAATCGCCGCCTGATAGACGGCGTGCTGCTGATCGACAAGCCTTACGACATCTCCAGCAACGGCGCGCTGCAAAAGGCGCGCTGGCTGCTGAACGCCGCCAAGGCCGGCCATACCGGCGTGCTGGACCCGCTGGCCACCGGCCTGCTGCCGGTCTGCCTGGGCGAGGCCACCAAGTTTTCCTCCTATCTGCTGGACGCGGACAAGGGCTACCGCGCCACGGTGAAGTTCGGCGTGGTGACCACCACCGGCGACGTGGAGGGCGAGGTGGTGTCCGAACGTCCGGCGGCTTTCGACCGCGACGGCCTGCTGGCGGCGATGGCGGCCTTCTGCGGCGAAATTTCCCAGGTGCCGCCGATGTATTCGGCGCTCAAGCATCAGGGCAAGCCCTTGTACGAGTACGCGCGCGCCGGCATCGAGATCGAACGCGAGGCGCGGCGGGTGCATATCCGCAAGCTGGAGTTGATCAGCCTGGACGGCGACACCGCGGTGATCGACGTGCTGTGCAGCAAGGGCACCTATATCCGCACTCTGGCCTGCGACATCGGCGAAGCCCTGGGCTGCGGCGCGCATCTGACCGGCCTGCGCCGCACCGCCACCGGCGGTTTTTCGCTGGACGAGGCCTTGCAACTGGCGGATATCGAAGCGCTGGAAATGCCGCAGCGCGAGGCCTTGCTGTTGCCGGCGGACATCCTGGTGCGCCATCTGCCCGAGGCGGAACTGGCGGCCGAGGAGGCCGGTAAATTCATGCACGGACAGCCCGTGCGTTTTACCGAAAAATGTGCGAAAATGCAGCGTTTCCGGATTTACCGCGAGGGAAGCCGGGAATTCTTGGGGCTGGGCGAGGCGCGCGACGATGGTCGCCTGCATCCGATCCGGCTCCTGGCGAGCAAGACGGCGACGTCTTGAACGCCGACGGCCGCAAGGCCGCTTTACCGGAGTGTTGATGGGTTGTCAGGGTTTAGGCCATGGCTGCTCGCTGCACTTGTCGGGTTGAAAGACCCCTACTGATAATTTGGAGTTACCCCAAATGGCAATGACCGCCGCTCAAAAAGCAGACATCGTTAAAGACTTCCAGCGCAGCGAAGGCGACACCGGTTCGTCCGAAGTGCAAGTGGCTCTGTTGACCGCTCGCATCAACGACCTGACCCCGCACTTCAAAGCCAACACCAAGGACCACCACAGCCGTCGTGGCCTGTTGAAGCTGGTAAGCCGTCGCCGTCGTCTGCTGGATTACCTGAAGCGCACCGATGCCGATAGCTATCGCGCATTGATCGCTCGCCTGGGCCTGCGCAAGTAAGGTTGGGTTTTGGAAAAGTCGCAGCGTGCTGCGACTTTTTCATGCCGCATGCAAGATCGCGAGCATTATTGCTGTAACAACGGGGGGAGCCTCTAAAAATTCGGATCGGCGCTGTTGGTCGGAATTTTTAGGGGTTCCCGTTGTTTTTTCGGCTTGCGATTATTTGTCACACACAAAGAAATAGGGAAACCCTGTGTTCAATAAAATCACCAAGTCTTTCCAGTACGGCCGTCACACCGTCACCCTGGAAACCGGCGAAGTCGCCCGTCAGGCGTCTGGTTCCGTCATCGTCTCCGTTGAAGACACCGTCGTGCTGGTCTCCGTGGTGGGCGGCAAGAACGTCAAGCCGGGCCAGGACTTCTTCCCGCTGACCGTGGATTACCTGGAGCGCACCTACGCCGCCGGCAAGATCCCGGGCGGTTTCTTCAAGCGCGAAGGCAAGCAGTCCGAGAAGGAAGTGCTGACCAGCCGCCTGATCGACCGTCCGATCCGCCCGCTGTTCCCGGAAGGCTTCTTCCACGACGTGCAGATCGTCGCCACCGTGATGTCGCTGAATCCTGAAGTGGATTCCGACGTTCCGGCGATGATCGGCGCTTCCGCCGCTCTGGCCATTTCCGGCCTGCCGTTCGCCGGCCCGATCGGCGCCGCCCGCGTGGGCTACGCCAATGGCGAATACATCCTGAACCCGACTCGCACCGAGCTGGCCGCGTCCGAAATGGACCTGGTGGTCGCCGGTACCGAGCGCGCGGTGCTGATGGTGGAATCCGAAGCCAAGGAACTGCCGGAAGCCGTGATGCTGGGCGCCGTGGTGTTCGGTCACGAGCAGATGCAAGCCGCGATCAAGGCCATCAACGAACTGGCCGACGAAGTGAACCCGGTGATGTTCGACTGGGCCGCTCCGGTGGCCGATGAGGCGCTGATCGCCCAAGTGCGCGCCATCGCCGGCGAGCAACTGGCCAACGCCTTCCGCCTGCGTCAGAAGCAAGCCCGCACCGTGGCGATCAACGAAGCCTGGAGCGCGGTCAAAGCCGGTCTGATCGACGAAAACACCGACACCCTGAAGGCCAATGAGATCAAGGGCATCTTCAAGGGCCTGGAAGCCGAAATCGTTCGCGGCCAGATCCTGGCCGGCGATGCGCGCATCGACGGTCGCGACACCCGCACCGTGCGCCCGATCAGCATCCGCAACAACGTGCTGCCGCGCACCCACGGTTCCGCGCTGTTCACCCGCGGCGAAACCCAAGCCATGGTGGTGACCACGCTGGGCACTAAGCAGGACGAGCAGATCATCGACGCGCTGGCCGGCGAATACACCGAGCGCTTCATGCTGCATTACAACTTCCCGCCGTACTCCACCGGCGAAGCCGGCCGCATGGGCCCGCCGAAGCGCCGTGAAATCGGCCACGGCCGCCTGGCCAAGCGCGCGCTGGTTGCCGTGCTGCCGCCGGAATCGGAGTTCGGCTACTCGATGCGCGTGGTGTCGGAAATCACCGAATCCAACGGCTCCTCGTCGATGGCTTCCGTGTGCGGCGGCTGCCTGTCGCTGCTGTCCGCCGGCGTGCCGCTGAAGGCGCACGTGGCCGGCATCGCCATGGGTCTGATCCTGGAAGGCAACCGCTTCGCGGTGCTGACCGACATCCTGGGCGATGAAGATCACCTGGGCGACATGGACTTCAAAGTGGCCGGTACCGCCGCAGGCGTGACCGCGCTGCAGATGGACATCAAGATCCAGGGCATCACCAAGGAAATCATGCAGGTGGCGCTGGATCAGGCCAAAGAAGGCCGCATGCACATCCTGGGTCTGATGAAGGAAGCCGTGGACGGCCCGCAAGAGCTGTCCGCTCACGCTCCGCGTCTGTACGTGATGAAGATCAACCCGGACAAGATCCGCGAAGTGATCGGCAAGGGCGGCGAAACCATCCGCTCCATCACCAAGGACACCGGCTGCGAGATCAATATCGAGGAAGACGGCACCATCACCATCGCTTCGGTCAGCAACGAAGGCGCGGAAGCCGCCAAGAAGCGCATCGAAGAGATCACCGTTGAAGTGGAAGTGGGCAAGGTGTACGAAGGCACCGTGGTCAAGATCCTCGACAACAACGTCGGCGCCATCGTGTCCATCCTGCCGGGCAAAGATGGTCTGGTCCACATTTCCCAGATCGCCAACGAGCGCATCAAGAACGTGGCCGACTATCTGAAAGAAGGCCAGGTCGTGAAGGTCAAGGCCATCGAAATGGACGACCGCGGCCGCATCCGCCTGTCCATCAAGGCCCTGCTGGAAGAAGAAGCCAAGACCGCGCAGGCGACTGCCGATTCCTTCGGTCTGAAAACCCAGTAAGCCAGCCTGAGCGCCGCTCCGATACGGAACGGCCGCCGGCTAGCATCACCCCCTGCCATGGCAGGGGGTTTTTTTACGTCCGCTTTTAGCGCTTGCTTATTGCCGTCATGTAGGGTCTTTATGTTTGTCGTGCTAACTTACATGTCTTTTGATTGGAATGTTATGCATGAAAATGACAAAATGAGAGGCTTTTGAATATTAGGAATGGGTTGATGATGAGAAAATTATTGTTTTGCGCCTTGGTGTTCAATCTATTGCTAGCCAATGTCGGTATCGCCGAAAGTTTGAAAACCCGCTATGGCACGGTTTCTGAAGATGGCGCTGGCCAACTGCACTTAGGCAAGAAACTACTGCATGACGCGGATGGTAATAATATTTATCTGCAAGGAAGCTTTCAGCTCAAGGACAAGGATGTGGTCTTGTTCAATAGCCATTGCGGTGGCAGCGGCTGTGAGGAGCAAAGCTTTTATCTGCTGACGGTAAGCAAGGGAGGTGCTAGCAAAAAATTCAAGCTGGGGGATTTCTCCATGGGTGCCGAGGCGACTGCCCGTGTTGAAGGCGAACGTTTGAAAGTGGTTTTCAGTCCGGAAAACGGTAGACAGGAAACCGTGGTTTTTGATGGTGAAAAGCCGGCGAAGACGGTTAAGCGCATCAAGTCCAAAGCGGAACTCAGCAAGGAGAACTGCCAGTGGGTTTATAAGTACGCCGATTCATGTGTGGACGCCGGTCAAAACGGAAATGATTGTAATGCGAAGCTGCGCGATAATTTTCCCGGCTGGAGCGCACGCGGTATCGCCGAGCTTGACGATAGCTACAAGCCGGCGGCCTTCGATAAGG
Source organism: Chromobacterium sp. CCUG 30098 (assembly GCF_059916605.1). Taxonomy (NCBI): domain Bacteria; kingdom Pseudomonadati; phylum Pseudomonadota; class Betaproteobacteria; order Neisseriales; family Chromobacteriaceae; genus Chromobacterium; species Chromobacterium sp. CCUG 30098. Next base: position 193,905 of record NZ_JAUCGS010000005.1, on the reverse strand, counting down.
CTTGCCGTTCAATGTGTCTGGCCAAGCGTAAGAATATGGGCTTTGATGCTTTTGCCAAGAGCGTGTGCAAATCGTGATGTTCTAGCTTCTAAAGAGAGCTTGGATATAAAAATGCCGGTACCCGTGGAAGGGGCCGGCATTTTTCATGGTCAGCGTTCAGGGCTGGGCCGGCTTGATCGCCATCCCGCGCGCCAATAGCCGGGCGCTGTCGCGGCACCAGTCGTCGATCAGGCTTTCCAGGCTTTCCAGCTTGACCGCCTCGCCGCGCTGGCGGCTCTTGTCGCTTTTGCGCAGATTGACGCTGCCGGCCAGCAGCTTGCCGTTATTGGCGTCTTCCAGTTGTCCCATGCTGGCCACCTTGGTCAGATAGGGTTCCTTGCCGGCGGCCAGCCGGCCCAGATTGAACACCGCCTTGATCGGCAGGATGTCCAGCGGCTCCACGCCCGGCCGTTCCTGAGCCATGCCGGTGACGGCCACGCGCAGGCGGGCGCTGTCCGGCAGCGCCTCGCGGCTGACCGGGATGCCGACCTTGTGCAACTCCTCGGTCATCCGCCGCTGAAAATAGGCGGCGATCCGGTTTTCCTCGCCGCTCTGCAGCAATTGCCAATCGCCGTCAGCCTGGTGGCGCATGAAGTACAGCGGTTCCACCACGATGGATTTGTAAGCGCTCAGCTGCGCGTCCGGCGCCCGGTACAGCTTTTGCGAGGCGTCGCGGTCCGCGGCCTTGAAGGCGGTCAGCGGCAGGCTGAACACGGTCTGCGGGGCCGCGGCGTCTTGGGCCAGAGCGGGCAGGGCGGCCAGCAACAGCAGGCCGAAGGTGAGGGTCTTGCGCATGAGGCGTTCCTGTTTCATGGGGTATGAGGCTTGCGGCGATGCTTGCGGCAACCGCGGCTAGACCGGCGGCGCGGCGCGGGCGTTCCCCGGCTTCACACATCTTTGCATTCCGCCATCATCATGCTAGCAGCCGGCCAGGGCGATGCGCGATTTTGATCTTGAGCATTGAATACCACATTAATACCAGTTAGCCTGTGCCCACGGTGGCATGCGGATGACGATTGGGAGTCGCGGCGATAGCGTTTCGCCGCGCGGCGCGCCACGCAAATCGCAGAGGTGAGCATGAGGACGAAACAACTATTGGCGGCGGGCCTGTTGTCGGCCAGCGCGCTGGCTTGGGCGCAGCCGGATGTCGCGGCGATGGCGCGGGACCTGTCGCTGGCGGTGGCGGTGGACAGCAATAAGGGCGCGGCCGCCGGCGCGCGCTGCGTGGAACTGGGCGCGGACTGGGGCAGTTGTCTGAAAGGGCGGCTGATCCTGCAAAACCATGGCTCGGTCGCGGTGCCGGCCAAGGATTGGACCTTGTATCTGCACAGCATCCGGCGGCTGTTGAAGCTGGACAGCCCTGACTTCGAACTGAGTCATCTGACCGGCGATCTGTACCGGCTGACGCCCAAGCCCGGCTTCGCCGGCATCGCCGCCGGCGCCAAGCTGGAACTGCCCTTGGTGGCCGAGTACTGGATGTTGCACAACAGCGACGTGTTGCCGCGGCCCTACCTGGTAACCGACGGCCAGGCGCCGGCGGTGCTGGCGCGCAATGACGACGACGACGCCAGCTATCTGCTGCCGCTGCCGGGCGATGAATGGAAGTCGCCGGCGGGCGAAGCGCGGCCCCTGATGGACGCCGCCGAGCGTTATCGCGAATTCGCGCGCCGCGGCCCGCAACTGGCCGCCGCCGATGTGGCCGCGCGGGTGATTCCCGCCGCGCTGCGCGTCAAGCCGGACGGCGGCAAGACGGCGGCCGCGGGGCTGAGCTGGCGGCTGTCGGCGCTGGCTCCGGACGCGCGCGCGGCGCTGGCGCAACGCAGCCGCCAGCTGGGCCTGGCCGGGCAGGGCCTGCCGGTCAGCGGCGCGGTGGTCAAGGGTTTGCCGGCCGACATCGCCGTCGCCGGCGGTTACCGCTTGCGGGTGGGGCGCGGCGGCGCGCGCATAGACGCGCATGACGCCGCCGGCCTGTTCTACGGCGCGCAGACCCTGCTGGGCCTGATGCCGCAAGGCGGCGGCGAGATCCCGACGCTGACGCTGGAGGACGCGCCGCGCTACGCGCACCGCGGCTTCATGGTGGACGTGGCGCGCAATTTCCGTCAGCCGGCCACGCTCAAGCGCCTGATCGAGCAGATGGCCGCCTACAAGCTCAACAAGCTGCATCTGCATCTGTCCGACGATGAAGGCTGGCGCTTGCAGATCAACGGCCTGCCGGAATTGACCGAGGTCGGCGCGCGCCGCTGTCACGATCTGAACGAGGACCGCTGTCTGCTGCCGCAACTGGGGTCCGGTCCGGACAACCGTTCCGGCGGCGGCTATTTGAGCCGCGAGCAGTATGTGGAATTGCTGCGTTACGCCAAGGCGCGCTTCATCGAGGTGATTCCGGAAATCGACATGCCGGCGCACGCGCGCGCGGCGGTGATGGCGATGGAGCGGCGTTATCGCCACCTCAGCCAGTTGGAGCAGCCGGAAGCCGCCTCCGCCTACCGGCTGATCGATCCGCAAGACCGTTCCAACACCTTGTCGGTGCAATTCTACGACCGTCACACCTATGTCAATCCCTGCGTGCCCGGCGTGCCGCGCTTCGTCGACAAAGTGGTGTCGGAAGTGGCCGCCATGCACCGCGAGGCCGGCGCGCCGCTGGCGGTCTGGCACTTTGGCGGCGACGAGGCCAAGAACATCTTGCTGGGCGGCGGTTTCCAGGACCTGTCCGGCCAGGACCCCGGCAAGGGCAAGATCAAGCTGGCGGAGCAGGACAAGCCCTGGGCGCGCTCGCCGGCCTGCCGCGCGCTGCTGGCGGAGCGGCCGGGGAAAACCGTCGCCGATCTGCCCTTGCAGTTCGCCGAGGACGTCAGCCGCATCCTGGCGCGGCACGGCATCGCCACGATGGGCGCCTGGCAGGACGGTTTGAAAGGCGCGAAATCGCCCAAGGACTTCGCCACCGCCAAGGTGATGGTCACTGAGTGGGACGCCTTGTTCTGGGGCGCGGCCAAGGAAGCGCACGAGTTCGCCAACAAGGGTTTTGAGACCGTGCTGGCGATGCCGGATTATTTGTACTTCGACTTCCCCTATGAGTTGAACCCCAAGGAACGCGGCTATTACTGGGCCTCGCGTGCCACCGACAGCTACAAGGTGTTCAGCTTCGCACCGGACAATCTGCCGCAGAACGCCGAGGTGATGACAGACCGTCAGGGCAAGGCCTTCGAAGTGCCCAGCGAGGCCGGGCCGGCGCGCTTCGCCGGCATCCAGGGCCAGGCCTGGAGCGAGGTGATGCGCAGCGACGCCCAGTTTGAATACATGGCCTATCCGCGGCTGTTGGCATTGGCCGAGCGCGCCTGGCACCGCGCGGGCTGGGAACGGCCTTATCGCCAGGGCGAGCGCTATCAGCTGGGCGTCAGCCATCTGGTGGACCGCGCGGCCTTGAACCGGGATTGGCAGCAGTTCGCCGCAGTGCTGGGTTGGCGCGAGGCGGCCAAACTGGAGCGCGCCGGCATCGGTCTGCGCATCGCGCCGCCGGGCCTGGCGAGCGGGGCGGCGGCGGTGCTGACGGAGTTCCCCGGCCAGGCGCTGCAGTTCTCGCCGGATGGGCGCAACTGGACGCCGTACCGGCCGGGCCTGGGCGCGGAAGCGCCTTATTGGCGCGGCATCAGCGGCGACGGCGCGCGCTTTAGCCGGCAGGAGGCGCGCGGCGGCGACTGAGCGCCGATGCGGGCAAGACAGGGACGCTCGGGCCGCCGGCCCGGGCGTTTTTCATGGTTGAGCGGTTTCCCGGCGTTGATAAGACAATAGAGTTGATCTATCTTGATGATCCCGCAGCGCGCCGGAGGGCGGCGTTTACAGCCGGATTGAGCACAGTTGCCCTCTGTAATGGATGTTGTCGGACAAAATTTATTGCGCTGTATCAAAGAATGTATACGCCGGTGTCGCAAACCGGATATGGATTTGCGACGGGCTTACCTTAGAATCATTGAAACTTCATGAAATCATCGATAAAGCCGGCATCACGACCGGTCCGGCCAGCCGCTTGGGATTTCATGATACGGATAAGAAACGACGATAGAGCAGGAAGGGAACCATCAAGATGAGCAATACTGTAACGCGCGCCGATTTCGACCAGGTCATGGTCCCCAATTACGGTCCGGCCGGTTTCATCCCGGTCAAGGGCCTGGGTTCCCGCGTATGGGACCAGAGCGGCCGCGAATTCATCGATTTCGCCGGCGGCATCGCCGTCAACTCGCTGGGCCATTGCCACCCGCAGCTGGTGGCGGCCTTGACCGAGCAGGCTTCCAAGCTGTGGCATGTGTCCAATGTGTTCACCAACGAGCCGGCCTTGAAGCTGGGCAAGCTGCTGACCGAGTCCACCTTCGCCGAGCGCGTGTTCTTCTGCAACTCCGGCGCGGAAGCCAATGAAGCCGCGTTCAAGCTGGCGCGCAAATACGGTTCCGATCACTTCGGCCCGGAAAAGAACCAGATCCTGGCCTGCAAGAACTCCTTCCACGGCCGCACCCTGTTCACCGTCAGCGTCGGCGGCCAGCCCAAGTACACCGAAGGCTTCGGCCCGGTGCCGGGCGGCATCGCCCACTTCGAATACAACGACATCGAATCGCTGAAAGCGGCCATCTCCGACCAGACCTGTGCGGTGGTGATCGAACCCATCCAGGGCGAGGGCGGCGTGATGCCGGCCGACAAGGCCTTCCTGGAAGCCGCGCGCCAGCTGTGCGACCAGCACAACGCGCTCTTGGTGTTCGATGAAGTGCAAAGCGGCGTCGGCCGCACCGGTTCGCTGTTCGCCTATCAGGAATACGGCGTGACCCCGGACATCCTCAGCTCCGCCAAGGGCATAGGCGGCGGCTTCCCGATCGGCGCGATGCTGACCACCGAGAAAGTGGCCAAGAGCTTTGGCATCGGCACCCATGGCTCCACCTACGGCGGCAACCCGCTGGCCTGCGCGGTGGCGCACAAGGTGCTGGAGCTGGTCAAGGAGCCGGCGGTGCTGGACGGCGTGCGCGCCAAGCACCAGTGCTTCGTCGACGGCCTGAACGCGATCAACGCCAAATACCAGGTGTTCAAGACCGTGCGCGGCATGGGCCTGCTGCTGGGCTGCGTGCTGACCGACGCTTACGCCGGCCGCGCCAAGGAGTTCCTGAAAGCCGCTGAAAAGCAGGGCCTGATGTTGCTGGTGGCCGGCCTGAGCGTGGTGCGCCTGGCGCCGTCGCTGGTGATCGAGGATCAGGACATCGACGAAGGCCTGGCGCGTTTCGACGCGGCCATCGCCGAACTGGTCGCCGGTCGATAAGCGCCCGCGGCACTGATTCCGGGCGGCCGCCGGCCGCCCTTGCTCCAAGACACAATACCGTTATCCGCCCACGCTCCCGCCCCTGGCAGGCGCGCGGGTGATGCTGCGCCGCGGTCCCGCCGCGGCCCGGCCGGATTTCAGCGATAGGGGAGATGTCCCATGCTTACCGTGCGTCCCGTCCGCACCTCCGATCTGCCCGCCATCGAACGCATGGCGGTGGCCAGCGGCATCGGCGTCACCAGCTTGCCCAATAACCGGGAAAAGCTGTTCGAGCGCATCCAGCAGTCCGTGTCCGCCTTCGAGCACGAGGCCACCGGCGACTCCGGCTGCGAATACTATATGTTCGTGCTGGAGGAGGGCGGCCAGGTGCTGGGCACCGCGTCCATCAACGCTTCCGCCGGCTTCGACGAGCCCTTCTACAGCTACCGCAGCGAAATCTTCGTGCACGCCTCGCGCGCGCTGAAGGTCAACAACCGCGTGCACGTGCTGAATATGTGCCACGACCTGACCGGCATGGTGCAGCTGTGCGGCTTCTACGTGGACGGCCATCTGGAGCCCTTGGCCGCCGAGCTGCTGTCGCGCGCCCGGCTGCTCTTCATCGCCAGCAAGCGCGAGCGCTTCGGCCGCCGCGTGATCGCGGAGATGCAGGGCATTCACGACGACGCCGGCCAGTCGCCGTTCTGGAACGCCATCGGCCGCCGCTTCTTCAATATGGATTTCCTGCAGGTGGAACAGGCCTTCGTCAGCCACAGCAAGACCTTCATCGCCGAGCTGATGCCCAGCTATCCGATCTACGTGCCCTTGCTGCCGGACGAGGCGCAGCATGCCATCGGCCAGATCCACGCCAGCTTCGAGCGCTCCTGCCAGCTGCTGTGCAATGAGGGTTTCGAAGCCGACAACTATATCGACATCTTCGACGGCGGCGCGGTGCTGACCGCCGAGGTGGACCGGCTGAAAACGCTGGAAAACAGCCGCTGCTACCCGGTGGAAGTGCTGGCCAGCCTGCCGGAGCAGGCGCAGCCGCAGTTGTTGAGCAATCTGGAGTCCAGCGAGTTCGCCGCCGCGGTGTGCCGCGTGGCGGTGGTGGACGGCGTGGCCTTCATCAATCCCGACGCCGCCCGCGCGCTGGGCCTCGCCAGCGGCGGCCAGGTTCAAGTGGCCGGGTTGCAGCAGAAGGAGTCCGCAGCATGATGTTCATCCGCCCCGTAGCCCACAAGGACCTGGACGGCCTGATGAATCTGGCGCGCAGCGCCGGCGTCGGCCTGACCTCGCTGCCGGTCAACGAAGAGCGGCTGTCGCGCCGCATCGCCCGCTCGGTGCTGTCTTTCGCCGGCGAGCTGGACAAGGCCGACCAAGGCTATGTCTTCGTGATGGAAGACGGCGCCACCGGCGCCATCGCCGGCATCTGCGCGCTGGAAGCCGCGGTGGGCCTGAAGGAGCCGTGGTACAACTACCGCGTCGGCACCATCGTCCACGCGTCCGAGGAGTTGGGCGTGTATTCGCGCCACGACACCTTGTTCCTGTCCAACGACCACACCGGCTATTCCGAGCTGTGCACGCTGTTCCTGCACCCGGACTACCGCGCCAACCGCAACGGCGGCCTGCTGTCCAAGAGCCGCTTCCTGTTCCTGGCGCAGTTCCCGCAGCTGTTCGGCAAGCTGGTGGTGGCCGAGATGCGCGGCGTGTCCGACGAGGCCGGCCGCTCGCCGTTCTGGGAGGGCCTGGGCCGCCACTTCTTCTCCATAGACTTCGCCCACGCCGATTACCTGACCGGCGTCGGCCAGAAGGCCTTCGTCGCCGAGCTGATGCCCAAGCATCCGGTCTACATCGACTTCCTGCCGCCGGAGGCGCAGGCGGTGATCGGCCAGACCCATGAAAACACCCGCCCGGCGGTGGCGATGCTGGAATCCGAAGGCTTCCGCTACGAGGGCTATGTCGACATCTTCGACGCCGGCCCGACGGTGCAGACCTATACCAGCGAAATCCGCGCGGTGAAGGAAAGCGCGACGGTCGCGGCGCGGCTGGCGGACCCGCTGCCGGAAGGCGACAAGAACTTCTACCTGGTGTCCAACGACTCGCTGGCCGGCTTCCGCGCCGTCCTGGCCGAGACGCTGGCGCCCACCCATGAAATCCTGCTGACGCCGGAACAGGCGCAGGCGCTGAACGTGGAAGAGGGCGGCCATCTGCGCTGCGTCGCGCTCTACCCCAAGGAGAATGCATAGTGAGCAGCTTATTCATCAACGGTCAGTGGCAGGAAGGCGCCGGCGCGGCGCTGAGCAAAACCAATCCGGCCGACAATAGCCCGCTATGGCAGGGCCGCGCCGCCGACGCCGCCCAGGTGGACGCCGCTGTGGCCGCCGGCCGCGCCGCGTTCAAGCACTGGGCGCGCACGCCGCTGGACGCGCGCGTGGCGGTGGCCAAGCGCTTTGGCGAACTCCTGAGCGCCAATAAGGACGCGCTGGCCCGCGTCATCGCCCAGGAAACCGGCAAGCCCTTGTGGGAAGCGCAGACCGAAGTGACCACCATGGTCAACAAGGTGGACATCTCGCTGAAGTCCTACCACGAGCGCACCGGCGAACGCGCCGCCGCCATGGGCGACGCCCAGGCGGTGCTGCGCCACAAGCCGCACGGCGTGGTGGCGGTGTTCGGCCCTTATAACTTCCCCGGCCACCTGCCCAACGGCCACATCGTGCCGGCGCTCTTGGCCGGCAACGCGGTGATCTTCAAGCCGTCCGAACTGACGCCGTGGACGGCGCAGGAAACGGTGCGCTTGTGGGCCGAAGCCGGCCTGCCGGCCGGCGTGATCGCGCTGCTGCAAGGCGCGCGCGACACCGGCGCGGCCTTGGCCGGCCACGCCGGCATCGACGGCCTGTTCTTCACCGGCAGTTCCGCCACCGGCGCGCTGCTGCACAAGAACTTCGCCGGCCATCCGGACAAGATCCTGGCCTTGGAAATGGGCGGCAACAATCCGCTGATCGTGGAGGGTGTCCAGGACATCGACGCCGCTGTCCACCACATCGTCCAGTCCGCCTTCGTCTCCGCCGGCCAGCGCTGCACTTGTGCGCGCCGGCTGCTGCTGCCGCAAGGCGCCTGGGGCGACGCGCTGCTGGCGCGGCTGGTGGAGGTGGCGGCCAAGCTGCGCGTCGGCAAATACGACGCCGAACCGGCGCCCTTCATGGGCGCGGTGATCTCCAGCGCCGCCGCCGAGGCGCTGCTGCAAGCCCAGGCCGCGATGCTGGCGGCCGGCGGCAAGGCGCTGCTGGAGATGCGCCGCTTGACGCCGGACGCGGCGCTGCTGAGCCCGGGCATCATCGACACCACCGCCGCCGCGCGTCCGGACGAGGAATACTTCGGCCCGCTGCTGCAAGTGATACGCTACGCCGATTTCGATCAGGCCATCGCCATCGCCAACGACACCCGCTTCGGCCTGGCCGGCGGCGTGCTGTCCGACGAGCGCGCGCTGTACGAACGCTATCTGCTGGAAAGCCGCGCCGGCGTGGTGAACTGGAACAAGCCCTTGACCGGCGCGTCCAGCGCCGCGCCCTTCGGCGGCGTCGGCGCCTCCGGCAACCATCGCGCCAGCGCCTATTACGCCGCCGACTACTGCGCCTACCCGGTGGCCTCGCTGGAATGCGACAGCCTGACCGTGCCGGCGCAGCTGTCTCCCGGCATGGTGTTTTAAGAGCGCCCCCTCTCCCCCGCCCCTCTCCCCTTGCGGGAGAGGGGCGGGGGAGAGGGGGCGTGTAGTCAACGCAAAAGAGTTAGGTGGCGAGAAGGGGCCAGATGGCCGTCCCGCCATTCAGATGGATTGAGGCAAGGGAGCATTCTCCAAATGAACGCCTATGAAGTGAATTTCGACGGCCTGGTGGGCCCGACCCACAATTACAGCGGCCTGTCCTTCGGCAATGTGGCGTCCACCAGCAACGTCAGCGCCGCGTCCAATCCCAAGCTGGCCGCCAAGCAGGGCCTGGCCAAGATGAAGGCCTTGCACGACCTGGGCTTCAAGCAGGGCGTGCTGGCCCCGCACGAGCGTCCGGACGTGGCCAGCCTGCGTCTGCTGGGCTTTGGCGGCAGCGACGCCGAGGTGGTGGCGCGCGCCGCCAGGGAAGCGCCGGCCATCCTGGCCGCGGCCTGCTCGGCCTCCTGCATGTGGACCGCCAACGCCGCCACCGTCAGCCCGTCCGGCGACACCGCCGACGGCCGCGTGCATTTCACCCCGGCCAATCTGAACAATAAATTCCACCGTTCGATCGAGCATCCGACCACGGGCCGGCTGCTGCGGGCGATGTTCGCCGACGAGTCCCGCTTCGCCGTGCATCCGGCGCTGCCGGCGCAGATGCACTTCGGCGACGAGGGCGCGGCCAACCACACCCGTTTCTGCGCCGAGTACGACGGCGCGGGGGTGGAGTTCTTCGTGTTCGGCGCGGCGGCTTTCGACGCCCGCTATCCCAAGCCGGCCAAGTTCCCGGCGCGCCAGACCCTGGAAGCCTGCCAGGCGGTGGCGCGCTTGCACGGCCTGAGCGCGGAGCGCGTGGTCTACGCGCAGCAGGACCCGGACACCATAGACGCCGGCGTGTTCCACAACGACGTGATCTCGGTGGGCAACCGCCAGGTGCTGTTCCACCACGAGAAATCCTTTGTCGACCAGCACAAGGTGCTGGCCGAGCTGAGCGCCAAGCTGGCGGCGGTCGGCGGCCGCTTCGTGTCGGTGGAGGTGCCGGCGGCGGAGGTCAGCGTCGAGGAGGCGGTGAAGAGCTATCTGTTCAACAGCCAGCTGCTGTCCAAGCCGGACGGCAAGATGATCATCGTGGTGCCGGAAGAGTGCCGCAATCAGCCGCGCGTCTGGGCCTACCTGGGCAAGCTGGTCGCCAGCGGCGGTCCCATCGACGAGGTCAAGGTGTTCGATCTCAAGCAAAGCATGCAGAACGGCGGCGGCCCCGCCTGCCTGCGGCTGCGCGTGGCGCTGTCGGCGGCGGAAATCGCCGCGCTCAATCCCAAGGTGCTGATGAGCGACGCGCTGTTCGCCACGCTCAACGGCTGGGTGGATCGCCATTATCGCGATCGCCTGAGCAGCGAAGACCTGGCCGATCCGCAGCTGCTGATCGAAAGCCGCACCGCGCTGGACGAGTTGAGCGGCATCCTGGGCCTGGGTTCGGTGTACCCCTTCCAGCTGGTTTGAGCCACCATCAAGCCCCCTGATTACAAGTCAGAGGCTCTAGCAAAACAGGCCGGGATTCCCGGCCTGTTTTGCGTTTGAAGCGGCGGCGTCCGCCCGGATGCGCCGCTCTTGTCGTCGGGATGATGACAGCCTTTCTTTCACCGAAAACTGTCCTGATTAATGGTATCTATTTGACGAATATCATCTATTTTTGGTTTTTAATGTTGTTTGACATGACAAAAGTCATGTGATAACTTGAATGACATTGGAATATATTGATCGATACGGCTTGCGGATTTCGGCCTCTTAGCCACGGAGGACGTGGGTTTGCGGCGCGGCCGTCCGCGGCGGCGCAGCGGATTGGCGTTTGGCGAGGGCGGAGACGAAACGAGGCCTGAGGCGTTTCTACAACGGGATACGGCCTGGCCTTTGGTACTGGTCTGGACGAAATAGCGGAGGTTCATGCCGGAGCGGGCGGCGTTTCGCCCCCGGCGATGTTTTGGCGGTTTTGCGGTTGTTGTTGATTGCGAATGAGAGTGCCGGTTGGATTTTCCGCCGCTGCGATACGCAGTTCATCGCGGCTCCTTTTGTCTTGCATACACTTCAAGTGCCAATACACCATGAAATATCACTGCATCGGCATCGGCAGCGGGCCGTCCAATCTGAGCGTGGCTTCGCTCTTGCATGGCCAGCACGACATCAAGAGCATCTTCTTCGAACAGAAAGCGGCGTTCACCTGGCACGACGGCATGATGATTCCCGGCGCGGGGCTGCAAGTCTCCCTGTTCAAGGATCTGGTCACGCTGGCGGACCCGACCAACCGCTTTTCCTTTGTGTCCTATCTGCATCAGCACGGCAGATTGCTGCAGTTTCTCAATGCGCGTTTCGATCAGGTGTCGCGGCTGGAGTTTCGCGACTATCTGAAATGGGCGGCAGAGAGCAACGGCAATATCTGCTTTGGCGAGCGGGTGCTGGAGGTCGATTTCGACGGCGGCGCCTTCGTGGTGCAGACCACGAAGCGAAGGGTGCAGGGCGACAACGTGGTCGTCGGCGTCGGCATTGTGCCGGAGGTGCCGGACTTCGCGCGCTCCTGTCTCGACGACAGCACGCATTTCCACGTCAATGAGTTCGCCGCCAAGGCCGGCGTCGCGGCGGGCAAGCGCGTGCTGGTGATAGGCGGCGGCCAGTCCGGCGCCGAGGTGGTGCTGGATTTGCTGCGCCGCGGCGGCGGCCAGGCGCCGGCGGCGCTGAGCTGGCTGTCGCGGCGGGAGAATTACTTCCCGCTCGACGATTCCCCGTTCACCAACGATCTGTATACGCCCACCCATTCCAATTATTTTTACGAGCAGGACGAAATCTTCCGCAGCGCCTTCATCAAGCGCAATCTGCTCAGCAGCGACGGCATTTCCGAATGCACCTTGCGCAGCCTCTACCAACAGATCTACTCGCTGCGCTTCATCGAACGCTCGCCTATCGACATCCGCCTGCTGCCCTTCCGCGAGGTGCGCGCCATCGGCCGGAACGGCGAGCGCTGGTCCATCGCCGCCCGCCATCTGGGCGCCAACGCGCCGGAAACGCTGGAAGCGGACGTGGTGATCTGGGCCAGCGGCTTCAAGCCGGCGCCCACGCCCTTCCTGCAGCCGCTGCGGGAGCGCCTGGAGCGCGAGGGCGAGGAAATCGCCGTCGACCGCGATTACGCGGCGCTGGGCAAGCTGCCGCGCAATCGCAGCCTGTTCATCCTGAACGCCATCCGCCAGCAGCGCGGCCTGGCCGATCCCAATCTCAGCCTGACCGCCTGGCGCAGTCAGATCGTCATCAACCGCATGCTGGACGCGCCGCGCGCCGGCGATGTCGACGCCGCCTTCGTGTCCTGGGCGCCGCTGGCCTCGGCGCGCGCGGACGAGCGCAAGAACAAGAGGGAATGGGCATGACGGCGCCCCGCATCGTCGTCGTCGGCGGCGGCATCCTCGGCTGCACGATAGCCGCGCGCCTGCTGGAGCGCGAGCCGCGGGTCCGGCTCACCCTGGTGGACCGCGGCCTGGTCGGCGCGGGAGCGTCGATGTATTCCGCCGGCGTCCATTTCCCGGTGGGACGCTCCGAGCGCGTGCGCCAACTGAGCGCGGCCAGCGCGGATTACTACCAGACCTTGCGCGCCCGCCATCCGCAGCTGCCCATGCACGGTTTCGACTTTTTCGTCGCGGCCGGCGCGGCCGACGCCGATGAGGTCCGCGCCCGCTGCGCCGGCCTGCTGCCCTTGTCGGCGGAGGAACAGTCGCGCGTCGCGCCGGATCTGCCGGCCGGCCGCGAGCTGTGGCGGATGCCGGATTGCCATGTGACGGATGTGCAGGGGCTGGCCTTATGGCACGCGCAGCGTCTGCGTGGCCGCGCCGAGGTGTTGGAAGGCGTGGGGGTCGAGGCGCTGGACGAGAGCGCCGACGGCGCTCGCCTGAGCTTGTCCAGCGGCCGGGAGCTGGCCGCCGACGCCGTGGTGCTGGCCCCCGGGCCGTGGGTCAACGAGGGCTGCTGGAGCGGGCTGACCGCCGGGCTAGGCGTCCGCGTCAAGAAAGTGGTGGCCCTGCATCTTCAGCGGCCGGCGGAGGAGGGGGCCGCGCTGTTCTTCCCCGCCGAGGACGCTTTTCTGGCGCCGCTGCCGCACCGCGGGCATTGGCTGTTCAGCTACACCTGCCAGCAATGGGACGTGTCGCCGGAGCAGTGCCGGCAGGCAGGGGTGGAGGCTCGCGAGATCGCCGAGGCGCGCGAGGCGCTGCGGGGCGTCGCGCCGGCGCTGGCGCCGCTGCTGAGCTCGGGCCGGGTGTTCTGCGACGCCTACAGCCCAAGCCGCGAGCCGCTGGCGCAATACCTCGGCCGCCATCGACGCGTTCTGTTTGTCGGAGCGTGCAACGGCTCCGGTTACCGGCTGGCGCCCGGCGTCGCCGCGGAAGCCGTCGCCCTGCTCAATCACACTCTCACCAAGGGATAGCCGATCATGCACATCATAGAATTGAACGAAGCGCAGCGGTCGCCGGCTTTCGGCATCGAGATGGCGTCCATCGCCGGCCTGGGCGAGCAGGAGCAGGTGCGGCTGGCCTACGGCGTCGTCGAGCCCGGCGGGGAAAGCCAGCCACACAAGCACGACGAGCTGGAAGCCTTTCTGATTCTGAGCGGCGAGGGCGTCATCGACGCCGACGGCCGCTCCCAGCCGGTGCGCGCCGGCAGCCTGGTGCTGTTCAAACCGTTTGAAAAACACGTGTTGCGCAATACCGGCGGGCAGCCGCTGCGCTTCTGCGACTTCTACTGGCGGGACGCGGCCAAACGCGAGGCCGCCGCGCAGGACAACGGCGCCGCGCGTCTGAAAGGGCGGCCGGTATTCGTGTTTTCCACGCCGCCCACGCCCAACGGCGATCTGCACCTTGGCCATCTGTCCGGGCCCTATCTGGGCGCCGACGTCTATGTGCGCTTCCTGCGCGCCAGCGGACACGAGGCCTACCACCTGACCGGCAGCGACGATTACCAGAGCTATGTGGTGGGCCGCGCCCGCCAGGAAAACAGCAGCCCTCAGCAAGTGGCCAGCCATTATTCGGCGGCGATCCAGTCCACGCTGGATCTGATGGACATCCATCTCGATCAATACACCGTCACCACCCGGGACCCGGCTTACGCGGCCGGCCTGCGCGATTTCTTCTCGCGCCTGGTGCGGGGCGGCGCGCAGCTGCGTTCCGACGCGGCGCTGTTCGACGCCGAAACCGGCGATTATCTGTACGAGGTGGACGTTTCCGCCAAGTGTCCAAGCTGCGGCTCGCCCTGCGGCGGCAATATCTGCGAGGAGTGCGGCGAGCCCAACAACTGCGTGGATCTGGACGCGCCGCGTTCGCGGCTGTCGGACGCGACGCCGGTCACCGGCGCCATCCGCCGCTACATGATCAATCTGTCCGCCTTCAAGGACGCGGTGGAGCAGCATCAGCGCCTGGGCAAGGTGTCGCCGCGCCTGCAGCAATTGGCTGAGCGGGTGCTGGCGCGCAAGGACTATTGGGTGCCCATCACCCATCCGGCGCAATGGGGCGTGCCGCCGGCGGAGGAGGTCGAGGGCGAGCAGGTGATCTGGGTGTGGCCGGAAATGGCTTACGGCTTCCTGTACGGCATCGCCGAACTGGGCGGCCGGCTGGGCAAGCCCTGGCAAGCCGACCGGCCGCAGCCGGACTGGAAGATCGTCCACTTCTTCGGCTACGACAACAGCTATTACCACTCCATCCTGTACCCGGCCTTGTACCGGATGGCCTTCCCGGACTGGCAGTGCGACATCGACTACAACGAGAACGAGTTCTACCTGCTCGACGGTCTGAAGTTCTCCACCAGCCGCCGGCACGCGGTATGGGGCAAGGACATCCTGAGCCCTGACAGCGTGGACGCGGTGCGCTATTACCTGGCGCGCACGCGCGGCGAGCAGGAGCGGACCAATTTCACGTTGGAGGATTTCCATGCGTGCGTGGAGCGGACGCTCTTGGGCCAGTGGCAGGCCTGGCTGAGCGGCCTGGGCGAGCGCTTGCGGCAGGATTTCCAGCAACGCGCGCCCGACGCCGGCAACTGGACCGCCGCTCACACCGCCTATTTCGACGCGCTGAGCAACCGGCTGACCAGCCTGAGCACCCATTACGGCGCAGACGGTTTCACGCTCAACCGCGTGACGGAAGAGCTGGACGGGCTGGTGGCCGGCGCGCTGCGCTTCGCCAAATCGAACGAGCGCATCCGTCGGAATCCGGCGCTGCGCGACGAGTACCGGACCGCGGTCGCGCTGGAGCTGGCCACGGCCCGCCTGCTGGCTCAGGCCGCCGGCCCGCTGATGCCGCGCTTCGCCCAGCGCCTGGGCCGCGCCCTGGGCATGGAAGGCGTCGACGTCTGGCCGGAAAGCGTGGAGCTGTCGCCGCCGGGCGCCGCTCTGGACTTGGCAGAGCAGCGCTTTTTCACGCCGCTGCGCCGGGCGGGCGCGGCGGAGGAAGGGCGGTCATGAGCGAGATGAGGTCTCAAGCGCCGCGCGGCCCGGACGTCGATCTGGTCAACGCCGTCGCGCTGCGCGGATGCGATGACGAGCGACATGTGATCCGCTTCCGGCAAGACGGCGTCGTGCGCGCCTGGACGCTGGCCGAGCTGGACCGCAAGGCGGCGCGCGTGGCCCGGCGCTTGCATGCGCTGGGCCTGCGTCCGCGCGACCGGGTGGGCATTTTATCGCGCAATCGGATCGAATTCGTGCTGCTGGATCTGGCCGTCCTGAAACTGGGGGCGGTGACCGCCGGCTTCGAGGCCGGGCGTTTCGAGCCGGCGCGCATCGTGGACCTTTACGGCTTGAAAGCCTTGTTCGCCGAGGGCGTGGACCGCTCGGGCGCGGTGTTCGACATCGCCGAAGTCCAGGCCTGGGCCGAACACGCCGAGGCGGACGCGACGGAGCGACCCTTGCACGCCGGCTACGACCCGGCCGACGTGCTGGCGATCAAGTTCACCTCGGGCAGCACCGGCGCGCCCAAGGGCCTGGAAGCCACCGTCGCCAGCGTCAACAGTTCCATCAATGAAGTGCAGGCGATGTTCGGGCATGGGGACGGCGACAATCTGCTGGTGTTCCTGCGGCTGGCCTTGCTGCAGCAGCGCTACTGGATTTATTCGGCGCTGGCGTTTGGACACGACCTCACGCTTTCCGATCTGGATCAGGCGCTGGACATGGCCAAGGCCTGCCGGCCCACCGTCGTCATGGGCGTGCCGGGCTTTTACGAAGCCTTGCGCGCCAGCCTGTCGCAGCGGCACGGGGACGCCGATTCCGCCGCCCGCGGCGCGCAGATACAGGCCGCGCTCGGCGGGCGCGTCCGTTATCTGTGGACCGGCTCCGCTCCGGCCAGCCGGACGGTGCTGGAATTCTTCAACCATGCCGGCGTGCCGCTGTACGAGGGATACGGCAGCAACGAGGCCTGCATCGTCGCCAAGAACCATCCCGGCGCCTTCCGCCTGGGCAGCGTGGGCAAGGTGCTGCCCAACAAGTCCATCCGTTTCGACCAGGACGGCGTCTTGATCGTGGCCAGCCGCCATCCGGTCAACTGCCGCTATACCTGGTGCGATCCCGGCGTCAGCGAAAAAAGCTTCCTGCCCAGCGCCGAGGTCAAGACCTGGGATCTGGGCCATGTGGACGAGGATGGTTTCCTGTACATCCACGGCCGCGTGGACGACGTCTTGACCATGGCCAGCGGCCGCAATGTGCTGGCGAGGCCGCTGGAGGAGGGCTTGCGCCGGCACCCGGACGTGCACGAATGCGTGTTGTACGGCACCGGCAAGCCCTTCATCACGGCCATCCTGTCCCCGGCCTTGGCCGGGGCGGACGCCGAGGCTTTGCGCCGGCATATCCGGGCGCTGAACGAGGATGTTTTCCAGGAGGCGCGCATCCTGGCGGCGCTCATCGTCGACGAGCCGTTTTCCATCGAGAACGGCCTGCTGACTTCTCAATTCAAGCCCAAGCGCAAAATGATTCATCAGCGCTATATGGCGCAGCTGGACGACATCTATGCGCGCCACG
Source organism: Chromobacterium sp. CCUG 30098 (assembly GCF_059916605.1). Taxonomy (NCBI): domain Bacteria; kingdom Pseudomonadati; phylum Pseudomonadota; class Betaproteobacteria; order Neisseriales; family Chromobacteriaceae; genus Chromobacterium; species Chromobacterium sp. CCUG 30098. Next base: position 176,862 of record NZ_JAUCGS010000005.1, on the reverse strand, counting down.
CGCGGACGCCGGAAGCGTTTTCGGCGGACGCGGCGTATGTGCGGGATGGCCGGGCGCCGCAGCCCTCTTTCTGATACGCGGCCCGCTTAAACCTATGCAAGGAGCGATACATGACTTGGCGTAATTTGAAGGACCTCACCCTGGAAAACGAACGCGTGCGCTTGCGCCGGATTCAGATCGGCGATTACGCGGCGTTCGAGCGCATCGTGTTCGAGCCCGCCATCTGGGAGTACTTCGTCGCCCGCATCCAGACGCCGGACGATCTGGGCCGCTTCGTCGAGCAGGCGATACAGGACACGCTCAACGGCAGCCGCATCGTGTTCGCCATCATCGACCGCCAAACGGACCGCATCGTCGGCAGCACCGCTTACGGCAATCTCGCCGAGGGCGAGCGCCGCCTGGAGATAGGCTGGTCCTGGCTGTGCCGGGACGCGCGGCGCACCGGCATCAACCGCGCGGTCAAGTTCGAACTGCTCAAGCACGCGTTCGAAGCGCTGGAATGCGAGCGCGTGGAGTTCAAGACCGATGTGCTGAACGCCGGCGCGCGCGCGGGCCTGGCCGGCATCGGCGCGACGGAGGAAGGCGTGCTGCGCAGCTTCAACTTCATGCCCGGCGGCCGTCGCCGCGATGTGATCTATTACAGCGTGCTGCGCCAGGAATGGGAGCGGGTCCGCGCCGAACGCTTCCCGGCGCTGGCCGCCGCGGCAAGCCGTTGAGCGGCCGGGCCGGCATCAAGATGGACGCCCCCGACATGTCCGCGAGCCCGCAGATGAAAACCGAAGACTTCGTCTTTAGCGCCGGCGAGCACTGGCTGGCCGCCACCCGCGTGCAGCCGGACGCCGGCGCGGCAAGCAGCGTCCTCACCCTGCACGGGCTGGGCCAGACCGCGAACCGGCACACCATACGCTATGTGCTGGACCACCTGGCCGGGCACGGCCTGGGCTCGGTGTGCTTTGAATTCTCCGGCAACGGCGACAGCAGCGGGGCGCTGGAAGAGGCCTGCCTGCGGCGTCGTTACGAGGAAACGCTGGCCGCCGCGGAACACCTGGACAAGCGCGAGCCGCTGACCCTGATCGGCACCAGCATGGGCGGCCATCTCGCCGCCTGGGTCGCGCCGGTGCTGAAGCCCGCCTGCCTGGTGCTGTTCTGCCCGGCAAGCTATCCGGCCGACGCCGCCGAATCCCGTTTCGACGGCGGCCTGGCCCGTCCCGGCCCCTATCCGGACTCCCCGGCCTATGCCGGCCTGCGCGAATTCAGCGGCGACTTGCTGATCATAGGCGCCGGCAAGGACGCGGTGGTGCCCGCCGAGACGCTGGACGGCTATCTGGCCGCGGCCATGAACGCCCGCAGCAAGAAGATGGTCTGGCTGGACGACTGCGAGCATTTCATCCATCGCTGGCTGCCGCATCAGGACGCTTTGCGGCCGCAAGTGCTGACGACGATAAGGGACACCATTCTGCGGGCGCGCGCCCGCCAATAAGACCCACTAACAAAACCCCTGATCCCATGTTGCGCCGCCTTGTCGTACGACTTGTACTGTCCGCGTCGGCGCGCCTTGGCTCAGGTTTTCTGCGAGGTTTTGTTAGCGGCTCTAAGTCTATTGGAGGAATCCATGCAACACGCTCCCGTTCTGATCGAAGCGAATATCCTGAAGCGGCGCGATGTCGCCAGCCTGGAGATCGTTGAAAACGCGTTCTCCAGCGGCCCCGTCGCCGAGGCCTTGCGCCGGGCGCCGGGCATCGAGCGCCGCCGGGGCTTGAGCAAGGAGGCGTTCGACCGCGAATACCGCCACCAGCAGCGGCCGGTGATTCTGGAAGGCTACGCCGCCGACTGGCCGGCGGTGCGCCATTGGAGTTTCGAGCATCTGGCCAAGCGCTGCGGCGCGACGCCGGTGGTGGTCAACAGCTATAGCAGCCAGCGTTCCGCCCAGGCCAGCTTCGCCGAGTTCGTCGACATGCTGATGCGCAACGAGGGGCCGGAGGCGACGCCCATCTATCTGCAGGAATGGTATTACCAGGCCTCCTGCCCCGAGCTGGCCGCGGACATGCCGGAACTGGACATCGCCCAATACGATTTCCGCCGCGATCTGTACGGCGAGGTGATTTCCACCAATCACCAGCTCTGGCTGGGCCAGCGCGGCGGCGTCACCCGGCTGCATCAGGACTCCTACACCATCGACGTCATGCATGTGCAGCTGGTGGGGGAAAAACACTGGACCGTCTTGGGGCCGCAGGCGATGTTGCCGGAAACGGAGACGGGGGGGGCCGATCTGCAAGCGCTGGCCGACGATCCCGCCGCCCAGCTGATGCAATGCACGCTGAAGCCCGGCGACGTGCTCTATCTGCCGGCGCTGTGGTTCCACCGCATCAAATTGCTGAGCAACTCCATCGGCCTGGGACGGAAGTGCCTGGACCAGGCCAATCTGCAAACCCATATCCGGCAACGGATGGCGGAGCTGCTGGCGCTCGCCCTCAATCCGGAAGAGGTCAAGCTCACCCATCCCGAACTGTTCAATGTGGTGATGATGCGCAACCGGGTCTGGGCCAAGCGCATGGGCATCGATTTGTCGAAACTGCGCCCATGATCCGGCTTTCGCCCCGCGGTGCGGGACACCTCATCAGGAGAAAATAAATGAAGCAAGCGCATGTATTGGTTGTCGGGGGATTGAACCACACGCTGGACAGGCTGGAGCAATTGGGCGGCCGCTATTCGATGATGCAGATCCCTGAGCGCGTCAATGAGCGCCAGTACGGCGCGGCGGTGCGCTACGCGGTGATGGATTACGAAGACATGGAGGAGGTCTTGCTGCTGGCGCGCGCCTGGCACGCCAAGGACCCGTTCGACGCGGTGGTGTCCTTCACCGAATACGGCCTGCATCCGGCGTCGCAATGCGCGATCGAGCTCGGCGTCGCCGGCGACAATCTGGAAGCGGTGCTGAACACGCGCGACAAGATCAAGATGCGGGAGCTGCTGGGCCGCCACGGCCTGAGCCCGGTGCGATACCAGGTCTGTCAAAGCCTGGACGACGCGAGAAGCTTTTTCCGCTCGCTCAACGGCGAGGCCATGGTGCTGAAGCCGTATGCCGGCGGCCTGAGCGAGGGCGTGTTCTTCGTGGATGAGGACGCGCATCTGGAGGCGCGCTGGAACGGCTCCCGCGCGGTGATGGACGGGCCGCTTCTGGCGGAGGAGTTTCTGCACGGCCCGGAGTACAGCGTGGAATCGCTGTCCATCAACGGCCGGCATGAGATCGCGATGATCACCGAGAAAGAGGTCACGGCGCTGCCGCGCTTCATCGAGCTGGGCCACCAGGTGCCGGCGCGGCTGGACGAGGCGCAGCAGGCGGCGGTCAAGGCCTTGGTCAGCCGTTTTCTGGACGTCATCGGCCAGAAAACCGGGCCCGCGCACACCGAGATCCGCCTGACGCCGTCCGGGCCCAGGATCATCGAATCGCAAACCCGGATAGGCGGCGATCAAATCTGGGAAATGTGCGAGCTGGTCAGCGGCGTCAACCTCACCGGCGAGACCATCGCGGCGCTCACCGATCTGCCGCGGCCCGAACGCAAGCCGGCGGCCAAGGCCGCCGCCATCCGCTTCTTCTCCTACGAAAACGCCCGCATTCTGGACGTGAGCGGCGTCGAGCAGGCGAAAAGCGCCCAGGGCGTGATCCGGGTGGAATGCCAGCTGCACGCCGGCCTGCGCTGCGAGACGCTTAAATCGTCCAATTCCCGCCAGGGCTACGCGCTGTGCGTGGGCGACTCGATAGAGCGGGCCGTCGCCAACGCGGAGGCCGCGCGCGACGCGGTGCGGGTGGAGTGGGAAGCGCTGAGCGCGGAGCAGGGTGGACTTTGAACCGTTTCTTGGACAACTCGAATAAAGACAGGCAAGCATGAACTCGCATCCGGTCCGGCGCAGCGTGTTGTACATCACCGCGCATTACATCATGACCTATCTCGGCTACTACGGCCTGGTCTCCACCCTGGTGGTCACGCTCAACAAGGCCGGGTTCAGCGCCGAACGGATCGCCATGCTGGTCATCCTGTTCACCTTGACGACCAAGGCAGCGAAGATACCGCTGGCGCCGTGGCTGGACCGGATGGCGGCGACGAAGTCCGTGCTGATAGGCTGCGTCATGGCCGCGGTCGGTTTCTTGCTCTTGTATTCGGCCAAGGATTTTTATTTGACCGCCTGTGCGCTGGCCCTGTCCGGCACCGGCATTTCCATCAACGCGCTGGCGAGCAAGCAGCTGGCCGCGGCGACCAGCGATATGATGGACAACCGCGCCAAGCTGTTCTCCATCACCTATATCGGCATCAATATCGCGGCGGCGGCGGCGGCGCCGCTGGCTCTGTACCTGGCGGCCAAGGGGCAGTACCAGCTGGTGTTGATCGGCATCGCCGTCTCCTACTGTGTGGCCGGGGTGGTGACCTTCCTGAACTTCGGCAAGCTGGGCATGAAGCGCCCCGGCGGCGGCGCGCCGTCGTTTCTGGCTTATTGGAAGCTGCTCTACGTGCCCGGCATTCCCCCCTTCCTGCTGATCAATTTCTTTTGCTGGCTGCTGTACGGCCAGCTGTTCAACGTGCTCGCGCTCTATGTCTCGGAAACGCTGGCCCAGCCGGGCAAGCTGGGCTGGCTGTACACCCTGAACGCCTTGCTGGTGATCGGGCTTCAGCTCTTGGTCACCCATCTGGCCCACCGCTGGAGCGGCGGCAAGCCGCTGGGCATTGTCCGTTCCTCCTACGCCACCTTCGCGCTGGCCTTCATCATGCCCTTCATGCTTCCGGGCTATACCGGCGCGCTGGCCTTCGTGCTGCTGTTCACCTTCGCCGAGATGATGTTCGCGCCCAGCATGGACGTGCTGCTGCTGTCCTTGATCGGCAAGGAGAGCCGGGCGGTCGCTTACAGCGTGCTGTCCATCAGCACCGCGCTGGGGGAGTCGCTGGGCGGGGGCATGGGCGTCGCGGTTTACCGCTGGATGGCGGATTACGGCCATGCCGGCCAATTCTGGCTGGCGCTCGCCGGCTTGTCGCTGCTGTGCATCGCCGTCGCCTATGTGTTGCAGGAGTCGAGCGCCGGCTTGCGCGCGCAGGCGGCGGGCGCGGCTTAGAACCTGTTTACGATCTGCTGCGCGTCGTGAGACGTGACACGGTGAGTACCGCTTCGAAATGCTCATGTACCGTGTGTACACTCCGCTTTCTCAGCTGTTTTCGCCTTGTCTCGCCTTAGCTCGCGAGATCGTAAACACATTCTGAGCGACGCGCAGCAGAGCGTAAACCGCTATTCAGTGGCGGATCTGGGTGCTGCCGGCCTCGGCCAGCGCCTCCAGCAATAGGGCGGTGCTGGCGCCGGGCAGGCTGAACGGGTCCAGGCGCGCCTGGGCGGAATAGCGCAGCAGCAGCGAGGCGTTGAGTTTTTCCATCATCACCTCCGCCATGCTCCAGTTGGCGAAGCGGCGTTGCTCCATTTCCTGGTAGTCCAGCAGCGTCAGGCATTGATGGCGCGGATCATGGGCCAGTTTCTGGTACAGCAGATTGACCTCGGCGCGGCCGCCTTCCAGCGATTGCACGAATACGTCCTTGCTGTAGCACAGCACCCCGGTGATGCCCTGGGCCGGATTGTATTTGCGCGCGGCGATCATGATGTCGTCCACCAGATCGCTGTCTATGGATTTGTGCGCGCGGCTGCAGTAGGTCAGGCGTACCAGCATGATGTGCCCCTTGGATGCGAAGAAGCCGCGCCAGACCGGCGCGGCCTCGTTTCATCTTAGTCGCTGCGCGCCGTCTTGCCGCTGACCTTAAAACCTGTTCAAGACCTTGTCCCGAGCTTGCCCGAGAGACGGTGAACGGGCTCTTTATTTATGCATCAGGGACAGGAATTCGCGGCGCAGATTGGCGTCGCTGAGGAAGGAGCCGCGCATCACGCTATTGGTCATCTTGCTATTGCTGTCCTTGACCCCGCGCCAGTGCATGCAGAAGTGGTCGGCCTCCATCACGATGGCCAGGCCGTCCGGCTGCAGCTTCTTCATCAGCAGGTCCGCGATCTGGGACACCGCCTCTTCCTGGATTTGCGGCCGGGTCATCACCCAGTCTATCAGCCGCGCGTACTTGGACAGGCCGATCAGATTGGAATGTTCGTTGGGCATCACCCCCACCCAGACGCGGCCGATGATGGGGCACAGATGGTGGGAGCAGGCGCTGCGCACCGTGATCGGACCCACGATCATCAACTCGTTGAGCTTCTCCACATTGGGAAACTCGGTGCTGGCCGGTATCTGCACATAGCGGCCACGGAAGACTTCCTTGATGAACATCTTGGCCACGCGCTTGGCGGTGTCCTGGGTGTTGTGGTCGTGCTCGGTGTCGATGACCAGGCTTTCCAGCACGGCTTTCAGTTTCTCCTGAACCTCGGATTGCAGCAGGTCCAACTCGCCGTCTTCGATGTGGGCGGCGATATTGTCGTTGGCGTGGAAACGGACGCCGGCTTGCTGCAGGCGGCTGCGGATGCGTTGTGAGACCGGCAGATGGTCAACGGTATTGGTCTTGTTCATTGTGTTGGCAGTCTCGGATGCTTATTTATCATTTTGGCGCCGCCATGGCCGGCGGCTCTATCCATTGCGCATGACTTGGGGCAGGGCAGGCGGTGGGCGCCTCCCTGAAAGGCGGCGTGCTTGGAGCCTGGCCGATGCGACAGGAACGCTCCATGTTAGCACAAGCAAACGAAGCGCATCCGCAGCCGATGCGCCTAGTAGAAACCCTTAGCCCGTCAGGGCTTGACGCGGGAAGCCCTTAATTTGGCGGGCATGCAAAGTCAATGCCGGCGGCTGGCCATACAGGATATTGCTGTCCTTTTGGACGGGGTTGGGCGCGTGGCGGCGCCTCTCGCCGCGCCGGCGCAAGCCTTGTTGGCCGGAAGCGGGCGCGCCGCGCGGCGCAGCGTCCGTCCGCATTGGCGTTTTCGACACAGAAATTATCCGGATTGAATTTCCTCCCGCCTGGATTACCACTCACATAAGAACGAAAACTTATGGAGAGAGGCGGGACGGAATGAATAGCCAACAGCAAAACAGCCGGCAGCGCTGGGCCCGGGACTATGTGTTCGACGCATTGAGCCAATTGGGCATCCATCGCATTTTCGGCGTGCCCGGCACCAATGAGATTCCCATCATCGACGGCACGTCCTACCCGGAAAACCAGGTGGAGTACATCGAGTGCCTGCACGAGAACATCGCCATGGGCGCGGCCATGGGCTCGGCGCGGATGACGGGCAAGCCCGGCGTGGTGGTGGTGCACGTCACCCCGGGCATCGCCCACGGCATCGGCAATCTGTTCAACGCCTGGCGCTCGCAGGCGCCGCTGGTGATTCTGTGTTGCCAGCAGCAGAACGAGCTGGTCACGCAGGAGCCGCTGCTGGCCTCCAATCTGGTGGACCTGGCGCGGCAATACACCAAGTGGGCGCATGAGGTGCGCACCGAGCAAGAATTGCCGATGGTGTTGCAGCGCGCCTTCAAGGAAGCGATGGCGCCGCCCAACGGGCCGGTGTTCGTCGCCATTCCCTGGGAGTTCACCATGCGGCGCATCGGCGACGGCGACCGCCTGCCGGGCATTACCCGGATCTCCCCGCATTTCATCGCCGACGCCGACGCCATCCGTCAGGCGGCCGTCATGCTGCGCGAGGCGGTCAACCCGCTGATCGTGGTGGGCGACGCCGCCGGCTACGCGGAGGCCTGGCCGGAATTGCAGGCGCTGGCGGAGTTGATCGGCGCGCCGGTGTCGCTGCAAACCTTCAGCAGCCTGGCCAACTTCCCCAATGGCGATTACCACTGGCAGGGCGAACTGCCCGGCGGGCAAAAAGATCTGCAGCAAGTGTTCGCCGGCCACGACGTCGCCTTTTTGTGCGGCTTCAGCAACCAGGCTCAGGTCACGGTGTTCAAGTACAGTGACGGCCCCTTGATTCCGCCCTCGGTGCGTCAGGTGTATCTGAGCAACAACAGCTGGGACATCGGCAAGAACTACTACGGCGAATGCGCGCTGTTCGGCGACATCAAGGCCACCCTGCCGCTGCTGAACCGGGAGATCGGCGAGCAGCCGTCGGCGGCCGCGCGGCAGCGCAATGAGCTGTTGCGGCAAAAAGCCGAAGCGCGGCGCTTGCAATGGGACGTTTATCTGCGCGAGGCGATGCAACAGCAAGAAATCTGGGCGGTGGTGATCGCCGACGCGCTGCGTCTGGAAATCAGCGAACGCCGGCTGGAAAAGCAGTTCGTCTACGTGCACGAAGCGGTGTCGGACCCGGCGCCGTTCCAGTACCTGCTGCCCTTCACCGAAGAGGCCGCGGCACCCATCAGCTACTACTGCGTCGGCGGCGGCTCCTTGGGCTGGTCCATGCCCGCCACCCTGGGCATCAAGCTGGAAGCGCAAGGCTGCCAGGGCATAGACACCCGTTTCGTAGTGGCGGCCACCGGCGACGGCTCCTCCTTGTTCTATCCGCAAACCTGGTGGACCGCTCAGCATCGCCAGCTGGGGGTGCTCTACATCATCACCAACAACCACGAATACCACACCCTGCAAATGGGCCTGCAACAAGTGGAGGCGATGTACGGCGACGCGCCGGGCTACGGCTGGCAGGCGCGCACCCAGGACCCGGAATACCTGCGCATCCACCGGCCCAAACCGGATTTCGTCGCCTTGGCCCAGGCTTTCGGCGGCATGGAGGGCGAGGTGGTGGTCCATCCCGAGGCGGTGCGCGCGGCGGTGCGGCGCGGGCTGGACCACGCGCTGGCCGGCCGCGCCTATGTGCTGGACATGCAGACCGTGGGCCTGGATCAGCCGCCGCCCACGCCGCAGCAGGCCAACGCCCGCTACCGCCATCAGCCGAGGCTGGATTGCTTCCATGTCCCGGACGGGGACGGCCAGCGCAATACGGACAACGGCCAGCCGGCCAATGTGCCGGTGATTTTCTGATCCCGGCTCCACATAGCGAGGACGAGCAAACATGGCTAGCGAAAACATAGACATCGCCATTGTCGGCGGCGGCGTGTCCGGCGTGTACAGCGCCTGGCGGCTGCAACAACACTATCCCCAGAGCAAGATCGCGGTGTTCGAGGCCAGCGACCACATCGGCGGACGTCTGCTGTCGGTGCGGCCGCCGGACATTCCTGACATGGTGGCGGAACTGGGCGGCATGCGCATCCTGCCGGAAGTGCAGCCGCTGATTTACGACCTGATTCAGGAATTGAATACGCTGTTGCCGGCGCCGGAACAGATCGAGCTTTACCGCTTTCCGGTGGACGAGCCGCAAAACATCGCCTATCTGCGCGGCGTCTATCTGCGGCTGCAAGACTTCACCACCCAGCCGGACAAAGTGCCGTACCGGCTCAACTTCCTGGACCGCGGCCAGACCGGCGGCGCCGTCATCATCGACGCCATCGAGCAAATCGTGCCCGGCATCACCAATAAATCGCTGACCGAGGAAGAACGCCGGCAGATGGCGCAGAACGCCAGCTTCGGCGGCGTGCCGCTATACCAGCAAGGCTTCTGGAACGTGCTGTTCCGCGTGATCACCGGCGAAGCCTATCAATACGCCGAAGACACCGGCGGCTACGACACCACCTTGTGCAACTGGAACGCCGCCGACGCCATTCCCTGGTTTCTGTCGGACTTCGGCGTATCGGCCCAGTACATGGGCTTTTGCAACGGCTTTCAGCAAGTGCCGCTGGTGTTGGCGCAATTGTTCGAACAGGCCGGCGGCGAGGTGCGGCTGGAGGCCCCGGTCAGCGGCGTGACTCGCAGCGAGTCGGGCTTCCAGTTCCAGGTCCAGGGCCGGACGATATCCGCCAAAACGCTGATTCTGGCGATGCCGCGCCGCGCGCTGGAGCTCTTGTCCGCCACCAGCCCCTGGCTGCAGGAGGCCGCGCGCTTCCAGCAACTGGCCGCCAGCGTCACCCCGCGGCCGCTGTTCAAACTGTTCACCACCTACAACAGCCCCTGGTGGCTGAATACGGGTTACAGCACGGCGGACGGCGACTACGTGCCGGTCAAATCCGGCCGCTCCGTCACCGATTTGCCGGTGCGCCAGACCTATTACTGGCCGCGCAGCAACGGCCTGCCCGCCTTGCACGGCCACGCCATGTTGCTGGCCAGCTACGACGACGGCGACAACACCGGCTTTTGGGACGGTCTGCGCGGCCGCCGTCACAGCGCGTGGAAGAAGGGGCTGGAGGTGGCCGAGCTGGCGGATCCCTTCATCGGCGCGGACGACCAGGTGCGCGCCAAGGAGCTGAGCTGGCACCGCTACAAGGCTCCGCGGATGATGACCGAGGAAGTCACCCGCCAACTGACGGTGATGCACAGCCTGTCCTACACGCCCAAAGTGCGCAACGCCGCCTTCCGCGACTGGGGCGACGACCCGTACGGCGGCGGCTGGAACAGCTGGAACATCGGGGTGAAAAGCTGGGAAGTGAAACGGCAGATCATCCAGCCGCTGGACGGCCAGCCGCTATACGTGTGCGGCGAAGCCTATTCCGACGCCCAGGGCTGGGTGGAGGGGGCTTTGCAGACCGCGGACATGATGTTGGCCAAGCTGGTCTGAGAACCTGTTTTTGGCCTGCCGCGCGCCGGCGGGACCATCAGACGGGAGGCGGAAGCGTTTCCGGGAGCGGGACAGGCAGGCCTGTCCCGCTTGGCGCGCGCCCCGGCGCGCGCTACCATGACGGTTTGCCGCCGCGCCGGCCCCTTGCGCGGCCCCATTCTTTCCCGAGGTCTTCGTCCGATGCGCCATTGATGCCGCCGTCCTCCTGGACGGCCACGTTCTCCGCCCCCTGCGCGCAGGGGAATGTTCGGCATCCTTTGGAAAGCTTCATGACGCCTATCCATCTCACTTTGGACGACGTGTCCTATCAACTGCCCGACGGCAGGATTCTGTTCAGTCATCTCAATATGGCGTTTCACGCTCAGCGCATCGGCCTGGTGGGCCGCAACGGCGTGGGCAAGACCGTGCTGGCGCGTTTGTTGGCCGGAGAACTGCGGCCCAGCGCCGGCCGCTGTCTGCGCGGCGGGACGACGCATTATCTGGCGCAGCGGGCCGGCGCGCCCCGGGGCGACACCGCCGCCGGCCTTGCCGGACTGCAAGGCGCGCTGGACGCGCTGGCGCGCATCGAGGCCGGCAGCGTCGACGCGCGGGATTTCGAACGGCTGGCCGAGCGCTGGGATCTGCGCCAACGCTTGGAGCGGGAATGGCGACGTTTCGGCCTGGGTCATCTGCGCCCGGAAACGCCGGCCGACGCGCTCAGCGGCGGCGAAGCCGCGCGGGCGGCGCTGTGCGGGGCCATGCTGTCCGACGCCGACTTCCTGATCCTGGACGAACCCAGCAATCATCTGGACCGGGGCCAGCGGCAAGCGCTGATCGAACAACTGTCTCTCTGGCCGCGCGGCCTGCTGGTGATCAGCCACGACCGCCGCTTGCTGGCCGGCATGGAGCGCATCGTTGAACTGTCGCCGCAGGGCCTGGCCGGCTACGGCGGCGCTTACGATTTTTACGCCGAACACAAGGAGCGGGAGCAGGCGAGGGCGCTGCAAACGCTGGAGCAGCGCAAACAGGAGCGCTTGCGCGGCCAGCGGGCGCTGCGCGAACAGCAGGAGCGGCAAGAGCGGCGGCAGGCCCGCGGCGAACGGCGCGGCCGCGAGGCCAACCAGGCCCGCATCCTGTTGGACCGACAGCAGCAGCGCAGCGAGGACAGCGCCGGCAAGCTGCGGCGGCAACAGGCCGCGGCGCGGGAAGCGCTGGACCAGGCGGTGCGCGAGGCCGCCCGGCGGGCGGAGGACGACGCGGCGGTCGTCGTGCACGCCTTGCCGCAGGGGCCGGCGCTGCCGCGCGTCGCCGTCGCGCTGGACGAGGTGGCGCTGCCGTTCGCGCCCGAGGCCACGCGCCGGATTCACCTCAGCCTGGGCGGCGGGCGCCGCATCGGCGTCGTCGGCGCCAACGGCTGCGGCAAGTCCACCTTGCTCAAGGTGTTGGCCGGACGATTGCGCCCGCTCGCCGGACAGGCGCGGGCGCCGGCCGCCTGCGCCTATCTGGCTCAGGATCTGGACGGACTGGACCCCGGGCGCGGCGCGATCGAGCAATTGCTGGCGGCCAATCCCGCGGCGGGGGAAAGCCGGCTGCGCATGTTGCTGGCCCAATTGGGCCTGGACGCCGAGCGGGCGACCCGGCCCTGCGGCCGGCTCAGCGGCGGGGAACGGCTGAAGGCGGCGCTGGCCTGCGTGCTCTACGCCGATCCGCAGCCGACGCTGCTGCTGTTGGACGAGCCCAGCAATCATCTGGATCTGCCGTCGCTGCAAGCGTTGGAGGCGATGTTGCGCGCTTACCGCGGCGGCCTGCTGGTGGTGTCGCACGACGACGCTTTTCTGGACGCGCTGGATCTGGACGGCTGGCTGACGGCGGACGAGGACGGCTGGCGGCTGCTGGACGGAAGGGAGCGGCCGGAGCGCGCCATCGATAAAAGTTCGTTTTAGGTAATTTAACGTACAGATATACTAAAAACGCATGAATATAGTTAAAGCGCTGACGAAAACCGTCGGCGCTTTTTCATTCCAGTGACACGCAGGCCGGCTGGATGACGAGGCGGATGGGCGAGGCATTTGGGTGGGTGCGGAGATTCCCCTGGGGCGCGGCGGCCGCTTTGCGGCTCAGCGGCAATAGCCCTTTGCCGGCAAGAAGCCGATTGGGAGCGCGGACCGCATAGTGCCTCCAGTCGCAGCACGCGCCGCCGCTTTCCGCTCCATCCAGACGAGGGCGCCGCCAAGCAGGCCTCGGTCACAGAGCTCAAGCCAGGAGGACACCATGGCCCAACCGGAAGTGAACAAACTGCTGATGCGCGCGGTGAGCGATAACGATTTCCGCGTCAAGTTCTTGTCGGACCCCATCGCCGCGGCGAAGGACGCCGGCGCCAACAGCGCAACGGTCGCCGAATTGAAAAAGATCGACGTCGCGCGCTTGCGCGCCCAGTTCGACCACCTGACCCGGGTGTCCGGCGATTTGCTGGCCGGCTCGGTGGTGGCGGCCGGGCATAGCCGCGACTGGAGCGACCGCAGCAATATCCACGACAATGACGGCCATATCCACGACAAGGCGGCCAGCGTGTTTTCCCCGGGCGATCTGGTCACCAATCCGGCGGTGTCCACCACGCTGAACCCGGCGGCGGTGCGCGACGCGCTCAAGGACCCGCTGGTGCTCAAGGAAATTGAAAACAACCCCCAGATCAAGGCGGCCTTGAAACGCGGCGTCAAATAGCCCGCGCGGCGGAGCGGACCCCGGCGCGGCCAGCCGCGTCGGGACGGATTTCCTGGCGGCCCGCTTGCGGGCCTCTTCGTGGGGCGACGGCGATGATCATCCGGCTGACGGCTTCCTGCAACAATAAGTGCTTCTTCTGCATCGTGGACGACGAGATCGCCCAGCGCGCCTTCCGGCCGCTGGCGGAGATCGTGGCCGAGCTGGACCAGGCGGCGCCGGACGAGGAGGTGGACATCTTCGGCGGCGAGCCCACCATAGACCCGGTGTTCTGGGAGGTGCTGCGCGAGGCCTTGAAAACCGGCCGCCGCGTCAGCCTGGCCTCCAATGTACGGCTGTTCTCCCACCGCCCGTCGGCGGAGCGGCTGGCGGCCATGGCCGACGGCCGGCTGGAAGTGCGCACCAGTCTGATGGGCCACAGCGCGGAATTGCACGACAAGCTCAACGGCGTGCGGGAGGGCGCGTTCCGGCAAACCCTGCAAGGCATCCGCCGCCTCAGCGAACTGGGCTTCGACATCCAGACCAATATCGTGATCCTGGCGGAAAACGTGGAACACCTGCTCGCCACCGGCGTGACCGCGGTGGAGGCCGGCTCGTCGCGCCTCAAGTTCAGCGGCACCGTGCGCACCGGCAAATTCATCGACTCCATCGCCGATCCGGCGCTGGTGCGCGAACGGCTGCGCACCATCGTGCCGCTGTTCCGCGCGCTGGGCGTGCCGGTGACGCTGGAGAAACTGGCGCCCTGTCTGATACCGGATTTCCTCGATCTCTTGATCCGGGACTCCGATCCGGCGGTGGACACCCATCCCTGGTACGAGAAAACCCGCGCCTGCCGCGCCTGCCGGCTGGCCGACGCCTGTCCGGGCGCCGAGCGCGGCGCGCTGATCCGCCACGGCCGGGACTGGGTGCGGCCCCTGGCCGAGATCCCGTCGGAATTGATAGACGAGGTGCGCGTCGCCGCGCTGGAGCGTTATCAGCCGCGGCGCGACAAGCCCTTCTTGCGCGTGCTGTTCGATCACCAGGACCTGTCCTCGCTGGGCGTCATCGCCAGTTTCTCGCGCCAGCATCCGCAACTTTATCTGATCGCCTGAACCCGCCACCCGTTTGCGAGGCCCGCCATGAACCACGTCGTCACCCCGATCCGCCCGATTGAAGCGCGCGCGCCGCGCGCCGCGCCCGCCCAGCCGGACCGGGCCGGCATGGAGGACATCTTCGCCGACTTCCGGCTGCGCGACCGCTGGAAACCCAATTACCGCGCCCGGGACGTGGGCGACGGCGTGTTCCTGTCCAGCGACCAGGGCAGCTGGGCGCTGTTGAGCCGGGAGGAGTACCGCGCGCTGCGCAGCATCGCCCTGCCCGCGGCGCTGCACGATCTGCTGGAAGAGCGCGGCCTGATCCTCACCGCGCGCAACGCCGGCAGCGTGATGCGGGCCTATGAAGACTGGTCCGCCAATTATTTTCCCGGCACCGCCTTGCACATCATCGGCATGACGCGGCGCTGCAATCTGCGCTGCGCCTACTGTCACGCCGCCGTGGTGCGCGACAGCTCGGACCCGGCCCGCTACGACCTGGACGAAGCCACCGCCCGCGCCATCGTCGACTTCGCCTACCAATCGCCGTCCTCGCGCATCCATTTCGAATTCCAGGGCGGCGAAGCCACGCTCAACTTCGGCGCGGTGCGCTATCTGCACGCCTACGCGATGATCAAGAACCTGGCGCACAAGCGCGCCCTGTCCTTCTCCATCGTCAGCAACGGCGTGGAGCTGCCGGACGAGGTGCTGGACTACCTGGCGGCCAGCCGCATCAACATCACCACCTCCATCGAGTTCGACGCCGCGGAGCATCCGTCGCTGCGCGTGGACTGGGACGGCCGCGGCCATTGGGACGACATCCGCCGCAACCGCGCCCGCATGCGAGAACGCGGCCTGGACGTGCCCTCGCTGATCGTGGTGGGGCGCAACAATCTGCACAAGCTGCGCGACTACGTCGATTTCGCGGTGGCGGAAGGACAGTCGTCCATCTTCTTCTCCCCGGTGCAGAAAATGGGTTTCGCCAAGGGGAAGTGGGACAGCGTGGGCATGGGGATGGACGAGTTCTTCGACGCCTGGCGCGACGCGCTGGACTACATCTTTTCGCTGTGGGACCAGGGCATCCTGCTGGAAGAACGCTATTTTTCGCTGGCGCTGGAAAAGCTGTTCAACAACCGCGACGTCAAATACGTGGACTTCCGCAACCCCAGCGGCATGGTGCTGGGCAATCTGGCCTACGACCATCTGGGCAACGTCTACGGCTGCGACGAAGGCCGCGGCCACGCCGATTTCCGCATCGGCAATGTGCACACCGACAGCTACGCCGACGCGGTCACCTCCGACAAGGCGCGCCAGCTGGTGTCCTACTCGCTGCGCGAGCACGACGCCTGCCAGGTGTGCGCCTACCGGCCTTATTGCGGCGTGTCCCCCATCGTCAGCAAGGGCGAGACCCACTCGCTGGACCCGCAGCCCTTGACCAGCTCCTGCTGTCAGCGCACCCGGCATCTGTTCGACTTCGTGGTGAAGCTGATGCGCGAACGGCCGCAGCGCATCGACCAGGCGCTGACCATCATCCGGATGAGCACCCAATGAGCGCCCGGGACCGGATCGCCGGCGAACTGCAAGCCGGCGGAGAAGGCGCCCGCATCGCGGTGGAGGCGCTGGCGGTGCTGGCCGGCCTCAAGCCGCTGGCGCGCTTCACCGCCGGCCGCGACAGCGCCGCGCGGCTGTGCGCGCTGCTGGACGCCTGCGGCCTGCGCCACGGCCGATACGTGCCGCCGCCGGACGACTGGGGCTACCGCCACGCCACCGCGGAGGAACGCGCCGCCTTCAGCCGCAACGACGCGCGCGTCTATTACGCGCTGGACGCGGAGGCCCTGGAGCGGGGGCTGGACGCCCAGCGGCGGCAAGACAATGTGGCGCTGGGGCGGGCGCTGGGCTACCCGGCCTGCTGCATCGCCGCCAACGAATACTTCGGCGCCGCGCCGATGACCGACCTGCTGCGGGTGGCGCGCACTCCGGGCGGGCGCGACTGGCGGCTCAATGTCTTCCTGACCGAGATGGAAGTGGGCCGCGGTTCGCCGTACTACCTGATTTCCCACTTTCCCTGCCATCTGGGCTGCCGCGCCAGCGTCGACTACGCCGCGGCGCTGCTGGAGGTCCTGCGCGACGCCGCCCCGGCCTTCGCCGCGCAACTGGAGCGCCTGTTGCCGCTGCCGCTGCTGCTGCGCGACGAGGAAGAGCCGCCGGAGGCGCGGCGTTACGGCAATTTCGGCGCCCAGCTCTACGGCGGCGCCGTGGGCGACGCGGTGTTTTATCAGGGCTGGCGGCCGCTGCGTTCCAGCGACCGTCTGCCGGAGGCCCGGCTGGATCAGGGCGATTGCATTGCATGGCAGGAGGAGGACTTATGCGTGCTCAGCGCGCGGAACGGGCGCGAAGTGGCGAGACTGCCCACGGAACGCTGGCATCTGGTGGCGTTTCAATAAGGGCGTCCGCCTCGCCCGAACGCTTGCGCGCCGCCTTGCCGCAGCTGACCCAGGCGGCGCGGGTGGACCTGGCGCTGACCCTGGCCGGCGCCAAGCCGCTGGCGCGGGTGTCCTGCGCCTACCGCGAGGCGGAGTCGGTGATCGGCGCACTGCGGCGGCTGGGCTTGCACGCCCGGCGCTGGGAGCGGGCCTTGCGTCCGGCGGTGGCGGACGCCGACGACTACGTGGTGTCCGCCGTGGCCAGCGACGAGACGGCCGCGCCGGACGCGCGCGCCTTCGTCTTCGCCGCCCGCGACGGCGAACTGGCGGAGCTGGCCGCGCGTTTCACCGACAACGACGTCATCGCCGGCCGCCTGCTGGGCTATCCGGATTGCTGCGTGCAAGCCTATCTGGCGCATCGCGATCATCATCACGCCCGCCTGGAGCCGGCTTTCGCCGGCGACGGCGGCGCGCAGCCCTACTGGACCAACACCATGCTGGACGTGTTCGGCTGGCATCTGCTCAGCCACTTCCCCTGCCGCGCCGACTGCGCGGCCAGCCGCGATCAGGCGATGCGGCATTGGGAGGCGCTGTGCCGGCTAGACCCCGGCTTCGGCCTGGCCGCGGTACGCCATCTGCGCAGCCTGGTGCTGCGCCATCCGCGGCTGGGGCTGGTTTACGGCCAGCCGCTGGCGGACGGCGGCTTGCGGCTGCTGGGCGGCTCCGCCGCCTTCCGCGCCGCGCTGGGCGGCGCCGAACGGGTGAGCCGCCGGCCCGGCGGGCTGGCGGGCGGCGATTTTGCCGTGAGCGGGCTGGAAACCTTCGACTTCACCGCGGGCAGCGACGATGTCCACCCCGTTTGACGATCTCGCCGCCAGCGCCGCCTGCCCGGGCGATCCGGACGGGCTGGCGCTGCTGGAAAGCTGCGCGGCCCGGGCCTGGCGGCAAAGCCTGAGCGTCTTCCTCGAGCGCGTCGCGCCGGCCATCGCCTTGCCCGGCGGCGCGGCGCGGGCGCTGCGCGAGCTGGCCCAGGCGGAGCCGGATTTCGAACGGCTCTGGCACCCGGCGCTGGGCGCGCTGGCCCAGGCCGAGCGCCAGCCTCGCGCCGGCTTTCTGTTGGCCTGCGCCTTGGAAATCGCCTGGCACGCGCACCTGAGCGGGGTGGCCGGCGAATGGCGCGCGCGCTGGAGCCCGCCGCGCACCCTGGCGCTGCCGGATCGGATCGCCGACGTCCGCGCGCTCAGCGTCGTCGCGGACGGGCGGACGCTGACGCTGAAGGCCGCCGGCGCGGACGGTTCGCGGCTGGCGCTGAGCGCCGCGGCGGCGCCATGGGGCGGGGCGGGCAGAAGCCCCGTTCTGGCTGCCTATCCGGTGCGCACCCCGGACGATCGCGAGCAGGCCGCCGGCGAGCCGGACGCGGCGGCCGGACGGGCGCTGGCCGCCGGGCTGGCCTTGATCGAGCAGGGCGCGCCGGCCTACGGACCCTGGGTGCGCCGCCTGGTGCGCCAGGTCCGGCCGCTGAGGCAAAGCGGCGGCCTGGTGTCCAGCTGGAGCAGCCTGCACTATCCGGGGCTGGTGTCGATGACGCTGTTCGCCTCGCCGCTGGACATGGCGGAAACCCTGGTTCACGAAGCCAGCCATCAGCACTTCCACTTGCTGGACCGGTTGTTCCCCTTGAGCGAGCGCGGGGCGGAAGAATGGCTGTATTCCCCGGTCAAGCGCTGTCGGCGTCCGGCCCTCATGCTGTTGCTGGCCTACCACGCCTTCGGCAATGTGGCGCTGTTTTTCGACGCCTTGCGGCGCAACGGCCGCTTGGTGGACGCCGACTGGCGCCATCACATGGCGGACTTGCGCGACTGGCTGCCGCGCATGGCCGCGGAACTGGAACGGGCGCGCAGTCTGAGCCCGGCAGGGCGGCGCTTCCTGGACGCCTTGCAGTTGCCATTGCGGCCGCTGCTGAAGCCGGCGGCGTGCCCGATCGAGGAGATCGCGCGATGACCCCTGAAATCGCCCGCGCTTATTCCAGCCCCTTCGAAGCCTTCGACGAGGACTGGCACGCCGGCTGGACGCGGCAGCTGCGCGGCCGGCAGTTGAACGCCTTTCTCGAGCATTGGCGGCCCTTGCTGCAGCGCCACGCGCCCGGCATCGCCCCGGCCTTGTCGGAGATGGCCGCCGCCATGCTGTCCGCGGGCGGCGCCAACGCGGCCGAGACCGCGCGGCTGACCGAGCTGGCCGCGCATCCGTTTTGCAATCTGCAAGCGCTGCGAGACGAAGAGGCCCGCCAGCCGGACCTGTTGCTGTCGCGCGCCCTGCAATGCGCGCTGCACTGGACCGCGCACCGGCCCGGCCGCGAATTCCACCTGCGGCTGTCCCGGCCGCTGGCGCTGGGCTTCGCCGGCTACGCGCTGCCGGCCGCCGTCGCCTACCGCGTCAGCGGCGACGCGCAAAGGCTGGAAATCCGGCTGGACACTGCCGCGCACACGCAGCGCGGCTGCGCTTTCGAGCGCGAGGGCGAGAGCTGGCGCAGCGTGACGGGGCCGGCGCGCAAACTGCCGGCCGTCGCCCTGGGCGAGGCCGGGCCGGACATCGTGCTGCGGCCCTTGCCGCGCAGCCTGCTGAACCCGGACCCGGAGGTCGTCCTACCCGGCCCGGGCTGCGCCGCCACCTTGAACCGGGCGATGACGCTGATCGCCTGTCATTCCCCTGCCTACCACCGCTGGATCGCCCGTCTGCTGCGCGTGGTGTCCCCGCTGCGGCTGGAACCGGGCAAGTTCAACAGCGAAAGTTATTCCATGCTCAACGGCGCGCTGTACATGACCATCCATCCGGACCCCTTGCGCTGCGCCGAAACTCTGGTGCATGAGGTCAGCCACGATTATCTGCACCAGCTCGCCGCCATGGGCGCGCTGAGCGATCCCTCGCTGGGCGAAACCTTCCATTCCCCGGCGCGCGGCGCGCAGCGGCCGACGCTGGGCATCCTCAAGGCCCACCACGCCTTCGTCAACGTGCTGATTTTCTACTACCGGCTGATCATGGCCGGCGTCGCGGTGCACAGCGAGCTGGCGCGCAATGTGTCGGAGCTGGAAGACTGGCGCGCCCAGATGGAAGAATCTCTGGCCCGGGCGCGGGCGCTGACCGCGCTGGGACAGGCTTTGTGGCGGCCGCTGGCGCTGAGGGCGGACCAGTTCCGCGCCTTGGCCGGCCGCGACGTCGCGGCACATTGCGCATAGGGGGCGATCATGTTGGAAAACGTGCTGTTCTTCGAGCAACCGTACCGCCACTTCCTCTGCTTCGACACCTTCGACGAGACGGTGGCCCAACAGGCGGACGCGGTGCTCAGAGGCCCGCTGCCCTGGGAGGAGCGGGTGGGGGATTTCTTCGTCACCTACCGGCTGGATCTGCGCCGGCTCTATCAGCTGCGGCCGGACGCGCCGGCCTTTGTGCGCGAGGAGTTTCTGGACGCCTTGCGCGAGCAGATGCAAATCCTGTTCGAGGTGCCGCTGTCCGCGGACGACATTCAGGTGCTGGGGCACCGCATGGTGCCGGGCCAGCGCATCGGCGTGCATAACGACAATCCCGGCCTGGGCTACGAAGGCTACCGCGTGGTGGTGCAATTCACCCGCGATCACCGGCCGGAAGACGGCGGCTTGCTCAATATCCACGCCGGCGACGAGCCGGAGGCCGTCTACCAGAGCATCCGGCCCTATCCCAATATGGCCTTCGGTTTTGAGATGAGCGCGCATTCCTACCACTCGGTGTCGGCGTTGACGCGACAGCCGCGCGACGCGCTGATCTTCAATTTCTGGCACCAGGGCAACACCCCGGCGGTGGAGCGCCGGGTGCGGCAAACCCTGGCGCAGCTGTTTCCGGACGCGGCGCTGGCCGCATCCGATCCCGGCGAGCGCGGCCTGCACCGCGACGGCGACGTTTCGGATGCGCCCGATTGGCCGGCGCCGAGCGCGGCGCAAGCGCTGTTGGCGGAGTGGGGGCTGGGCGGCGCGGCGCAGGCGGCCGGCCTGCTGCTGGCCGCCGCCCGTTCCGGTGCGCCGGAACCCGTCCGCGCGCCGGAAGTGAGCGCGGCCCTGGCGCGGCTGGGATTCGCGCCCGGCGCGCCGCTGCCGGCCAGCGAGGCCATACACGCCGCCGCCCAGGTCAACGTGGGCTTGAGCACCGATCCGGACACCCTGCGCGCCGCGCTGGTGTTGGCGGTGTGGGTGGCCAGCGCGCCCAGCCGCATGTTCACCCACGAGCATTGGCGCCGCTGCGCCGCCCAGGTTCGTCCCTGGGCGCACCGCTTGCCGATACGCGTGATGCATTTGGCCGAGACGCTGTTCCCGGAATGGCCTCAGACCGGCGCGGGGTAGGAGGGCCCGGCCGACGCGCCGAGCGCCGGCTCAGGCCTTGACGGCCGCCGTCCAAAGCGGGGCCATGGCGACGCGTACCGAAGCCAAGAGCCGCTCGCGCGGCACGCCGTCGCGCGCCTGCACCGAGATGCCGTGCAATTGCGCGGCGTAGAAATCGCCCAGGGCGTCCGCATCGGTGTCCGGCCGCAGCTGGCCGTCGGCCACGCCGCGCCGCAGCCGGTCTATCACCGATTGCGTGCGCTGATGGCGCTGCGCCCGCAGCCATTCCAGCACCCCGTCGTTCTGCTCCGAGCAATTGGTGGCCGCCGACACCACCATGCAGCCCTGCGGCGCGTCATGCCGGGTGTAGAGCATGACCGCGTCGCGCAGCATCCGCTCGATGGCGGCGGCCACATCGCTCTCCTGGCGCAGCGCCAGATCGGCGAAGCCGCCGTCCCCGGCGGCGTAGCGCGCCACCGCCTCGCGGAACAAACCCTCCTTGCTGCCGAAGGCCGCGTAAATCCGCGCCGAGGCGATGCCCAGCGCCGCAACCAGATCCGACATCGACGTGCCCTCGTAGCCGCGCCGCCAAAAGGCCAGCATCGCCTGTTGCAACGCCTGTTCCCGGTCAAACTCCCTAGGCCTGCCCGCCATCTTTCCGCCCCGCTCGATTGTTCTTGGGCGGAATTTTATCGCGCTCCGCCGTTGACGTGTAGCCTTGGCGTCGCCTATTATTTGTCGATCGACAAACAATTAAGGGCGACACATGAAAACACTCAAGGGACCCAGCCTGCACCTGGCTCAATTCGGCGCGGATCAAGCCCCGTTCAACAGCCTGGACGGCATCGCCGGCTGGGCGGCGCGCACCGGCTTCAAGGCCTTGCAGGTTCCGGCCTGGGACAGCCGCTTCATCGACGTGGAACTGGCCGCCGTCAGCCAGGACTATTGCGATGAAATCACCGGCACGCTGGCCGCGCACGGCCTGCGGATCAGCGAGCTGAGCACGCATATCTTCGGGCAACTGGTGGCCGTGCACCCGGCCTACGACGCGATGTGCGACAACTTCGCGCCGCCCGGCCTGCGCGGCAAGCCGGAGGCGCGCACCGCCTGGGCGCTGCAGCGCCTGCGGATGGCGGCCCAGGCCTCGCGGCGGCTGGGGCTGAGCGAGATGGGCACGTTTTCCGGCTCCTTCGTCTGGCCGTATCTGTTCCCGTTTCCGCAGCGGCCGGAAGGGCTGATCGAAACCGCCTTCGAGGAACTGGCGCGGCGCTGGCTGCCCATCCTCGACGCCTGCGACGAACACGGCGTCAACCTGTGCTATGAAATCCATCCCAGCGAAGACCTGCACGACGGCGCCAGCTTCGAACGCTTTTACGAGCAAGTGGGCGGGCATGCGCGCTGCAAGATGCTGTTCGACCCCAGCCACCTGGTGCTGCAGCAACTGGACTACCTCGCCTTCCTGGACATCTATCACGAGCACATCCGCATGTTCCATGTGAAGGACGCCGAATTCCGGCCCAACGGCCGGCAAGGCATTTACGGCGGCTACAGCGGCTGGATGGAGCGCGCCGGGCGCTTCCGTTCGCTGGGCGACGGCCAGGTGGACTTCAAGGCGATCTTCTCCAAGCTGGCGCAATACGACTACGAAGGCTGGGCCACGCTGGAGTGGGAATGCTGCCTCAAGGACCAGGAAGACGGCGCGCGCGAGGGCGTGGACTTCATCAATCGCCACATCATCCACGTCACCGAGCGCATCTTCGACGACTTTGCCGGCGCGGCGGTCGATCAGGCTCAGATCCGCGCGATGCTGGGCATCGCCTGACTTCCATCCACTTTTCACTGCGAGACTACAGATGTCGGCACTTCCTCTGATCGATACCGAACCCGATTTCACTCACAACTATGTGCGGCTGGACGGCCAGCGCGTCCACGTGGTCACCGCCGGCGCGGGCCGCCCGGTGCTGCTGGTCCCCGGCTGGCCGCAAACCTGGTTCGCCTGGCGCCACGTGATGCGCGCGCTGGCCGCGCGCGGCTTCCAGGCCATCGCCGTCGACCCGCCGGGCACCGGCTTGTCCAGCCGGCCGGACAGCGGCTACGACACCGGCGCCGTCGCCGCCGCCTTGCATCAGGTGATGCTGCGGCTCGGCCACGCCAGCTACCAGGTGGTGGGCCACGATGTGGGCATGTGGGTGGCTTACGCGCTGGCCAGCGACCATCCGGGAGTGGTCAGCCGGCTGGCGCTGACCGAGGCGGTGATACCCGGCCTGGCGCCGGCGCCGTCTATCTTCGCGCCGCCGGAGGAAAACATCTTCCTGTGGCACTTCATGTTCAACCAGCTGGCCGACTTGCCGGAAACGCTGATCGCCGGGCGCGAGCGCGCCTATCTGGACTTCATGTTCCAGCGCTGGTCGTGGCGGCGCGACCGGGTGGCGGCGGAGGTGTATATCGACGCCTACTCGTCGCCGGGCGGCTTGCGCGGCGGCTTCGCTTATTACCGGGCCATTCCCGAAACCATTCGCCAGAACCAGCGGCGCGTGCAAAGCAAACTGACCATGCCGGTGCTCGCCATCGGCGCCGAGCACGCCACCGGCAACGCTCCGCTGGACACCATGCGTGGCCGGGCCGACGACTTGCGCGGCGTGGTGATTCCGGATTGCGGCCACTTCATCATGGAGGAGGCGGCCGAAGAGTTCATCGCCGAGCTGCTGCCCTTCCTGGAAAGCGAGGACTGAGATGCCCTTGGATAGCAAGATCCAGCAGTGGCTGGAACAGGCGGCGGGCGATGCCGCCGCGCCGGCGGACATGGCGCAGCTGAGCGCCGACACCGACGTCGGGCTGCGCCAACTGCACGGCCCGCTGGAACCCGTTGCGCGGGTGGAGGTGTTCCAAGTGAAGGCGCGGGACGGCTACCCGCTGCGCGTGATCGGCTATTGGCCCGAGGCCAGCGCGGCGCGCGAGGCGGCGCAGCCGGCGCTGGTCTTCGCCCACGGCGGCGGCTGGTGCCTGGGCTCGGCCGAGGTCTACGACAACCCCTGCCGCGCGCTGGCCCAGGCCACCGGCTGCGTGGTGCTGTCCGTCGATTACCGGCTGGCGCCCGAGCACCGCTATCCGGTGCCGCTGCACGATGTGTACGACGCCTTGTGCTGGGCGTTTGAACACGCGCAAGCGCTCGGCCTGAACCCCAAGCGGCTGGGCGTGGCCGGGGACAGCGCCGGCGGCAACCTCGCCGCCGCGGCCTGCCTGCTGGCGCGCGATCAGGCAGGCCCGTCCATCGCCCATCAACTGCTGATCTACCCGGCCTTGAGCCACAAGATGGACAGCGCCTCCTACCAGGCTTACGGCGACGGCTATTACCTGACGCGCGAGCTGATGCGCTTCTGCTACTCCACCTATCTGTCCGCGGAGGCGGAGGGGGCGTCGCCCTATGTCTCGCCGCTGCTGGCGACCCGCCTGGACGGCTTGCCGAGCGCGACCATCCTGACCGCCGAGTTCGATCCCTTGCGCAGCGAGGCGGAGGACTACGCCGCGCGGCTGAACGCGGCAGGCGTCAAGGCGACGGCGCGGCAGCTGGACGGCATGGTCCATGGCTGCATCCACATGAAGGGGCTGACGCCGGCTGCCGGCGCGCTGTTCGACATCGCCGGCGGCGAGGTGAGGGCGGCCTTGGGCGTGGACGGCTGACTGCGTTTCAAGCGACGGCCGCCAGGCGGCGTAGTTCAAGGCCCAGGAGATGGGGATGGCTACGCCAGGCGGTGGATGCGGCCTAAGACCCATTAACAAAACTCCTGATCCTGCGTTACGCCTCCTTATGGAGTCATGTTCGCATGAAGAGGCGTGACGACAGGTTCACTCAAAATTTCGAATTCACTTTCATCAACCGTTCAAAGAGCGATCTAAATATGAATGGGGCCAAATATTGCGTTGGATTTTTCAGACATGAAAGCCCAGTAGCGATCTCCAAAAGACCAATGCCACCATTCAAATGGATAATTTATAAAACCAGCTTGCGTCATCGCATCAAACAATTGCTTACGGTTGAGTTGCTGAGTGGAGTTCAATTCATCAAAGTATGAGTGGCAAGCTCCGTTAGAGCTTTTCTCATCTTCATCATATGCGCAGCCCATATCTAGCTCATTGCCCTTTTTATCTATTAATGTAACATCCACGGCGCCTCCGGTGGGGTGGCCCGCAACGATGGGCGGTGCGATAAGGTGCGATGCTATTTTTTCAACTTCTTTGATTGATAGATTGGGTTTCTCAATGAGCAAGTCGTTAACGTAGCCGTCAAACAGTGTTTTCTGTAAATGATAGGGACGGTATGACTCTTTTATTAGGATGGACAAGTGTTCAGGAAGCGCGTCAGCTACTGTTTTAAGCCGTTCGGCAACAGAGCGTCTGGCAATGAAATTTGCCTGATAACCCAAGCAACTGGCGTTTTCAGTGGAAGTGTCTGCATAAATTTTTTTATGTATGTTTTCTATTGAAATCATGGGCTCGTGACACTCTTGAATTAAAATGTCGGCGATGCGTGGGTCAGACAGCGGTATCTTTTTTGACATTTTTAATCTCTTTTGGCCTGGCATGAGTTTTGGATTCGTCCACAACTGGGACAGAAGGCATGACACCCCCTAGTGCTAATGCCGCACCAATGGAGTCATCTGGGTTTTCTAAAATTCATGTCAAACGGAAGTTGATATGCTTCGGTAATCTGTGCAATTCGTCGGGATTTTTTTTGACCAAGGTCGCAGTGTCTTGTTCCGGTAGCCGCAGTCATAGTTGGTGCGGTTGTAGTCGGTTTTTTCTTGATAGGGTCTACGGAAGCGGTGTAACTGCCGGTAGATGATATGAAAATTACATCGTCTTGACGGATGCGTATTTAGAGCGTCTTTGCTTGCAAGACTTTAACACCGGTTTTGAGCGCCAAGGAGCGCTGGGCGCTCCCTGGCGATGGCCCGGCTACACCAGGCGGTTGATGTGGTTCACGCCATGATTCAAGCGTTGTAGCACCGGCTCCAGCAGCGCCACCGCCTCCTCGCTGCTGAACAGCAAGGGTTCGTCGCGGCGTTGCAAGAGAGTCATGATGGCTTGCAGGCCGGTCTGAGCGGAACGGATATCGATCAGACCTTGCAATAAACAGGCATCCATCTCCGCGCATTGCTGGGCCAGCTGTTGGCCCAAGTGAGGCAGCGCGGTGTTGTCCCGCGTATCGAGCAGGTTCCGGTTCAACTGCTTTAATTGCTCCAGCACCGGTAGTTCGTCTTGCTTCATGACCGGGCCTCCTGCGGGATCAGCTTCGCCTGTGGTTTTTGGATGAACAAGATGATCAGCACCGCCGCTGCCGCCTCCAGCAGCGCAACAAAATACAAGCCAGCGCTCAAGTTGCCGGTACTGGTTTTCAGAAAGCCGATCATATACGGCGCAACAAAGCCCGCCAGGTTGCCCACCGAGTTGATCAGCGCAATGCCGCCGGCCGCGGCGGTGCCGGCAAGGAACAGCGAGGGCAGGGCCCAAAACACCGGGAAGGCGGCCAGAATGCCGACCGAAGCCAGGGTCAGCGCCAACAGCGCCAGCCAGGTGTTGTGAAGCAGCGCCGCGGTCAGCACCAGGCCCAGGGCGGCAATCAGGGCCGCGACGGCGCAGTGCAGGCGACGTTCGCCTACCTTATCGGAGTGCGCGCCGTTCCAGACCATGGCGATGATGCCGGCGAGGAAAGGCAGCGCCGAAATCAGGCCGATATTGAGGGTGCCTTGGATGCCGAGTTCCTTGATGATGGAGGGGGACCAGAAGGCGATGGTGGCGTTGCCGCTGACGATGCAGAAGTAGATGGCGGCGCAGAGCCAGACATAGGGGCTGGTGAAAGCGGCTTTCAACGACGACTGCTTGTTGGGGTCGCGCTGATCCGCTGCGATGTCCTGGCGGATGGCTTCTCGTTCCGTCGGACTCAGCCAAGCCGCTTTGGCCGGCGTTTCCGGCAAGTAGCGCAGCACCGCCAGGCCGGCCAGAACCGAGGGCGCGCCTTCCACGATGAATAGCCATTGCCAACCCTGCCACTGGTTCAAGCCGTCCAGACTGGACATGATCAGCCCGGCCAGCGGGCCGCCGATCACCCCGGCAATGGCGAAGGAAGTCATGAACAGGCCATTGATGCGGGCGCGTCGGGCGAGAGGGAACCAATAAGTCAGGTACAGCACCACGCCGGGGAAGAAGCCGGCCTCGGCGGCTCCCAGCAGAAAACGCAGCACATAGAACTGAGTCGGGGTCTGCACCAGGGCCATCGCCATGGAGATGGCTCCCCACAAGATGGTGATCCGGGCCAGAGTCTTTCGCGCCCCGACTTTTTCCAGATACAGGTTGCTGGGGACTTCAAACAGGAAATAGCCGATGAAGAAAATGCCCGCGCCCAAGCCGTAAATGGCCTCGCTGAACTGTAAGTCGTTCAGCATCTGCAACTTGGCGAAGCCGATATTGACCCGGTCAATCCAAGCCAGGATAAAGAGCATGATCAGGAAGGGGATAAGCCGCAAGGTGGCTTTGCGGTAGGCATTGTTCCGCTCGTCGGGAGTCACTCGCAGGGTCTTGTCCATTGCCGTTCTCCTTTAGGCATGGGCCAGCGCGGATTCAATGCTGGCGGCTAGTTTCAGGGTGTGATGATCGCGGTTGTAGAGCCCGCTCACGCTCAGGCCGATTTGCGGCGTCAAGGGGAGGCTGACCGCGCAGCCATCCAGCAGGTTGATGATGCTGGTGTTGCGTAGCACCAGGCTGTTCAAACGGGTGAACGTGGCGTCGTCCTCCAATTCGGCCAGCGTGGGCGGGAGAATCGCCACGGTGGGCATCAGCCAGGCGTCGGCCATGGACAGGCGGCGGGTGGCGACGGCTTGCAGCGCGCGGCGCTGTTCGAGTATGTCCAAGTAGTCGGCTGCGCTTTGACTGGCGCCCGCGCGGATGCGGCGGGCGATGCGCGGATCATAGGAGCCGCCGTCTTTTCCTGTCAGCCGCGCGTGATGCCAGCGCCAGGCTTCGGCTGCGACTAGGCCGCCCTTGGCGTTGATGTCGGCGATCTGTCGCAACTCGGGGAAGTCGAAGCGGATGATTTTGGCTCCGGCACGGGATAAGCGGGACAGGGCTTGCTCAAAGGCCTGGGCCACGGCGGGATCAAGCTGATCGGCGACATAGTCTTCGCTTACATAGAGCCTGCGCCCATTGAGGCTGGGCAGAATGTCTTGGGAGAGCGCAGGTGTCCCGCCAACCCGAAGCACGGCGTCCATCATCGCGCAGCAGGACACGGAGGAGGCGAGCGGCCCAATCGAGTCCAGCGACGGCGACAAGGGCAGGCAGCCTTGTTGCGGCACGCGCCGCGCGGTGGGCTTGAAGCCGGTCAAGCCGCAAAAAGCGGCGGGGATGCGGAGCGAGCCGCCGGTATCGGTGCCCAGCGCGGCGGCGCTCATGCCCTGCGCCACGCTGACCGCTGCGCCGGAACTGGAGCCGCCGGCAATGCGCGTCGGATCGCCGGGGTTGATCGGGGTGCCGTAGTGCGGGTTCAGTCCCAGGCCGGAGTAGGCGAACTCGCTCATATTGGTGCGGCCGAGCAGCACCGCGCCGGCTGCGCGCAGCCTGGCTACCGCCTGCGCGTCTTGGCGGGCCGGCGGCTCATTCTTCAGCACCACGGAGCCGGCGGTGGTGACTTGGCCCCGGACGTCGAACAGGTCTTTGACCGATATCGGGATGCCGGAGAGAAAAGAGGGATAGTGCTTGGCCGCATCAATCTTGTGGGCGGCGGCCAGCGCGGACTCCGCATCAAGCTGAAGGAAGGCGACGCCGCCATCCTCCCGGTGACGGTGAATCGCGTCGAGCGCGTGTTCGGTCAGCGCCACGCTGCTGGTGCGCCCCTGGCGCAAGGCCAAGTGCAGCTGCGTCAAGGTCGGCCTCATGTCGCCACCTCCAGCGTCTTGACGCGGTAAGCGTGGCGCAGCGTGCGCCCCAGCACCGGGTCATGCAGTTCCATTTCAAACGCTTCGCCATGGCCCAAGGAGCCGTTTACCGCCAAGGTGCCGCAAAACAGTACGCTGCCTGTCGGCAGCGGCCGGCCCTGGCCATAGCGTTCGATCAAGAGCCGCGGATGCAGCAGCTGCGCGGTGCCGCCCTGCTGGTACAGCTCGCGTACGCCATTGCGTTCCCGCCAGCATCTCATCAGCAGTTGGTCCCAGTGCGCGACGACTTCATTGAAACGCCAAAGCTCGGCGCTGATCGGCTTGGCGCACATCTGTTTGGAGACCGTCACATCATAGGCTTCCACCTGGCGGTCGGTGTGATCGGAGCCGACGCCGACGAACAGGCCGTCGGCATCGGCGAACAGCACGCATTCGACTTCGCCGGAGGAGTTTTCGCGCGGCACTTCCAGTTCGGCGGCGGTCGTCAGCAACTGGTGCGACAAAGGATAGAAACAAGGCGTGCTTGCCGGGGGGCGCACCCCCAGCGCTTCCAACTCGCGGATATGGTGCTCCACCGCGTGTTGATCCCGCCCGGCCCAGCCGGCGATGATTAATTGCTGTGGGGAAAACCTACGTGGGCCTTGGCCGACGACATGAAGTTCCAACATGGCTGCCTCCTGGCTAGATACTGCGGGTGGTATTGCGCTTGAACTCCTCGATGTGGTGTTGCATCAATGCTTGCGCGCCGGCGACGTCCCTGCGTTCAAACGCCTCGACAATGGCGAGGTGCTCGCGGTGGACCTGCTCAAGATGGTCGGGGGCGGAGAGGGACAGGAACCAGAAGCGAGCCTGTTTTTCGTGAAGGGCGCGTAGCAATTCGGCCAGCGTGCTGTTGCGCGCGGCGGCGGAGATGGCCATGTGGAACGCCACATCCAGTGCGGCCAGACCGGCGATGTCGCGCTGAGCGATCATGTCGGGAGTGCGTTCAACGATGGACCGCATGGCGGCAATCTCGCCGTCCGTTGCGTTGTTGACCGCCAGCCCGACGCAGAACACCTCGTTTAGCGTACGCACGGCGACCAGCTCCATTAGCAGATCAAGCGACAGCGGGGTAATCAGCAAGCCCTTGCGCGGCAGAATCGCCACCCAGCCATCCACCTCCAGCCGATGCAAAGCCTGATTGATCGGTCCGCGGCCCAGTCCCAACAACTCCATGATGCGAGACTCGTTCTGGACTGCGCCGGGCGTGAATCCAGGCTCGCAATGGATGATTCGGTGTTTGATTTCCGCATAGGCCGATTCTCGCTGCGCGGCGCCCTTGGTGATGTTCGTCATCTTGATTCGCACTCGTGAATGATGAGTGAATCAACCCTGATCTATCAGGCTGCGGATGGTCAAGCCAGCGTGGTCCGCGTGATCTTAAACAGGCCTCTCCGTGATGACGGTTTCGCTTACGGCCTCAAGCGGTGCCTGCTGAACTTCGGCATAAAGGTGTTGGAAGCGGGCGGCGTAGTCGTCCAGTACCTGGATGGACAGGCCCGCCAACAAGTACTGATGGGAGGCTGGGGGCGTTTGGGACTGGAGGGCGGCTAGGGTGGAGCGTAAGAGGGCGAAGCAGTTGAAGGCCATGGCGCAAGCGTCCAAGGTTTGGGACAGCTGGCGCTGTTGTTCCTGGCTTGGGGCCGGGGGCGGTTTGGCGAGAGTCGAGGGAGAGGTCATTGCGGTCTCCAAGTCAGCGTTGGAAACCTGTCCGGCGAGACTTGGACAGGCGCGTGACAAGGTTGGAAGACCGGTATCCTAGATCAAAGACCGGTAGTTCACGAGGAACTCCCTGCCACGGCCTGTCCGAATGGGCACAGCGTGGCAGCAGACGTAGTTGTGCCAAAGCTGACACAAACGAGTCTGCGATCTAGGATTTTTGGGCTTCCAAACCCTGCGCGGCGTTATTGGGCGCTGCGCGACACAAAGGGTACTGAGGCGGGGGTGGGGCGTCAAGCTGATGGCGGGGCGGATTGTTTTTGTTGGGACTAATGGATTGGGGAACGACAGGGGTTGGCCGTTTAAGGCTGGGGCGCAGGCGTCAAATTTAGTGGGTTCTGTGGGAAAAGTTGTAGAAGTTCGGACTTGATCTGGCAGCCTTCCGTTTTGACGGCGCCCGATTGTCAGTTCAAATCAGAACTTTTACAGATGAGCGCTTTCATCGCCTGTGCCCGGCTAGCGGCCAGTTCCGCGTCGGCTTTGAACAGCTTGATCAGAGCGTTGTCATTTATTGTTGTGCTCAAGTAGGTGCATCTCTTGTTTCGCTGGACCCTGCGCGCCTGGCCCGGGCTGCCGCCCTTCCACCTGCGGTTTGCGGGCGGATTGAAGGTCGGGGCGGAATTAGGGCATCATGTGCGGCCCGCGTCGTCATGCCGGCCGGGCTCGGCGGGCGTGGTGGCCTAGCATGGATATTCCGCAATTGTAACTTTGAGCGATGACAGATCAACGCCCTTGCACTCAAACCCTGCTGACGGGTTTTCGCATCGTATTCCGCCTCCAGCTCATAGTGTTGGCGGTATCCTGCGTGATGAGCTGGCTCCAGTACCATGACCCGCATGGCAGCATGCATCAGGATTTGACCGGGAGCGGCGTGCTGCTGCTGGGCATCAATCTCATGGCTTTTCTTATCGGCTGTAGCGTGTTCCTGCAGCGGGTGCGGCTGGATTGGGTTGGCCGCAAGATCGCTTATGTGGGTGTGGAAACAGAATATCGCTGGCGCGAGGTTGATGTTGCCGCTATTGATGCCATCCGTTTTCTGACGCATGGTCAGGGCAATAGAGGGGCGGTGGATCGTCTGTGGCTGAAAGCCGACGCCCATCCGCGTGGTGGCTTGGTGCTGCTCGATTCTCGCATCCGCCCGCTGTTCTGGCGGCGGCCCTCGCCCTTCTTCTGCGCGGTGGTGGATTTCGTCAGGGAGCAGAATCCCGAGGTCAGCCTGCCGCAAGCGCTGGTGTAGTGTTGTAGCCGCGCAATGGCGGCTTGATTTCATTTGGGAACGACGATGCCGGAATACTCGAATCTGCTGGCCTTTGCGCTGGTCTCCTTGGGCATGGTGGCCACCCCGGGGCCGAATATGATGTATCTGATCTCGCGCTCCATTTGCCAGGGCAAGCGGGCCGGGCTGATCTCCTTGTCCGGCGTGGCGCTGGGCTTTGTGTTCTACATGTTGTGCGCGGCGCTGGGCATCACCACCTTGCTGCTGGCCATCCCCTATGCCTACGACGCTTTGCGCTTGGGCGGCGCGGCGTATCTGCTGTATCTGGCGTGGCAAGCGCTCAAACCCGGCGGCAGCTCGCCCTTCCAGCTGCGCGAGCTGGCGCCGGACAGCGACCGCAAGCTGTTCATGATGGGGTTTCTGACCAATCTGCTGAATCCGAAAATCGCCGTGATGTATCTGGCCCTGTTGCCGCAGTTTCTGTCCAAGGCCGGCGGCGACGTGTTGTCCCAATCGCTATTGCTCGGGTTCACGCAAATCCTGATCAGCGTCAGCGTCAACGCCTTGATCGTGCTGAGCGCCGGCGCCATGGCCGCGCTTCTGGTCCGGAAACCGGCCTGGGGCGTGGTCCAGCGCTGGATCATGGGCACGGTCTTGGGCGGCCTGGCGGTCAGGATGCTGTTTGAAAAGCCGCGCTGACGCGATTGAGCGCTTGCCGGCGAGAAAAACAATGCGGCGGCCCCGTTGAATGGGGCCGCCGCATTGTTTCAGCCTAAGAACCGGTTCATGGCCTGCCGCGCGTCGGCGGGATGGATGGACAAGAGCGTTGAAAACCGCTCTTGCTGGCCAGGCGCTTAGGCGGGGGGAGCCTTACTGCAACACGCCGTTGATCGTGTAGCGCAAAGTGCCGCTCGCCGCGGGAACCGCCTTGCTGGCCAGCGCTTTTCCGCCGCAAACCACTTTCGCGTTTTGCGGCTGCAAGGCGCTGGGCACGTTGACGTGGAATTTGTTCATCACCTCGCCGTTGACGCGCGTGCTTTGCAGTTTGAACTTCAGCTGCCCGCTGGCGGTGTCGACCTGCAACTGGCATTGCGCGGAGGACGCCGACGCGCCGTCATCCGGGTAGCTATAGCCGTAAGCGCCGCGCAGGGCCGGGTAAATATAGGAGGTGAGTTTCATCTCCGGGTCGTAATACCCCAGCAAGGTGGTGACCGGCACGCCAAAGCGCTGCGGCTTGCGGTCGGTTTCGATGGACTGCGTCTTGACCCACAGCCGGCCGTCGGACACGAAGTGATTGTCCCCGCTGCGGCCCGTTATCGTAAACGTCTGGCCGGGCGCTAGCAGGCTGGTGGCGTAGGTGGCGCGGTTGTCTATGGTGATGAGCTTGCCCTTGTTGGCGGCGCTGGCCGCCGGCGCCTTGACCTCCCGCGTCCAATAGCCGTCTTCCATCTTGATCAGCGCGCGGTCAGCCTTGCCTATCGCCTCGGCGAGATAGGCCTCGCTCAGTTTTTCCAGCGGCACGGTCGCCGTG
This sequence comes from Chromobacterium sp. CCUG 30098, assembly GCF_059916605.1. NCBI lineage: Bacteria > Pseudomonadati > Pseudomonadota > Betaproteobacteria > Neisseriales > Chromobacteriaceae > Chromobacterium > Chromobacterium sp. CCUG 30098. Next base: position 143,315 of record NZ_JAUCGS010000005.1, on the reverse strand, counting down.
TCCGGCGCGATCCGGTGAGGGTAGGGCTGCATGCTTTGGCTGGACGCGTTCCACAGGCTGAAGCCGGTGGCCGAGGCGGGGTCGAACACCGGCTTGCTCTCCAGGAACTGCTGAATCCGCTTGGCCACATAGGGCGTATACAGTGTGAAGCGGTTGACGGCGCTCATCGGGCTGCCGCCGGCCATGGCGTCCAGGCCGTAACTGCGGCCGGCGAAGGGCGTTTGGCAGGGTTTGCCTTCCGGCATGCAAGTGTCTTGATTGCTGACGACGCCGCTGAAGTTGGGAAGGAAGCGCTTGAGGTCCGCATCCCAGCCCCAGCTGGAGTTGATTGCCCCGGCGGGACGGTGAACCGAACCGTCGAAACCGCCGACATAATGGCCCAGACCGTAGTTGTGGCCCACTTCGTGGCTGAACTCGTTGCCCAGGGACGCGTCCAGCGTGACCACGCCGCCGCCGCCGGAGCCGCCGTGCACTTGCACGCCGTTGGCGTATCGGCCCTGGCTGTTGTGCGCGGTCAGCAAGGCGGCGGTCAAGGGGAAGTCCGCCCCGCGGCCGGCCGTGCTGTTGACGCCGTAATTGGCGTAATTGATGCCGGTGGAAATCAGTTCCTTGCCGATGTCCTCCCGCATGGTGCCGGTATGCCAGCCGCCCTCGCTGGGGTCTTGTTGAGTCAGCCGGCTGCCGTCCGGCAGCATCACTTCTTTCAAATGGACGGGTTCGTACTGGGCCACCAGCAGTTGATTGAGCGGAACGGTTTGCAGGTACTCGCGATGCGCGCCGGGATCGTTGGCGAAGGCGAAAGCCCGGCGCGGCTCCACCAGCATGCCGATGTCTATGGTGTTGATCAGCAGCTGGGTGGCCGGGCCCACTTCAAGCTTGGCCAGGGTGCCGGATTTCGACGCGTGGCTGAACTGCAGGGACATGCCCGGCTTTACCCAGGCGGCCGGCAGGACGGCGCTCCAAAGGTTTTGCGCGTAGACGATCCGGTTGTTGTCCAGCTCTCCTTGGCGGAACCATTGGCCGTTGACGTATTTGAACAGCAGGGTGTCGCCGCGGCTGACGTCCACCGCGCGCGAGCTGTAGCGCACCGTGGAGCCGTAACCGGCCTGGGACTGGAAGCGGATCATCTTGCCTTCGAAGGAGGCGTCGGCGGGCAGATAGGCGGTCTTGACCCAGCTGCCGTCCGCGGTCTGGATATTCACCATGGCGTTGGCGCCGAGCTTGCCGCGCAGGAAGGCGCCGTTGGGGTCGTCGAGCTTGGCCAGATCGGCATTGCTGCTGATGGTGGTTTGAGCGCCTGACGGCGGCGTGAAGTCAATGCCGCCTTCCGGCGCGCCGTCGACGAAATACGCCGTCTTGGGCTGTTTGTCGGGCGGATTCAGCGACAGCGTGCCCAGCGTGGCGCCGCTCTTGTCCTTGACGGCGACTTGCAGCGGCTTGTCGGCGCTGATGGCGGAAATCGGGCGCAGCATCAGCAAGGCTTGGCGTCCTGCCACCAAATGCGGCTGGCTGTCTCCGGGAACGCCGGAGCCGGCCGGCATGATCTGGCTTTGGGCGACGGACACCTCGCCCTCAAAGGCGCCGCTTAGATCATTGCGCGGCGCGACGGCGTTGAACGGCCAGGCATTGGCGACGGCGGCATAGCCGGCGGCCTGCCCGGCCAGCTGTTTTTGCGCGTCGTCTTCATTACAGCCAAATAAAGAAACCCCGATCAGCAGACTTGGAATAATAGCTAGGCGCATGTTCTCTTTCCCTTATATGAATGAGGGTGGTTGACATTTGGATCCATAGCCGCGCAGCTATCAGCAGTGACTGGACCTTATGCGGTAAGTTTCTGGATGGGGGTGGTTTTTGTGAATAATGCCGATTATTTTAACGCGGCATTTTGTTTTAAAGATGACTGTATTTATTGGTTTTTTCGTTGTGGATGCTTGGAGGTTAATTGCGGCGTGGCGGTTTTCCGTCTATTTGATCCCGCCGTGTTTTGGCGGTTTGATCGTCCCAGGTTTTAAAGGACGGCAGCTTGTTTGATGTGAATAGAGAGAGCGGTGTTTTCTTGGCTTTTATGGAAGACGAAATTGTTCTTTCATTGATTTTCCGGCAGTTTGATTGTCAATGAAATAATGACAACGCCAAGAGGCTTAGCGATGACAACAGCGCTTCCTTACGGCGTTGAAACCCGCTTCAAAATGCTTATGCGCCAGGTGTGGATTCCGCTTTCTCCTCAGCGGTTTTCGCTTTGTCTCGCTTGTGCTCGCGAGACTGTGAACCGGCTCCAAGGCCCGCCTCCTCTTGGCGTTCGGCTAGCCGAATAAAGGCCGGCCGCCGGTGGGAGGCGTCGCAGGCCGGTTCGGCCGCCGCGGGATGTGAAGGGCGGTGCGGTCTTGGACTCAGTCCAGCTCCGGGTCTTGCTCCACCAATTCCAGGCGCGCCACCACCGCGTGCGGCGGCAGCAAGGTGCCGGGAGACAGCACGGCGTTGGCGCCGATGCGGCTGTGGTCGCCCACCAGGGCGCCGAATTTCTGCGTGGGCAGGGTCCAGGCCTGCTGGCGGCAGCGCAGCGTGATGGTCTTGTCGCGGCGCTCGTTCCAGTGGTTGGCGATGACGGCGCCGGCCTCCATATTGATGTCCGCGCCCAGCACGGAATCGCCGACGAAGTTGAAATGGGCCAGCCGCGAGTAGGGGCCGATGACGCAGGTTTTGAGTTCGCAGCCCGGTCCCACCGTCACGTCGTTGGCCAGCGCCACGCCGCCGCGCAGATAGGCGTGGGCGGCGATGCGGCAATTGGGGCCGATCAGCAGCGGGCCTTTGAGGACGGCGCCGGCTTCGATCGAGGCGCTGCGGTGGATGGCGATGTCGCCGTCCACCGCCCAGTGCGCCGGGTCCAGCAAGGCGTTTTGCCGCGCCAGGCTGTCGGGCAGCCGGCCAAGCCAATGCCACGGCGGCTGGGCGCGGTCCAGCCAGGGAAAGTGGGTGAGCAAGTCGGCGAACAGCTCGGCGGCGAGGGCGGAGGACATGGTTGAGCCTGTTGCGTAAGGAGATTTGTATTGTAGGGCCGGCGGCGCGAGGCGGCCAGAAGGCCGGCCGTCGCGGCTTCAGATTTCGTAGACCCAGCTGATGGAGTCGCCGGGGCGCTCCACTTGGGAGGATTCCAGGCTGAACAGTTCCATTTTGCGCAGCGGCGGCGAATACAGATGCAGGGTGACCAGGTCTTCGCCGTAGGGCTGGAGGTTGGAGATCTGGTGGATGTCCAGATGGCTGTTGACGGTCAGGCTGCCGCTTTCCAGGCGGTGGGATTCCACCGCGTACACCAGGCCGTGATCAGTGCGTTCGAACACGGTTTCGGTGGCGGCGCCTTGCAGCACGCGCAAGCCGCACAGGCTGCCGCGGTGGTTGTGGATGCGGCTGCGCTGGGTGCTGCGCCAACAGAGCAGCAAGAGTTCGCACCAGGGGCTGAGGTAGATCTGGTTGCGGCGGTAGCGTTCGTCGCTGAATTGGCGGAAGGGCTGCAAATCGTCCGGGCCGAGTTGCAGCGAATCGTGAAACAGCCGGATCTGCTCGATGTTCAGATTGGCCTGGTAGGCGTCCAATTGCCGCAAGGAGGCGGCCAGGCTGGGGCTGAGGGGGAAGGCGGACTGCGCGGCGGCGCATAAGGTGTCGTTCATCGGTTTCTCCTTTGGCCGGCGCGGCCGCGGACAGTGGGTTCTGTCCGTCGGGCTGGAGCGCGGGCGGCGTTTTTCTGACTGGGCCCGCGCCGGCAAAGTTCGCGGCGGCGGGGCCGCGGCTATGGATTCGGTATAGCCGATGGGGCCGCGGCCCGGCTGCCTGAATGGGCAGGTTTCAGCCGCTCGGCACGCCGGACGCCTCGCCGTGGCGCCGCAGCGCGGAGCGCGTGCGACGCAGGCCCAGGGCGATGGCCAGCGCCAGCAGCGGCACCGCGGCGGCGGTGGCCAGCTCCACGTTGAGCGGCAGGCCGGCGGCCTTGGCGCCTTTGAGCAGATAGCCGATCAGGCCGGCGCTGTAATAGGTGATGGCGGCGATGGACAGCCCTTCCACGGTTTGCTGCAGGTGCAGCTGCATGGCGGCGCGGCGCTCCATCGAGGTGAGCAGTGCCTGGTTCTGCCGTTCGCGGCGGATGTCCACGCGGGTGCGCAGCAACGCGGTGGCGCGGTTGACCCGCGCCGCCAGTTCGCGCTGGCGCGCGGCCACGGCGCGGCAGGTGTCCATGGCCGGCGCCAGGCGGCGTTGCATGAATTGCTGGAAGGGCTGCAGGCCGTGAATCCGGCGCTCGCGCAGCTCGGCGACGCGGCTGCGGACAATGTCGTAATAGGCGAGGGAGGCGTTGAAGCGGTGATCGGTGCGGGACAGCGCGTTTTCCGTCGCGCCCGCGAGCTCGGTCAAGCGGTGCAGCAGTTGGGGCTCGCTGTCGGCGCCGGCGCCGCTCATGGCGCCGGTGAGCTCGGCCAGCTCCTCGTCCGCCTTGGCCAGCTCCGGGGCGATGCTCTTGGCCACCGGCAGCGCCAACAGGGCCAGCATGCGGTAGGTTTCCAGCTCCAGCAGGCGCTGCAACATGCGGCCGGCCTGGCGGCGGCCCATATAGAGGTCCGCCAGCAGATAGCGGGAGAAGCCGTCCGGGTGGATGCGGAAATCGGTGTAGGCGCGGCCGGCGCCGTCGCCTATCTCCGCGCCCGCCAGATCGTGGCCGTTGAAGCACTGAGCGGCCAGATCCTCGATGCGCAGCGGCAGCGCGCCGGGCGGCAACAGCGCGGCGTGGGCGGCCACCAGCACATTGCCGGGCAGCAGCGGCAGCCAGGCCGCCGGCAGCGCTTGCAGCGCGGGTTGGGCGAAGGGGCTGGTTTCCGCGCCGTGGGCGAGGATGGTGAAGCTGGAAAATTCCCCGTGCCGTTCCCAGCGCACGCGGCCAAACGCGGCGTCCAGCTGAAACTGGCCGGTCCCGACGTCGGGCGCCGGCTGTCCCAGTTGCAGCGCCAGTTCCCGGCATAACCAGTTTTCCTGTTCGCGGCTGATGTGGCGGTGCAGATAGGCCAGATAGCTGACGCGGTTGTCGGAGGCGATCTGCAGCGCCGGCCTGGCGTGGGCTTCGCGGTTGAGTTGCCGGCGTTGCGGATGTTCGTTGAGGCGGAGGCGGGGCGGATCGGAGAGTTCGGCGGTCATGGCGGGCTCCGGTTGCGGGCGGGCAGTCTTCAGCATAAAGCGTTTTATGCTGCAATGCAGCATATTTTGACGCCGGATTGTTTCGCCATGAATAAAGGGCGGCCGCGGCCGCCCTTTAGTTTTGTTCTCGGTCTTTAAATCCGCGTTTTGCCCGCCTTGCCTTGGGTTGATCACCGTTCAGCTTAAACCCGCTCACAAAACCCCTGATCCTGCGATGCGCCCCCTTGTCGTACGACGGGCACTGTAGTTTCGCGGAAACGTCGTTTTAGCTGCGCGGCTACAAGGTCGTCTGCGTCGGCGCGCTGGGGCTCGGCTTATCCACGAGGTTTTGTTCGCGGCTCTGAATCGGGCGCTGGTCTGTTATGGCTGGCTGGCGACGGCGTCAGGCGCAACCAGGGCAAGCGTCTTGCCGTGCCGCCTCATCAGCAGGTAGTAAGTCGATAAGCCCAGCCCGCAGCCGATGAACCAATTGAAGTTGGCAAGCGTTTCCCATGAGCTGAAGGTAATGATCAGGCCAATGAGCACGGAAGGGGCCAAGGCGTAAAGGGCTTTGGGGTTGACGCCGTTTTGATACCAGTAACGGCCTCCGGGCTGATTGCTGTAGAGGTCGTCGACGTGGATGACGCGATGACGGATGAGGTAGAAATCGGCAATCAGGATGCCGAACAAGGGACCGATAAAAGCGGCCAGCACGTCCAGCGTATAGTGGATGACCTGAGGGGAGTTGAACAGATTCCAGGGCGTGATGAAAATCGAGGCGAAAGCCGCGATGAAACCGCCGGTCCGCCAACTGATGTGCTTGGGGGCGATATTGGAAAAGTCGAAAGCCGCGGAAACGAAATTGGCCACGATGTTGATGCCAATCGTGGCGGTGACGAAAGTGAAGCCTCCCAGCACGGCGGCCAGGGTATTGTCGATCTTGCTGACGGTTTCGATGGGATCGGTAATCATGCGGCCGAATACGGTCAGGGTTCCGGAAGTGATGACCACGGTGACGATGGAAAAGGCCAGGAAGTTGACCGGCAGGCCCCAGAAATTGCCGCGTTTGACCTCTTTGAACGTTTTGCCGTAACGGGAAAAATCGCCAAAGTTGAGCATGGGGCCGGAAAAATAGGAGACCACCAGGGCGGTGGCGATCGCCATCTGACCCAGGGCGAGGAGGCCCTGATGGCTGGTTTCGCTCAGCGTGGGGCTGATATTGGCGGGGCCCGCCCGCCAGACGACCCACGCCGCGAGCAGCAGCATGACGGCGTATACCGCGGGGCCGGCCCAATCGATGAATTTGCGGATGGACTCCATGCCATGCCAGAACACGATGGCCTGCAGCGTCCACATGATCATGAATCCCAGCCAGCCAAGGTAGGACAAGCCCAGCAGACTGCCGTGGGCAAGAACTGCGAGCTGAGGGAAGAAGCGCAGCAGTATGATGTTGAGCGCGCTGGATGCCAGGAAGGTCTGGATGCCATACCATGCCACGGCGATCAGCCCGCGGATGACGGCGGGCACGTTTGCGCCGTATACGCCGAAAGACATGCGACAGACCACGGGGTAAGGGATGCCGGCTTGCTGGCTGGGTTTAGCCACCAGGTTGCAGAATAGGTTGACCAGGCAGATGCCGATCAGCAGGGAGAGCAGAACCTGCCAGACATTGAGGCCTAGAGCGAACAGGCTGCCGGCAAACACATAGCCTCCAACGCTATGCACGTCCGACATCCAGAAGGCGAAGATGTTGTACCAGTTCCAGTTCTGCTGCTTGAGAGGTCCGAGATCTTCGTTGTATAGCCGGTCGCTATAGCGGGCGGGGTGTTGCTCTGACATAGGGTGACTCCTGGTGGGGGTGAGTCGCTCCTTTTTTTGTCTACGATTTTTTTATTTTCGCATACAAAATAAAGGATGATTTACTATGGTTTTGCAAGGCTCCATGGCTATCCATGGCCTAACAAAACATCTCTGCAGCAAACCACATGCCAATCCGCTGATTTTAATGATTTTTTCTTATTGAACACTGATGGCGCATTGTATTTTGCGTTTTTTATTGTGTACAATATTATTGTTGATTGTGAACAATTTTTGTTGTTTTGATGGTCGGCGTCGTTTTGCGCCGCGGATGGGACAGGGAAAGGGAGGGGAGGGTGTCGGAGCGCAGCAAGGAGGAGGACGCGGCTTTGGACGAGGTCGGCGCCAAGGATGCGTTGGTCTACGAGCATTTGCTGACGGCCATTTACGAGGCGCAGTTGCCGCCGGGCACTAAATTGCCGGAGGATGCGCTGGCGGAGGCGTTTGGCGTCAGTCGCGCAGGGGTGCGCAAGGCCTTGCAGCGCCTGTCGATTGCGAGGCTGGTTGATTTGCGTCCGAATAGAGGGGCTTCGGTGGCGGAGCCGACGGTGCAGGAGTCGCGTGATGTTTTCGCCGCCAGAAGGTTGATCGAGTGCGGCGCTTTGCCGCTGGCCATGGCCAATTTGCGCAAGGAAGATCTGTCCGCGCTGGCGGACGCGCTGCGGCAAGAGTGCAAGGCCCAGCACGAGCAGAACCGGTCGGCGGCCATTACGTGGTCCGGCGCCTTTCATCTGCGGCTATTGTCCATCGCCGGGAATCAATTATTGACCGATATCCTGCATGAATTGATTGTGCGCAGCTCTTTGATCATTGCCCGCTACGGCGCGCCGATTGCCGGTTCATGCCGCCATGCCGATCATCAGCAGATTCTAGAACTGATGGAGAACGGACAGGCGGATGAGGCGGTGGAATGGATGCGGCGTCACCTCGACGCCGTGGAGGGCAACTGTCGGTTTGAGGAAGAGAGCGCCGGCGGGCCGGATTTGAAGGCGGTGTTGCACGGTATCGCCAAGCGGCGCAGCGGCCGATAAATGGCGTTTGCGCATGGAGCGTGCTCATGAAGATTTGCGTGATTAATCCTAATACGACCGCGGATATGACCGAGCGTATCCGTTTGGCGGCGGTGCGGGCGGCCAGGCCTGACACTTTGATTGTGGCCAGGAATCCAGAGGATGGACCGGTGTCGATCGAGTCGCATTTCGACGAGGCGGTCAGTGTGATCGGGGTGTGCGAGGAGATCAGGGAGGGCGCGCGGCAAGGCTACGACGCTTACGTGCTGGCTTGTTTTGGCGACCCCGGTTTGAACGCGGCGCGGGAGCTGGCGCGCGCTCCGGTGGTGGGGATCGCGCAGGCCGCTTTTCAGATGGCGTCCTTGATCGCCACGCGTTTTTCGGTGGTCACCACATTGGGCCGAATGTGCGTGATCGCCGAGCATTTATTGCATAGCTACGGCTATGCCCATCTTTGCCGGCGGGTGCGCGCCGCCGAGGTGCCGGTGCTGGATCTGGAGCGAGAGCCCGATATCGCTTACCGGCTCATCGTCGAGGAGGCGCGCAGGGCCCGAGACGAGGATGGCGTCGGCGCCATTGTGCTGGGGTGCGCCGGGATGGCGGATCTGGCTCCCCGTATCGGAGATGCGATCGGCCTGCCGGTTGTGGAAGGAGTGGGCGCGGCGGTGGCGTTGGCGGAGTCGCTCGTCGCCCTGGGTCTGCGGACCAGCAAGACGGGCGACCTGGCGTTCCCTCCGCCAAAGCATTTTTCCGGGCGCTTCGCCGCTTTTTCGCAATAGCGCGCGGGCTCCAATGAAAACAGGGCGGCTTTGGCCGCCCTGTTGGTTTGGCGCGTCGGTTTCAGTCCGGCAGGTTCAGCGCCGCCGCGCCCCTGGCGTCGAACCAGGCCACGCCGCTGCCCAGCATCGCCTGGCCGTTGCGCACGAACAGATTGTGCGCCATCGCCTGCTTCAGCTGTTCCAGATAGGCGGGAGTGAAAATGGCGCTCCACTCGCTTTGCAGCTGGCGGGCATTGGCGATCTGGCGGCTGCCGCCCTTGTGGTTGATCCGGAGCGGAAAGTGCACGTAGCGGCTGGCCTGCTGGGCTTCGCCGGCCAAAGCGGCGCGCTGGAAGCCTTGGACTTTGGCTTCGAAGGCGGCGTCGCTTTCTTCGGTGACGTCCTGATACCAGCGGCCTTCGGAGGCCGGCGCCATGTCGCCCATGGTCAGCGCCACCGGCAGGGTCTTGGCCTTCAGCGTCCAGTCGCCGTCCAGGCCCACGCTGTTGTCGAAGCTCAGCGGCTGGCCGTCGGCGCTGCCGTTGCCTTTGAAGCGCAGCTTGAACACGCCGCCGCCCGGTTCGCTGAGTTGCAGGATCTCGCCTTGCAGCTTGCCGCGCAGCGGGATGTCCTTCAGATAGCGGCCGTAGAAGTAGTGGCCGCCGCTGAAGGTTTTGCCGTCCTTCACCAGCAGGCTCATGCCTATGCGTTCCTGTCCCAGCGTGCCTTCCAGATTGACGCGGTCGATGTCGTCGGCGGCGTGGGCGGCGCCGGCCAGGCCGGCGAGCAGGGCGGCGGCCATCAGGCCGCGGGATGCGAGTTTGAGCGCGGTCATGGGATGTTTCTCCGTTAACGGGCGATGAGGCGTTTGCGGTAGCTGGCGCGGTCTATTTCCTGGATTTCCACGCACAATTGCACTTCCATGCCCGGCGGAAGCGCCGCGCTGTCGGCCAGCGCCTGCAGACTCAGTTCGGACAGACGCTGTTTTTCCTCGGGGCTGCGCCCGCCGAGTATGGCCAGTTTGGCGTGGACGAAGCCGCGCGGCAGATCGTGGACGCCGATGCGGCAGGCGTCCAGCGCCACGGCGCGGCTCTTGATGTCGGCTTCTTCGAAGTGGCCGCTGGCCAGCAGCGCGCGGTTGATGTCCAGCAGCGCGTCCGCGGCGGCGAAGCCGGCCAGATTGCCGCTGTACTCCAGTGTCAGATGGGGCATGTGTGAGCCTGTGGTGTTGCGCCGCCTTCCATGCGCGCCGGGAGGGCGATGGAATGGTTGCGCGGCGATCGATACGCCATTGTATTGCAACGGCTCAGTGTACCCAAGCCCGGGACGGGAGAACAGGGGCGCGGCCGGCGGCGCGGCCGGCGCGATCAGGGCTTTTTCGCGGTCCGGATCAGGCTTTGGATGTCTTCGGGCTGGATGATCTCGTGTTCCAGGCTGCGGCTGATCAGCTCCAGCAAATAGGTTTTCTTGAATACCGGGGAGCCTTCCCATTCGCTGCCCGGCTGTCCAAGCACGCTGGACTGGGTAATGATGGCGGGTTCGCCGTCAATCACGTCCAGCGCGAATTCATCTTCTGAAATTCTCATTTAAGCGCTTTCCTCTGCATTGCGTCGTGGCGGGCTTTTGCGTCGCGTTGATTGTTCTTATTAATATTTTTCTTCTTTTAAATTTATGGTTCGCGAGTATCTTGCGCCTGCCTCGAATGATATAGTGTTGCAAAATTATTATATTGTCTTTTTGTTTAAAAGAGTAGTGACGGAATTACAAAAGATAGTCTGATAAAAACAATATCGTTTGATGCTTGCGCCGGGTTTGGCGCTTGCGTTTAAAATGGGCGTGCATGTTTGGACGTGAAATTAAAAATGGAATCGAAACGGATTCGACTTGCATGGAGGGCTGAATGAGCAGGGCGGTGTGGAAAGAAGAGGCCGAGAATGGCGCTTTGTTGAGCAAGGCGTCGAAAAACCTGACGTGTCTGATGGGGCGCGCCGGCGTCGACGCCGCGCAATTAAGCGAGGCGATAGGCCTGGGCGTGGCGACGATCAACAATATCAAGCGCGGCGTGGGCAATCCCACCTTGCTGACCTTGATGGAGCTGGCCCGGTTTTTCGATGTCAGGCTCAGCGATTTCGTGGAGAGCGATCTGGGGCGCGAGGCCGGCGACAGCCCCGCGGCCATGGCGGTGCCCTTGATCAAATTCACCGAACTGACCCTGTTTTTTGACGGAATGATTATCGAGCCGGAACGGTATTTTGTGGATGCCGCCGGTTTCGACGCCGCGGACGCGTTTGCGGTGTTGTTGAACAATGATTCGCTGTTTCCCGGTTTTTCCCAGGGCAGCGTTTTCATCGTGGCCCGGCAGGAGCGCCCGGCGGACGGCGATGTGGTCTTGGTCAGCATGGCCGGCCAGCAGCCTTGTTTCCGGCGGGTGTTCATCGACGGCGAGCATTGTCTGTTTTCAAGCATTTCCTTGATGCACGATTTGCAGCCTTTGGTGTGCCGGGATTTCAAGGTGCTTGGCGTGGCGGTCAAGGCGATTAAGACTTTTAGCGCAGGATGAAGGTGTGGAACAGTTCAGAGTTTACGGATTGATTGTGGGTTTGTCGGTGACCATCATGGTGGTCTGCGATTCGCTGGTGTACAAGACGCTGGATATTTACGGCTTGAAGATCACCGCCAGCGGCATCGTGTTTTCGCTTTGCTATCTATTGTCCACGGTGTCCACCGAGGTGTACGGCTATAAGCTGGGCGGACGCACGGTGTGGATTCTGGTGGCGTGCCAGACCTTTTTCGTTCTGATCATCAATGGCTTCGCCTTGCTGCAGCCGGATAATAACGAGATTTCCAAGCAGTACTACCTCTTGTTCAACGAATTTTGGCGGGTGATGGTGGGCACCTGGATCTCGGTGCCGGCCTCTTATTTTTGCAATGGCTTCGTCGTGTCGCGGATGAAGGTCTTTTTCGCCGGCCGCTTCTTTTTCATCCGCTATGTGATCGCGTCCATGCTGGCCCAGGCGGTGCTGTTGACCACGGCCTATCCCATCAGCCTGTCGTCGCGCTATAGCGGGCAGGAACTGCTCAACATCATCGCCACCACCTGGTCTTACAAGGTGTTCGTTTCCATCGCCTTGCTGCCGGTGGGCTATTACCTGGTGGGCGTGGTGAAGCGGATAGAAAAGACCGATTACTTCGACTGGAACGTGTCCTACAACCCCCTGGCGGTGTTCAAGGAGGACGGCGAAGACGTCAAGAGAAACAAATACGCGATGGAGGAAGGACGATGAGGGCCGCGCAGATATCCGACACGCATCTGTTCGCCGAGGCCGGCGGCCAGTTGATGGGCTACGACACTTACCGCGAGTTCGACCGGGTGCTGAGCCAGCTGGAGCGGCGGCATGCGGCGGAGCTGGACGCCGTTCTGGTCACCGGGGACATTTCTCAGGATGAGAGCGCGGCTTCCTATGAGCGCTTCGCGCAGCGGCTGGAAAGAACGGGCCTGCCGGTGTACTGGCTGGCCGGCAATCACGACGCCGCGTCCTTGGCGGCCGAGGTGCTGGGCCGCTACCCTTTCATGCGGCCGCTGGAGCGCCTGGAAACGGCGGACTGGCTGTTGTTGGCGCTGGATTCGGTGCGGCCGGGCACGGACGACGGCCATATCGACGAGCGCGCCGCCGCCGCCTTCCGGCAACGGCTGGCCGGGGCGGATGCCGCCGGCAAGCGCTGCGCCGTGCTGTTGCATCATCATCCGGCGGCGGTGGGCACGCCGCTATTGGACAGCTGCATGCTGCAGGACACGGAGCGGTTTTGGGAATTGATGGCGGAGACGCCGCGTTTGCAAGTGCTGTTGTGCGGCCACGCGCATGGGGATTACCGGCTGGAGGCGCGCGGCGTGGCGCTGGAAGTCTGTCCGGCCAGCTGTTTTCAGTGGCGCAAGGGCACGGCGGCGCTGGACACCGTGGACGCGCGCGGCTACAAGCTGCTGGAGTTCGACGCGGCCGGCTTCCGCAGCCAGACCGTGATGATTTAGCGCCTGTTTTCAACGCCGTATCGCCGACGCGCAGCAGCCTATGAACAGGCTCTTAGCGCGGCCGGGCCCGCCGGAGCGCCAGCACCTTGCCCGAGCCGTCCGCCGCCGGCGTGTCCTGGCGGCGGGCTTCCGCCGCCGCGCGGCTGATGTGGCCGGAGACGGCGCGGCCTTTTTGAAAACCGGTGGCGTAGGCGATCTTGCAAACTTCCTGCGGGGGCAGGTCGGCGAAATAATCGATGTTTCGACAGATGCTTTCGCCGGAAAAGGTTTCGCTATTGCCGTGCAGATGAATCCGGTATTGATTGCCGCGCAGTTCTTCCTCCACCTTGCAGCGCTTTTCTTCTTCTTTCCTATGGTTTTCCAATAGCGCGATTTTTATCAGGTCTCGCGGCCGGATGGCGGACAGGAGCTGATTGCTGGCCAGGATGTCCGCGTGGGACAGCTTGACGAAGTCGTGGCTGCCGTAAAGCTTGAACAGGTAGAGATATTCCTTGGAGTTCTTCTTGAGCATTCTGTCGCACAATACCAATTGGTAGGGCGGATTGAATACGCTGATGATCCATTTTTTTATTCGAGTCAGAAAACGAGCGCGCATCGTGCATTACCCCTGCATTTAACGCGCTCTAGTTTACCCAAAGCCGACAAAAGGCGCTTGAGGGAATGTTTTTGGAATATCCTGATCCTTATTATTTTAACGGCGCGGCGGATCCGATTTTCGGCGCAGGCGTTTGCAGCGGCAGAAACAAATCGCAGACGGCTTCGTTTTCCGCCACGTCCGGGTAGAAACGCACGCGCTGGAGAAACAGCGGGTCATCGCGCGGGGTTTCGCCGCTGGCGGGCAGCCATTCCGCGTACAGGCGGCGCGCGAGGGCGGCCAGCGCGTCGTCGGAGCCGATGTGGCGCAGCCGGGCGCAGCGTCCGGCGGGAATCAGCGCGGCGCGCACCCCTTGGCGGTTGGCGGCGATATCGCCGTCGAAAGCGGCGCAGAGGCCGAAGCGGTAGTCCGCCGGCGCGCAGTCGTCCGGATCGGCGTACAGCAGGTTGTAGGTGGCGGCGGCGCTGGGCGGCAGGCGGTGTTCCCGCCGCCAGGCGATGAAGTCGCGCAGGCTGTCTCCCAAGAGCGCGGGGTCGCCGCGGTGTTCCAGCAGGGCGATCGGGGTGGCGGGGAAGTCGACGATGTCGACGGCGAGCGGGATTTGGCGGGATGGCATGGAACGGCTCCTCAGTTGGGATAGGGCGTGGAAGTGCTGATGCCAAGGCCGCCAGCGCGGCCGCCGCCTAAAGGCGGACGGCGTCTGGCCCGTCGCCTGCCGGAAAGCGCGGGCAAAGGCCTCCGGGCTGCGGTAGCCGCTGTCCAGCGCGATGTCCAGCACGGCGCAGCGGCGGAAGGCCAGCCGCTCTCCGGCGCGGCGCAGCCGGCAGAGCCGCACGTATTGGTGCAGGCTGAGGCCGAAGCGGGCGCGGAACAGGCGGTGGAAATGGAAGCGCGAGCAGGCGGTCACTCGGCTGAGCCGTTCCAGGCTCAGGTCGGCGTCCAGATGGGCGTCGATATAGGCCAGCGCCTTGTCCAGGCGCGGGCTGGCGGTGTCGTGCTGCATGCTTTCCTCCTTGGCGCCGCCAGTCTAGCGCGGCCGCGCCGCCGCGCGCCTGACCGATCTTGCGGTGTTGTCGGACACCTTAAAGCAGCGGTTTCTGCATCGCCACGCGCCGCCTGAGGCCGTGCTCGGCCTCGGCGCGCAACAGGGCTAGCAGGAAGGGCGGGCTGTCGGCGGGGTCTAGGGTCAGGAAACCGCGTTTGTGGTAGTAGGGCGCGTTCCAGGCCGGGTGTTCGAAGGTGGTCAGCGTCAGCCGGCGCAGGCCCAGCCGGCGCGCGGCGGTTTCCGCGTGCGCGATCAGCGCCGAGCCCAGGCCCCGGCCCTGATGCTTGGGGCAGACGTCCATTTCCTGCAGGTGCAGGCTGTCGTCGTGGCGGCGCGCCAACAGGAAGCCGTGGACGCCGTCGGCGTCGGCGGCCGCCCACAGGAGTCCGGCCGCGCAGGCGGCGGCCAGTTCGTCGCGGGGCAGCGTGTCGCCGGCCAGCGCCGGCGGCAGGTCTTGCGGGTCGAAGCGGGCGGCGGCGGCGCGTTCGATTTCGGCCAGCCGGGCAAAGTCTGCCGGCGCGGCCGGACGGATGCGCGGGGCGTTCATGTCAGCGCACCTCCCGCCACAGGCCTTGGTAGTCGCGCAGCAGGCCGTCCGGGGTGAGGCTGAGTTCGGCCTGGAACGCGCCTTGCCGCGATTCGTAGCGGTAGCCGATCTCGGACAGGCGGGTGTAGCGCTGCGGCAGCGGCGCCAGGGTCAGCGCCGGGAACTGCAGCCAGGCGGCGTTCAGTTCCAGCGCCGCGCCGATCTCAAGCCGGCCGCGGCGGATGGGCAGCAGATTGGTGGCCGGGGTGAAGGCCAGGTCGATGTCGACGCAGCCTTGCACTTGCGGCTGTTCCGCGCCGTTGAGCCGCCAGCGGCCTTCGGCGTCGGTTTCCAGCCGCAGGGCGATGGCTTCCGCGCCGCGGTAGCCGTTCACCTCGACGCGACGGGTGCTCCAGTCCGGCGCGCAGTCCACCTGGTATTGCAGCAGGCAGTTGACGCCGTCTTCGACGAAGACGGCGCAGCCCTTGAGGCGCGGGCCTTGCTCGCTCTGTTCAAGCGCTGCGTAGTCGTGGCCGGAGGCGTCCAGCCGTTGCCAGACGATGGAGGAGACGAAGGTGTGGGACATGCGGCGGCCTTGCTGTTTTTATGATGGCGTATTTCACCGCATTGTCCTGTTGCTTGTCCATGGCGGGCATTGCCCGATCCGGTGTTTATGCGGCCTGGCCGGCCAGCCGCCGTTCCCGGCTATGCCACAGCAAGGTGGCCGCCAGCGCCAGCGCGGCCAAGGCGCCGCCGGCGACGAAGGTGCTGGCGCTGCCGTGGCGGTCCCACATCCAGCCGGCCAGCACGCTGGCCAGCAGCAGGCACAGGCCGCTGACCAGATTGAACAGGCCGAAGGCGGTGCCCTTCATATCGGCCGGCGTTTCCTCCGCCACCAGCGTGGCCAGCAGGCCCTGGGTGAAGCCCAGGTGCAGCCCCCACAGGGCGATGCCGGCCAGCGTGACGGCGACGGAGCCGGACAGCGCCAGCGTGACGTCGGCCAGGATCAGGATCAGCAGGCCTGTCGCCAGCAGCGCGCTCTTGCTGCAGCGGTCGGCCAGCACCCCCACCGGGTAGGCGGTGAGCGCGAAGACCAGGCTCATCACCACCATCACCAGCGGCAGCCAGCTCAGCGGCAGGCCGTGGCGCTGCGCCAGCAGCACCAGGAAGGCCTCGCTGAAGCGGGCCAGGGTGAACAGCGCGCCGATGGCGACGATCCACCAGTAGCGGCCGGAAAAGCGGCGCAGCAGCGCCAGGCGCAGCGGCGAGCGGAAGGGCTTGCGTTCGCCGCCGTCCGGCTCGCGCACGCCGGCCGCCAGCAGCAGCACCGCCAGCAAGGCCGGCAGGCAGGCCCACCACAGCACTTGCTGGATGTCGTCCGCCAGCCAGAACATCAGCGCGATGCCCAGCAGCGGGCCGGCGAAGGCGCCGACGGTGTCCATGGACTGGCGCAGGCCGAAACAGGCGCCGCGGATGGCCGGCGGCGAGACTTCGGCCACCAGCGCGTCGCGCGGCGCGCCGCGTATGCCCTTGCCCACGCGGTCCATCAGCCGCGCGGCCAGCACGGTTTCGGCGCTGTGAGCCAGCGGGAACAGCGGCTTGCTCAGCGCCGCCAGGCCGTAGCCCAGCAAGAGCAGGCCTTTGCGGCGGCCCCAGTAGTCGCTGATGGCGCCGGAGAATACGCGCAGGATCAGCGCGGTGGCCTGGGCCAGGCCTTCGATGACGCCCAGGGTCAGCGCGCTGACGCCCAGGGTGGAGACCAGGAAGACCGGCAGCAGCGCGTGGATGATCTCGGAGGACATGTCCATGCACAGGCTGACCAAGCCCAGGGCCCAGATGGTGGCGGGGATGCGGGGCTGCATGCGGGAGGCCTTTCTCGATGGGGGAATGCGTTCACGGCAGGCGCCACAGGCTGAGCAGCAGGCCGGCCAGCGCCGCGCCGGCTATCACCGGCATCGCCTTGACTTGTTTTTTCAGCAGCGCCCAGGCCGCCAGCGCGGCGATGGCGGCGGCGGCCCCGTCCACGCCGCCGCGCCAGCCTTGGGGCCACAGCACATGCCAGCCGAAGAACAGGGCGAGGTTGGCGATCACCCCGACCACGGCGGCGGTGACGGCGGTCAGCGGCGCGGTCAGGCGGATCTCGCCATGGCTGTGTTCGATCAGCGGGCCGCCGGCCAGGATGAAGACGAAGGAGGGCAGGAAGGTGAACCAGGTGACCAGCGCCGCGGCCAGCGCGCCGGCCAGGAACAGGTGCTCCGGGCCCAGCAGGGCTTTGGCGTAGCCGCCGACGAAGCCGACGAAGGCCACCACCATGATCAGCGGCCCCGGCGTGGTTTCGCCCAGCGCCAGGCCGTCCAGCATCTGGCCGGCGCTCAGCCAGCCGTAATGCGCCACCGCGCCCTGGTAGACATAGGGCAGCACCGCGTAGGCGCCGCCGAAGGTCAGCAGCGCGGCCTTGGTGAAGAACCAGCCCATCTGGGTGAAGCCGCCGTGCCAGCCGTAGGCGGCTGTCAGCAGCGCCATCGGCAAGCTCCACAGCAGCAGGCCGGCCAGCGCCGCGCGGCCCAGCCGTAGCCAGGAGAAGCGGGCGTGCGCCGGCGGCGGGGTGTGATCGTCGATCAGCGCCGGGCCGTAATGCGCGTCCGCGCCGCCGTGGCCGCCGGCCTGGAACCAGCGCGGCCGCAGCCGGCCGGCCAGCGCGCCGATCAAGGCCGCCGCCAGCACGATCAGCGGGAAGGGCGTTTGCCACAGCGCGATGGCGCACAGCGAGGCCAGCGCCACGCCCCACAGCCAGGGCCGTTTCAGCGTGCGTGTGCCGATGCGCCAGGCCGCCTGGGCCACGATGGCGACCACCGCGGGCTTGATGCCGTAGAACAGGCCGGCGATCCAGGCCAGGTGGCCGTAGGCGATGTAGACCCAGGACAGCAGCACCAGCAGGAAGAAGGACGGCAGCACGAACAGCGCGCCGGCGGCGACGCCGCCCCAGCCGCGGTGCAGCAGCCAGCCGATATAGGTGGCCAGTTGCTGCGCTTCCGGCCCGGGCAGCAACATGCAGTAATTCAGGGCGTGCAGGAAGCGGCGTTCGGAAATCCAGCGCCGGCGCTCCACCAGCTCCTGGTGCATGATGGCGATCTGGCCGGCCGGGCCGCCGAAGCTGATCAGGCCCAGCTTGAGCCAGAAACGGAGCGCTTGCCGGAAGCCGACGGGGGCGGGCGCGGCGTCGCGGGGGCTGGGCGGCATGATCAGCTCTCCTTGGCGAACTGTTGGTAGAGCCCGTCCCAGATATGGGCGGCGGCGCTCAGCAATTGGTCGTCGTCGCTCAGCGCGGCGCGCAAGCCGGCCAGCACGGTTTCCACGCCGCTGGCTTCCGGCGGCGCCGCGCCGCCCACGTCCAGATAATGGACCAGCTCGGCCAGCCTTCGCAGCGGGGGCGCGTCCAGACCGAAGCTGGCCAGCAGCACCTCGAAGCTGACCTTGTCGCCGACATGGGTGAAGGCGGCGCCGTCGAAATCGAAGCCCAGCGCCTCCGGCGGGCAGTCGCCGGGCGCGGCCAGCCACAGGATGCGCGCCTGCGGGTCGATGAAGCGGCGGATCAGCCAGGCCGAGGCCAGCCGGTCCACCCAGGGGCGGCGGCGGGTGGCCCAGGTCCGGCCTTGGTGCTCGGCCACGGCGCGGCGCGGAATCTGCATGTCCAGACTATGGGGCTCGCCCGGCGACAATTGCAGCTGGATGGCGGTTTCCAGCTGTTGCAGCGCGGCCTGCGCCTGTTGCTGGCCGGCGCCGGGGAAAAAATCGATGGCGGCGACGCCGGCCAGGGCCTTGCTCAGCCGCCGCCATTGTTTCAGCCGCTCGGCGGCGTTGTCGGGGTCCAGCCCGCTCAGTTGTTCCTGGATGTCCTGCCGCAGCTGCTGATAGTCGGCGTCGCGCTGGAACAGCGGCGGAAAATCGCTGCCGTCCAGCGGCCGGCAGGCCAGCAGCCGCGCGACACCGCCGTGTTGTTGGATGTCGGAGGCGATGGCCTCCAATTGTTGCAGCCGGGCGTTGCTGCCGGGCAACAGATAGGCGCCGTCGCGCAGCGCGGCGGAGCCGCAGGCTTTCAAGGCGCGCCAGGCGCGCATGCGCGCGGTGGCGTTTTCGGTGGGCAAAGAAGTGATCAGCAGCAGCCAGTCCATGATGCGCTCCATTTTTTTGTAGCGTATTCTACAATTATGTAGCGATCAATATATTTTATCGGACGCGAGATAACGTTGGACTCAAGCTTGGCCGACGCGTGGTCGATAATCTAAATCGGGCTCAACAGAGACGGGAGACGAAGATGAAGCGATGGAAGCAATGGTCTGTGTGCTTGTTGGCGGCGGCGCTGGCGGCACCGGCGCTGGCCAATCCGCCGGAAGGCAAGGGCCAGGGGCATGGCCAGGGGCAGGGCAAGCACAAGGATAAAGACAAGGACAGGGAAGCGTCGCCGGAGCGGTCGGACCGGGATTTGGTGGCGGCGGGCATCAGTGTCGCCGCCGCGCGGCGCCTGGCGCTGGATTCCGGGGTGACCGGCTATAAATCCTTGCCGCCGGGCATGCGCAAGCGCCTGGCGCGCGGCAAGCCGCTGCCGCCCGGCATCGCCAAGCAGGTCTTGCCGGCGCCCTTGCTGAGCCAGCTGCCGCGCCACCCCGGTTACGAGTGGCGGGCGGTGGGCGCGGACCTGGTGCTGGTGGCGGCCAGCGGCTTGATCGCGGATATCTTGCTGGACGTGCTGCGCTGATCCGGCCGGCTTACAAGATTTGGCGGTAGATCACCGCGTCCGCCAGCTCCGCCACCTGGTCGTACAGGCGGCGCGCGACGAGGTTGTCGCCGGCGGTGCGCCAGTAGAGCATGGCGGCGCCGTCGTCGCGCGCCCGTTCCGCGGCGGCAAGCAGCAGCGCGCGGGCGACGCCGCCGCCCCGCGCCGCCGGCGCCACGTATAGATCCTGCAGATAGGCGCTGTCCTGGATCTGGATGGTGCTGCGGTGGTAGAGCAGGTGGGCGATGCCCAGCAGCGCGCCGTCGGCGACCGCGGCCAGCCCGCGCACCGGCTCCTCCGGCGCGAGCAGGCGGCGCCAGGTTTCCCGGTCCACCTCCTCGGGCAGGGCGCTGACGCCGACGCGGCCGTAGAAGGCGTTGTAGTCGCGCCATAAGGGCAGCCAGCCGGCGTGATCGCCGGCTTGCAGCGGGCGGATGGAGAAGACGGCCTCAGCCATGGCGCGCTTCCGTTTCGCCGGCGCCGGCCATGTGTTCGAGGCCGGCCAGCACTTGCAGGCTGGCGGCTTCCATCATCGCGACATGTTCCACCGCGGCCCGGCTGTCGCCGTCGGCGTGGGCGCGCAAGGCGTCCAGCGCCGCGGTGTGCACCTTGGCGTGCGGCGCTTCGATTTCGCGGAAGCCGGGCAGGTGGGAGAAGCCGGCGCGGCCCTCGCCTTCGTAATACCACTTGCCGAAGCGGCAGTGCTGATGCGAGCCGAAGTGGCCGATGTCCTCGTCCGACAGGCCGAACATCACCTGGTAGACGCGGAATTTGTAGATCAGGTGGTCCATCTTGGCCAGTTCGCAGAAACCGCGCAGCGCGGAGGCGGCGATGCTGCCCTCCATGCTGGTGGACATGTCCAGCAATTGCTTCATGGTGCCGGCGGCGGCCTCGCCGTCCTGGCTGAAACCGGCGGCTTGTTCCGCCAATTGCTCCATCTGGCTGCGGCTGCCGGCGCTGTCGCCGCGGATCTGCTCCACCAGCTTGGCGATGTCGGCGGTGGCGGTGGCGGTGCGTTCGGCCAGCTTGCGCACTTCGTCGGCCACCACGGCGAAGCCGCGGCCTTGCTCGCCGGCGCGCGCCGCTTCGATGGCGGCGTTCAGGGCCAAGAGATTGGTCTGGTCGGCGATGTCGCGGATCAATTGCACGATGCCGCCCACCTCCTGGGCGCGGGCGTCCAGTTCCCCCACTTTTTCCGCCGCGCCCTGCGAGGCGCCGGCCAGTTTGGACAGATCGGCGGCGATCTGGTCTATGGATTGGCGGCTGCGCAGCGAAATGCCCTGAGCGGCGACGGCGCGGTCTTTTTCCCGGCTCATCACGCTGGAGAGGGTGGCCAGCGACTGCTGGGTGTCGGTCATCGATTGGGCGAAGGCGGAGAGGTTGGCGATCAGTCCGTTCAGTTCCTGAACTTTGGCCTGACTGGCGGCCAGCTGGCGTTCGGCTTCATCGGCGCGGCTGCGGGTGTGTTGCAGTTCCTGGCGCATTCGCTCCGCCTCCTGGCTGAGTTGCAAGCGCTCCGCCTGCTCGCGCGCGGCCTTGTCCTTGTTCCGGAACCACATTCCATTCTCCTCTTGAAGCCGGACCGGCACAGGCAGGCATGGCTTGCGCTTGCATGTCGCCGGGTGATTTTAAATAAACGTTTAGCATTATCCGAATGCCGTCATGAATCTGCAATCATTTGTCTTGTTTAAGTTTGATTAATTATGACAAAAATCAGACTTGACGCTTGTTGCGCCGTTTACTAAGGTATCATTTTGATACGTTAAATAAGAGGCTCTTATGCACTCCCGTTTTGATGTCTTTCGCGAACAGGCGTTGGGCCGCCAGTTGGAGGCTTTGATCGACACGCCGCAGCGTTATGTGGAATACGCGGCCTTGTCGCGCGCCGAAGTGCCGGCGATTGCGGCCATCGTCCACGATGTGCGCCAGCTGTTTCCGGAAGTGGAGGCGGACGCCAGCGCGCGCCAGTTTTGCGGCGCGATGGTGGCGGAGGTGATGCGCCGCCATTATCACGAGGTGTTGCGGCCGCGCGGCCGGGTACCGGGCGGTTATTTCACTTACGGGGTGGTGTGGACGCCTAGGCCGCAACAGTTGGATTGGGAGCAGCGGCTGGAGGCGCTGCGGGCGATGCCGGCCCAGTTGGCGGCGGCGCTGCGCGTGATTCCGGCCGCGGACTGGCGGCGGCGGCCGGACGGCATCGATTTTGCCGCGGTGGAGCATGCCTGCCATCTGCGCGATCTGGACCGGATTTTCTGCCAAAGGGTGGCAAGGGTATTGACCGAGGACATGCCGGATATTCCGTCGGTAGACGGCACTGAAATGTCGCGCGAACTGGCTTATCTGGAGCAGGACGGCTCAGCGGCCCTGGACGATTTCCTGGCCGGGCGGCGGCATTTGCTGACAGCGCTGGCCGGCGCCGAAGCGGCCCAGCGCGGGCGGCTATGCCTGTTTGGCGGCGAGCGGCGGATGAGTCTGGAGGATTTGGCCGAGGACATGCTGCAGCACGACCGCGCCCATTTGCTGGAGGTGGAGGAGCTGACGGCGGAGTTGGGCGGCGAGTCGGTTTGAGCGCCGGCCCGGCTCAGAGTCGGTTGACGATCTGCTGCGCGTCGGCGATACGGCGTTGAGAACGGCCCTTGTACACTCCGCTGCTTCCGCCGCAAGGCCTGGTCTCGCCTTGGCTCGCGAGATGGTAAACGCCCTCTCAGGGTTGTTGGTACCAGGGGCGGCGCAGCAGCGCGGGCAGCAGGGTTTCGCGCAGTTTGCCTATCTGCTGCCACAGGCAGCGCGCCAGGGCCGGATTGTCCCGGTGCCAGCGCTTGCCCAACACCAGATAGTAGTCTTTGCGCGACAGCGGCGGCTGCAGGCGGACGATGCCGGCCTGCGGGTGGTCTTCCAGATAGCGGTCGCCGATGTGGTTCTGCGTGGCGTAGGCGGCGATGTGGCGCGCCAGCAGTTTGCGGAAGTTCATCTCGGTGTCTTTGGCGGCCTCCACCTGGGCGCCCTTGGCGCGTAGATCGTCGGCGATGGACCAGCCGGCGTTGACGCCGATGGCGCCCAGCGCCGGCAGGTTCTTGCCGTTCCAGGCCGGCGGCGCGTTTTTCAGCGCGTACAAGGAGTAGGCCAGCGTGGTCAGCCGGTAGCGCGGGTCGGGTTCCTCGCCCTGCATCGGGTAATCGAAATAGGCTTCGCGTTCTTTGTTGTGGGAGAACATGAAGGCGGCGTCGTGCTGATCGTGCTGCATCTCGGTGAGCAGGCGCTTGCCCGGCAGCCGCGATAGCTTAAGCGCGATCCGGCAGCCTTTGGCCGCCGCCTGCGCCATTTCCACCACCGCGCCGGGGTGGGGCGGCATTTGATCGCCTTCGCCGCTCATATACGGGTCCGAGGCCACCGCGCCGTAAACCATGTCCAGCGTCGTCGCCGCCGCCGGCTGCGCGGCCAGCGCCGCGATCAGCAGTCCTATCTGTTTCAAGCCCAATCCACGCATCCATCGCTATCGCCTGCGCAGAGGGTAACAGCGCCGGACTCCCTTAGCATAGAGTTCCGCGCCGGGGTTTCAATATTCCCGTTCCGCCTGTCGCGCCAGCATGCGTTTCAGCTCCGGCAGACAGGAGCCGCAAACGCCGCCGCAACCCAGCCGCGTCTTGAGTCCGGCCAGGTCCGCGCCGTCGGCGATGGCCGCCTGGATGCGCTCGGCGTCCACTTGCAGGCAGTTGCAGACGATGCGCGCGGCGGCGGGCACGGCCGCGGCGCCGGGGACCAGCGCGCTGAGCCGGCTGCCGGGCCAGGGCCGGCCGCTTTGCATCGCGGCCAGCAGCCGCGCGCCGTCGTCCTGGCCGCCGGCGAAGACGTAGGCCCAGGGCGCGTCGTCGCGCCAGGCGATGCGTTGTTCCAGGCCGCGGCGCGCGTCGCTGAAGGTTTGCAGCTGCGGGCCGCCGTCCAGGTCCAGCAGCCAAGTCAGCTCGGCCAGCCAGTCCGGCCGCGGCTGGGCGTGGGCGGCGTTCAGCACCAGGATGTCCGGCGGGCGCAGGCTGAGCGCGGCGTAGCCGCAGCCGGCCAGCAAGGGCTGCAGCCGCGCGCGCAGCGCCGGCAGGTCCGGGTGGCGGCTGGCGGCGCGCACCCGCCACGGCAGTTCGGCGCGTTCCACCCGCACCGCGGCGTGCTTGAGTTCGGGCTGGAACGATTGCGGGTCCACCGCCGGCGAGCAGGCCTGGTTGACGCCGCCGCTGTCCAGATGCTGGCCGCTCCAGTGCATGGCGGCGAACACGCTGCCGCCCGGCAGTTCCTCGCAAAGCGCCAGCGGCAGCACCAGACCGCCGCGCCGGCTTTCCACCCTGACCAGTTCGCCGGCCTGGAGGCCGCGGCGGGCGGCGTCGGCCGGGTGCATGTCCAGCGTCGGTTCCGGCGCGTGGGAGAACAGCCGCGCCACCCGGCCGCTGCGGCTCATGCCGTGCCATTGGTCGCGCAGCCGGCCGGTGAGCAGGCGGAAGGGGTAATGGGCGTTGACCGCGTCCGCCGGCGGCCGGTAGGGCGTGGCGTGGAACAGCGCGCGGCCGTTGGCGGTGGCAAAGCGGCCGTCCTCGTAACGCCGAGCCTGGCCGGCGGCCGCGCCGGCCGGGAACGGCCATTGCTGCGGGCCGTCCCGCTCCAGCCGCGCGTGGCTGAGGCCGCTGAGGTCCAGATCGCGGCCGGCGGTCAGCGCCGCGTGTTCGGCGAACACCGCCGCCGGTTCGCTGCGTTCGAACAGGCTGGGCGCGTCCGGGTAGAGCAGCCGTTCCAGCCGGCGGCCCACTTCGGCGGCGATCCAGCCGTCGGCGCGCGCTTCGCCCGGCGGCGGCACGGCGGCGCGCACCCGGCTGATGCGGCGTTCGGAATTGGTGACCGTGCCTTCTTTTTCGCCCCAGCTGGCGGCGGGCAGCAGCGCGTCGGCGCAGGCGGCGGTGTCGGTGTCGGCGTAGGCGTCCTGGACGATGACGAATTCGGCCTGGGCCAGGGCCTGGCGCGCTTGCTCCAGGTCCGGCAGCGAGTGGGCCGGGTTGGTGCAGACTATCCACACCGCCTTGACCCGACCGGCCTTGAGCGCGTCGAACAGCGCGATGGCCGGCAGGCCGGGGCGGTCGGAGAGCCGCTCCGGCGGCACGCCCCAGTGGGCGGCCACTTCGGCGCGGTGTTGCGGGTTGGCGATATCGCGGTGGGCGGCCAGCATGGTGGCCATGCCGCCCACTTCGCGGCCGCCCATGGCGTTGGGCTGGCCGGTCAGCGAGAACGGGCCGGCGCCGGGGCGGCCGATCTGGCCGGCGGCCAGGTGCAGATTGATCAGCGCCAGGTTTTTGGCGGTGCCGTGGCTGGACTGGTTCAAGCCCATGCAGTACAGCGACAGGCTGGCCGGGCTGCGGCCGAACCATTCGGCGGCGGTGGTCAGGTCGGCCTCGGCGATGCCGCACAGGCCGGCGGCCTGGCGCGGCGAATAGTCGCGCAGCAGGCGCTTGAGCGCGTCGAAGCCCTCGGTGTGGGCGGCGATGTAGCTCTCGTCTATCAGCCCTTCCCAGATCAGGTGGTGCAGCATGCCGTTGAACAGCGCCACGTCGCTGCCGGGCTGGATCTGCAGATGCAGGTCCGCCAGCGCCGCGGTGTCGGTGCGGCGCGGGTCCACCACGATCCACTTGCGGTCCGGCCGCGCCGCCTTGGCGACCTCCAGCCGGCGGAACAGCACCGGGTGGGCGTAGGCCGTATTGCTGCCGGCCAGCAGCACGCAATCGGCCAGGTCCAGGTCCTGGTAGCAGGTGGGCGGGCCGTCGGCGCCCAGCGCCAGCTTGTAGCCGCTGACGGCGCTGGACATGCACAGCCGGGAGTTGGTGTCGATATTGTTGCTGCCGATCAGGCCCTTGGTCAGCTTGTTGAACAGGTAGTAATCCTCGGTCAGCAGCTGGCCGGAGGCGTAGACCGCCACCGCGTCCGGCCCGTGGCGGCGGATGACGCCGGCCAGCCGCTCGGCCACGGTGTCCAGCGCGCTGTCCCAGTCCACGCGCCGGCGCGCGGCGTCGCGGGTCAGCCGCAGTTCGGGGTGCAGCGCGCGGCCGGACAGGCTGGCGCAGCTGTCCGCCAGCGCCAGGCCCTTGGTGCACAGCCGGCCGTGGTTGGCCGGGTGGGCCAGATCGCCTTCCACGCCGGTGACGCGCGCGCCGTCGCTGTGGATCAGCACGCCGCAGCCGACGCCGCAGTAACAGCAGGTGGAGGGGGTGGTGGTCATGGCGCGGTCCCCGGGTTCACAGTTGCAGGTAGACGTCGCCGTCCCGCAGGCTGACCGGGAAGCGTCGCGCGCAGCCGCGGTCAGGCGCCTGGGCTTCGCCGTCGTCCAGATTGAGGGTCCAGCCGTGCAGCGGGCAGGTGACCGCCGCGCCGTGCACCAGGCCCTGGCTCAGCGGGCCGCCCTTGTGCGGGCAGCGGTCCAAGAGCGCGAACACTTGCTGCGGCTGCGGCCGGAACAGGGCGATGTCGCCGTCGTCGCGCGCCAGCACGCGGCTGCCCAGCAGCGGGATGTCGTCCAGCGCGCAGATGCGCAGCCAGCGGGAGGAGGGGGGCGGGGTGGGTTCCATGGCGGCCTCAGGCGATGACTTTCAAGGGGATGTATTCCTGGCGCTGCGCGCCGGCGATGCGGGCGGCCCAGGGGTCGGGCAGGCCTTCCAGCGCGAACAGCAGCCGCTGGTACAAGGCCTGGCGGTTGGCGGCGTCGTCCACCACCCGCGCTTTGACGTAATCCAGGCCGACGCGGGCGATGTAGCGGACGGTGCGGTCCAGGTAATAGCCCTCCTCGCGGTAGAGCTGCAGGAAGGCGCCGCTGTATTCCTTCACTTCCTCGGCGGTCTTCACCTTGCACAGGAATTGCGCCACCTCGGTCTTGATGCCGCCGTTGCCGCCCACGTACAGCTCCCAGCCGGAGTCCACCGCGATCACGCCCATGTCCTTGATGCCGGCTTCGGCGCAGTTGCGCGGGCAGCCGGACACCGCCAGCTTGACCTTGTGCGGCGCCCACATATTGGCCAGCATGGTTTCCAGGTCTATGCCCATCTGGGTGCTGTTCTGGGTGCCGAAGCGGCAGAATTCGCTGCCGACGCAGGTTTTCACGGTGCGGATGGATTTGCCGTAGGCGTGGCCGGATTGCATGCCCAGGTCTTTCCAGACATCGATCAGGTCTTCCTTGCGGATGCCCAGCAGGTCGATGCGCTGGCCGCCGGTGACCTTGAGCATGGGAACCTGGTATTTGTCGGCCACATCGGCGATGCGGCGCAGCTCGGCGGCGTTGGTGACGCCGCCCTTCATCTGCGGGATCACCGAGAAGGTGCCGTCCTTCTGGATATTGGCGTGCACCCGCTCGTTGACGAAGCGGCTTTGCGGATCGTCCACCGCCTCGCGCGGCCAGGTGGACAGCAGGTAGTAGTTGATCGCCGGGCGGCAGCTGGCGCAGCCGTTGGGGGTGCGCCATTCCAGGAAGTGGTAGACCGCGGCGTGGTCCAGCAGGCGGTGGTCGCGGATGGCCTTGCGCACCTCGGCGTGGCTGTGATCGGTGCAGCCGCAGACGGCCTTGGTCTTGGGCGCTTCCTGGAAGCTCGCGCCCACGGTGTTCATCAGGATCTGTTCCACCAGGCCGCTGCAGGAGCCGCAGGAACTGCCGGCCTTGGTGCATTGCTTGACCTCGTCCAGGGTGAATAGGCCGTTCTCCTTGATCGCTTTGACGATGGCGCCCTTGCTGACGCCGTTGCAGCCGCAGACTTCGTCGCCGTCCCGCATGCCGGCGGCGCGGCTCTGGCCTTGGACGCCGACGTCGCCGATGGCGGTTTCGCCGAAGATCAGCCGCTCGCGCAGATCGCCTATCGCGCGCTGTTCGCGCAGCAGCTTGAAGTACCAGGCGCCGTCGGCGGTGTCGCCGTACAGGCAGACGCCGATCAGCTTGTCCTCGCGCAGCACCAGTTTCTTGTACAGGCCGCCGGCCGGGTCGGACAGCACGATCTCTTCGCAATCGCCGCCGCCGATGAAGTCGCCGGCGGAGAACAGATCGATGCCGGTGACCTTGAGCTTGGTGGCCATCACCGAGCCCTGGTAGCGGCTGCTGCCCAGTTGGGCCAGATGGTTGGCGCAGACCTTGGCCTGTTCAAACAGCGGCGCCACCAGTCCGTAGCAGACGCCGCGGTGGCTGACGCATTCGCCCACCGCGTAGATGCGCGGGTCGAAGGTCTGCAGCGCGTCGCTGACCACCACGCCGCGCTCGCAGTGCAGGCCGGCGCCGGCGGCCAGCGCGATATTGGGGCGGATGCCCACCGCCATCACCACCAGCTTGGCCTCCAGGGTTTCGCCGTCGGCGAGCTTCGCGGCGGCCACTGCGCCGCGCCCGTCGTCCAGCAGCGCGGCGGTCTGGCGGCCCAGCAGGAAGCGCAGGCCGCGCGCTTCCAGCGAGGCCTGCAGCAACTGGGCGGCCGCGGGGTCCAGTTGTCTTTCCAGCAGCCAGTCCGCCAGGTGGACCACGGTGACGTCCATGCCGCGCTGTTTCAGGCCGTAGGCGGCTTCCAGGCCGAGCAGGCCGCCGCCTATCACCACCGCCCGGCCGCCGCCGGCGCTGGCGGCCAGCATGGCTTCGGTGTCGCGGATGTCGCGGTAGCCGATGACGCCGGCGAGATCGCGGCCCGGCAGCGGCAGCATCACCGGCAGCGAGCCGGTGGCGAGCAGCAGCCTGTCGTAAGGGGCGACGCTGCCGTCGTCGGCGCGCACCAGGCGGCGCGCGCGGTCCAGTTCCACCACGGTCTTGCCGGTGTAAAGGCTGATGCCGCGTTCGGCGTACCAGGCGCGCGGATTGAGCACGATGTCGTCGAAGGTCTGTTCGCCGGCCAGCACCGGCGACAGCTGGATGCGGTTGTAATTGGGGTGCGGCTCGGCGCCGAACACGGTGATGTCGTACAGGTCCGGCGCCAGCGTCAGCAGCTCTTCCACGGTGCGGATGCCGGCCATGCCGTTGCCGACCACCACGAGTTTGGGTTTGGTCATGATGGATGTCCTCGCAGGTTCAGAGCCGGGCGCTGGCGAGAGACCAGCCGGCGCGCCAGCGCTGGCGCAGCCCGGCCAGGCCGGTCCAGCCGGCCAAGGCCAGCGCGGCGTACAGCCACAGTCCGATGGCGTAGCCGCCGCTGGCCTGCTTGATCACGCCCAGGCCGGCAGCCAGCAGGAAGCCGCCGACGCCGCCGGCCATGCCGATCAGGCCGGTGACCGCGCCGATCTCGCCGCCGAAGCGCTGCGGCACCAGCTGGAACACCGCGCCGTTGCCGGCGCCGAGGCAGAGCATGGCCAGCACGAACAGCAGCAGCGCGCCGCCGGCGCCGCCCGCTTCCAGTCCGGCGGCGAACAGCAGCGCCGCCACCGCCAGGTAGACGGCCAGCAGCGAGCGGGTGCCGCCGACGCGGTCCGCCAGCACGCCGCCCAGCGGCCGCATCATCGAGCCGGCGAACACGCAGGCGGCGGTATAGAGCCCGGCGGTCTTGGCGTCGAAGCCGAACTGGTCGTGGAAATAGCCGGGCAGCGCGCTGGCGAAGCCGGCGAAACCGCCGAAGGTGATGGCGTAGAACAGCATCAGCCACCAGGCGTCGCGCTGGGCCAGCACCGCCAGATAATCGGCCCAGCGCTTGGGCGGCGGCGCGCCCGGCGCGTCCTTGGCCAGCCGGGCGAACAGCAGCAGCGCCAGCAGCAGCGGCAGACAGGCGAGGCCGAACACGTTCTGCCAGCCAAACTGCAGCGCCAGCGCCGGCGCGAACAGCGCCGCCAGCACGGTGCCGGAGTTGCCGGCGCCGGCGATGCCCAGCGCCGTGCCCTGATGCGCCGGCGGATACCAGCGCGAGGCCAGCGGCAGCGCCACGGCGAAGGAGGCGCCGGCCACGCCCAGGAACAGGCCCAACAGCAGCGCGCCGCCCAGGCTGGAGAGGCCGACGCGCCAGGCGGCGAGCAAGGCGGCGATGACGACGATCTGGGCGATCAGCCCGGTGCGCTTGGCGCCGATGCGGTCCGCCAACATGCCGACGGCCAGCCGCAGCAGCGCGCCGGCCAGGATGGGAGTGGCCACCATCAGCGCGCGTTCTTGGGTATCCAGGTCCAGCGCGGCGGCGATGGGCACCTGCAGCGGGCCCAGCAGATACCAGACCATGAAGCTGAGGTCGAAGTAGAGAAAGGCGGACAGCAAGGTGGGCTTGTGCCCGGTGTGCCAGAAAGAACGGTCCATGCGAAACTCCTGTGCCGCGAGCGGCCGGGGGCCGGCCAAAATAAAAACGGCGTTCGCTCCTCGGTGATAGCAGGAGCGGACGCCGTTGTCCGTTGCCGTCCCGGCCGCCATTGGCCGGACAAGCATTTGGGGTGGGCGGGGCACGTCTTTGTGCCAGGCCCGGCTTGACTTATGCAAACGCCGTGCCAGCCTCCGCGCGCCGGAAATCCGGGTTTCGCGTGGATTCGCGGCGGGAAGCCGCACCGCGCTGGTGCGAAAATAGCCGGCCGCGCACTGAGTTTGTGCGTTGCAACATGCGGGGCTTAATCCAGCAGACGCTCCGTCGCCGGGTAGCGCGGCCGTCCGTCCCACTCCACGCCGTCGCACAGCCGGCTGCGGCGCTGCGGCCGGGCCGGCGCGGGCAGGCCCAGCGCGTCCGCCGCCTGCCGGTAAAGCCGGCTCTGGCTCACCGCGGCGGCCACGGCCTGCGCGTCCTCGTCGCCGCGCAGCCAGCCCCAGCGCCGGAACTGGTCGATGAACCAGACGCCGTCGGACGGATAGGGATGGTTGACCCGGCCCTGGTCGAAGAAACGCAGTGCCGACGCCCCGGCGGCGGCTGAGGGCAGGGTGGCGGCGATCAGCGTTTCCGGCAGGGCGATATGCTCCGGCCGCGCCAGCCAGCGCGCCGCCTGGCGGCGGTTTTCGCCGTGCTCCAGCCAGCGGCAGGCCTCCAGCAGCGCCATGATCAGCGCGGCGGCGGCGGCCGGTTCTTCTTGCGCGAAACCACGGCGGCAGAGCAGGGCTTTTTCCGGGTGGCCGGGCCAGATCTCGCCGCTGGCGACGGCGATGCGGCCGGCCTGGCGCGCCGCCGCCTGCTGGTGCCAGGGCTCGCCGGCGCAAAAACCGTCCAGCTGGCCGGCTTCCAGCGCCGCGCCCATCTGCGGCGGCGGAATCACCACCAGGCGCGCGTCGCGCAGCGGGTCCAGGCCTTGCGCCGCCAGCCAGTAATTGAGCCACAACGCGTGGGTGCCGGCGGGAAAGGTGTGCGCCAGCGTCAGCGGCGCGCCGCCTTGGCGGACGCGGCGCGGCAAGGCCTGCTGCGGCGCCGCCGCCAGAGCGTCGGCCAGCGGATGGCTGAGGGTGATGGCCTGGCCGTTCTGGTTCAGCGTCATCAGCAGCGCCATGTCGGCTTGCGGGCCGGCGAGGCCCAGCTGCATGCCGTAGGCCAGGCCGTACAGCGCCGCGGCGGCGTGCAGGCGGCCGTCCAGCAGCTTGTCGCGCACCGCGCTCCACGAAGGCTGGCGCAGCAATTCCAGTTCCAGGCCGTGGCGGCGGTCCAAGCCGAGCTGGCGCGCGACGATCAGCGGCGCGCTGTCGGTCAGCGGCAGATAGCCCAGGCGCAGGCGGTGGGGGACGGTCATGGGGTTTCCTCGCGGCTCAGCCTAGCAGTTCGGCGGCCTGGATCAGTTGTCGGGCGAGATCGGCGACGCGCAGGCCCTCGCGCATCGCCTGCCGGCGCAGCGCCTGGTAGGCGTCGTTTTCGCTGAGCCGGCGCTTGTCCATCAGAATGCCCTTGGCGCGCTCGATCAGCTTGCGTTCGGCCAGTTGCTGTTCCGCCGCCGCCAGCCGCTGTCGCAGCCGGGCGTCCTCGGCGAAGCGGGCGCGGGCCAGGTCGATGATGGGCGCCAGCCGCGCCGCGTCGGCCTGGTCCACCACATAGGCCGCCACGCCGGCGTGGACGGCGGCTTCTATGGTGGGCAGGTCGCCCTGGTCGGCGAACATCACCACCGGGTGCGGCGCGATCTCGCCCAGCAGCGCCAGCTGCTCCAGGGTGTCGCGCGACGGGGATTCGGTGTCCACGATCACCACGTCCGGCCGCAGCCGCTCCACCGCCTGCAGCAGCGCGGCGGCGCCGTCCACCTCGGCGACGACGGCGTAGCCGGCGCGCGCCAGCGCCTGGCGCAGCGAGGCGATGGTTTTGGCGTGGTCGTTGACCAGCAGCAGGCGCAGCGGCGGAGGCGTGGACATTGCGGCACCGGGGAGAAGGGACGGCTTGGCTGAAGCAAGCGCCGTGCCCAAGGGAATTCTTGACGCGATTTTTAGCGAGGACGGGGCCGGATTGACGCGGCGTTTAGCCGCGATGGCTTATCGTTGAACGGAGACAAGGCCAATGGACAGGAGGTGAAACACGGGTGAACAACAGTCGTTGGCGAGGCCGGCCCCGCGCGAGCGGAGCCGGCCGATTTCATTTGAGTTTGACGTTCCAGTTGTCCTCGACGCAGCGCTGGTAGTTGCCGGCTTGCAGCGCGCTGTACGGGGTCTGGTAGTTCACCAGCTGGCATTTGTAGTCATTGCCCCATTTCCAGTCCTTTTCCCAATAGATGTTGTAGGCGGCGGAGCTGGCGGCGCTGAAGCGCTGCATATTGGCGCAGGACAGCTGCTCGTTGCCGTAGTCCCAGCCCAGGTCCTTGGCGAACTGGCGGTAGTAATCGATGCGGTTCTGCGCCGCCTGGCGCTCGGTGCCGCCGCCGCACTCGGCGTTGATGATCTGGATGGTGGTGGCGAAGTTGTTGCCGGCGCCGGCGGCCTTGTCCGCGGCGTTGGGCGCCCAAGTGCCGTCCAGCACATGCAGCATCGACGGCTTGGGCGGCTGCGGGAAGACGAAGAAGAAGGTGGCCGAGCTCAGGTTGAGCCAGGTGGAGGCCACCAGGTCCGGGTTCTTCAGCAGCACGGATTGGTCGCCGTCGTGCATGGCTTGGGAGAAGGGGCCGTAGTTGTAGTTGTAGGACAGCTGCTTGGCGCCGCGGCCGAAGTACTTTTTCCAGCTGCCGTCGGCGTTCTTGCCGCAGGTCCACACCTTGTTGAACACCGGATCGGCGCATTCGGTGTTGTAGCCGCAGCCGGGGCCGGTTTCGGCGCAGCCCATTTCGCGCAGGTATTTCAGACCTTGCCGCCATTCCGGCACCGTGTCGCTGCGGTTGTGGTCGCCGGTTTCCTGAGCGAAGTGGGCGAACATGGTGGCCAGGCTGTGGCGGCAGATGGCGTCGCCGTCGCGGCCGTCGCCGTAGTCGTCGCAGATGGCGGGGAACTTGGCGATGGCCTGCAAGAAGCGCTGGTAGCTGTAGCTGGCGTCGCGGCGGGAGAAGTAATACTCCCACTTGCTCGCCGGCAGCAGGCGCTCCACCCGGCGCACGTTCAGCGGGTTGGCGGCGCGGCCGGGCGTCACCTGTTCCACCTGGGCGTTGGGCAGGGTGCGGATCGAGGCTTTGACGTTGCGGAAGAAGGGGGTGTCGGTCAGGGCGGCTTCGTATTGCAGCGCTTGCTGCAGCGTGGGCGGCTGAGGCTGGCCCGGTTCGGCCAAAGCCGTGGCCTGGGCCGCCGCCGGCGTCCAGCTGCCTCTGGGATTGGCGGCCGGCGTTTCGGCGCGGGTGCGCCATTTGGCCTGCCAATCCTGGCCTTGCCATTGGACTTGCTGTCCGGCCTGATAGACGGCGCCGGCGTTCCAGGGCGCGGCGAGGGCGGCCTGGCAGGCCAGGCTCAGCAGCAGGGCGGTGAAGGGTTTGCGCATGTTGGCTCCTGTTGTCGGGCTGCCGGCGCGGGGGACGCCGCGCGAAATCATCGCAGCCGTTTATGGGGGCCTCGACACACCCGCTGCGCGGTCCGATGGCCTCGCTCAGTCACAGGCTTCTGGCTTTGCCTTGCGCGCGGTCTCGGTGCTTGTGTTCTGATGTCAGAGGACGCGTCTTGCTCTTGAACGGATCGCGGCGGTTTTCGAGGTTGCCCTAGATGGTTTTCTGCCGCGCGCGACGCACGGCATAGATACCACTATGGAACCAATTTTTGATATGTCAAACGACTTTTTGAAGGAGAATGGGATTGACGCGGCCATGCGGCCGGCGCGCGGCTAAGCCGGAAGGGGCGAAGAAGGCGGAAGCGGCCGCGGCGGGCGCCGGGGTGAGATCCCGGACGGGTGCGGCGTTGAGCGTCAATCGGACCGTGCGGCCGTCTCAGGGACGAGAGGCGTTGATCCAGGCGTCGTGCGGGTAGCTGGCGGAATCCAGGCCCAGTTCCGACGAAAAAGTGACGTGACAGTGACGTCCTACTGCATTGACCGCAATCACGGTAAATGTGATTGCGGCGCTATCGTGTTGTTCGGCGATGTAATCGCCGGGTTTGAGTTCATTGACTCGCAAATGTTGCTCCAGGGCATGACCGCGATAGCGGGTCATGCCGGCAGATCAACGGCGTCGGTTGTGATGGGGGCGAGGCGTGCCGCCGCCGGCCGGCGCCGTCGGATGACGGAAATTGATGCGGCCCTTGGTCAAGTCGTAGGGCGACATCTCTACAGTGACGCGGTCGCCTACCAGAACGCGAATACGGTGCATCTTCATCTTGCCCGAGCCATAGGCCAGGATTTCGACGTTGTTGTCCAGACGCACGCGGAAGCGGGACTCGGGCAACATTTCAATGACAACACCTTCCAGTTCGATCATGTCTTCTTTGGACATTACGATTCCTTTCTAATACGGTAGGCCAACAGCCACAGCGGCAGTCACATGGACTGCCGCGAGCGGGTGCTATTGGCGCGTCTATTCGGTAACCAAGCTAGGGAGGGGCTGGCTTCACAGGCAGCCCTCAGGCAAGGCGGAGCGTCCGACAGGCAGCTGCCGGAACGATCAGAAAATCTGAGGCGAACGGTATTATATATCTAACGCACTGATTTGTCAGAAAAATACAAGAATTTATCCGGCAATGGCCGAATCAGACGCGGCGATGAGGCGGTTTTCACAAAAAAATCAGGGAGATGGATTTATCCGTCGCCGTCGCCGTTGTGTTGAAAATCGCATTGGCAAGCGGGTTTCAGCGCCCTTGTCCCGCTATCCCGCCTAAGCGCGGCGGGTCGTAAACCGGTTCATTAGAGGCGGAGCGGGGCCGCGCCGCCTTTCTTGACCAGTTCGGCGAATTCGTTTTCTGGCATCGGCCGGGCGTAGAGAAAACCTTGGCCGTGCTCGCAACCGGCGTCCAGCAGGAAGCGGCGCTGGGCTTCGTTTTCCACGCCTTCGGCCACCAGGCCCAGGTGCAGGGTTTTGGCCAGCGAGATGATGGCCAGGCTGATGCTGGTTTCGTGCTCGCGGTCCGGCAGGCCGCGCACCAGCGATTGGTCGATTTTCAGTGTTTGCACCGGCAATTGGCGCAGATAGCTGAGCGAGGAATAGCCGGTGCCGAAATCGTCGATGGACAGGCCGACGCCCAGTTGGCGCAGCTCGCGCAGCACCGACAGATGCGCGTCCGGATTGCTCATTACGAAGCGCTCGGTGATTTCCAGTTCGATCTGCTGCGGCGGAACCCGGCAGTCGCGCAGCGCCTGCTTCAGGGTTTGCAGAATGGGCGCGCGCTGGATTTGCGCGCCGGCGATATTGAGGCTGAGCACGCCCGGCGACAGGCCGGCGTCCTTCCAGCGGCACAGAATGCCGCAGGCGTGGCGGATCAGCCAGCTGCCGATCGGGATGATCAGGCCGGTTTCCTCTGCCAGCGGAATGAAGGTGTCCGGCCCGATCAGGCCCCGGCTCGGGTGCTGCCAGCGCAGCAAGGCCTCGGCGCCGATCAGGGCGCCGCTTTGCAGATGATATTTGGGCTGGAACACCAGGAAGAGTTCGCGCCGCTCCAGCGCCAGGCGCAGCTCGCGTTCCTGTTCCACCCGCAGCCGCGCGCGCTGGGTCAGCTCCTCGGTGTAAAAGCGGAAGGCGCCCTTGCCGTCGTTCTTGGCCTGGTACATGGCGGCGTCGGCGTTGCGCATCAGCGTTTCCGCGTCCTGGCCGTCGCGCGGGTAGATGCTGATGCCCACGCTGCAGCCCACTTCCACCTCCTGTTCTTCCAGGCGGAACGGCCGGGCGCAGGCTTTGACGATCTTGTTGGCGATGTCGATCACCGGATTGTCGGCTTTCTGGTTCTCCAGCAGGATCAGGAATTCGTCGCCGCCGATGCGGGCCACGGTGTCGTTGGCGCGCAGGCAGTCCTTGAGCCGGGCGGCCACTTCCACCAAGAGGCGGTCGCCGGCGCCGTGGCCGCGGGTGTCGTTGATCTGCTTGAAGTTGTCCAGATCGATGAACAAGACCGCCACGCGGCGGCGTTCGCGTTTGGCGGTCTGGATCGCATGTTCCAGCCGCGACAGGAACAGCAGCCGGTTGGGCAGGGTGGTCAGCGAGTCGTAATGCGCCAGCTGCGCCATTTCGGCGGCGGATTTCTTGATCTGGGCGATGTCGGAGAACACGCCGACGTAGTTGCGCACCGCGCCGTCGGCGTCGCGCACCGCGGTGACGGTGAGCCAGGCCGGCGCCACGCTGCCGTCCTTGTGCCGGTTCCAGATTTCGCCTTGCCAGCGGCCGTGTTCCGCCACGGTCTGCCACAGCCGGCGGTAGAAGCCGGCGTCGTGGCGCCCGGAATGCAATAGGCGCGGGCTCTGGCCCAAGAGGTCGGCGCGGGCGTAGCCGGTGAGCGCGCTGAAGGCCGGGTTGACGTCGAGGATGCGCAGATCGGCGCCGGCGATCATCACCCCTTCCAAAGTGTGTTCGTAAACGGCGGCGGCCTGCTGCAGGGTCTGTTCGCGGCGCTTGAATTCGCTGATGTCCTGCAAGGTGCCGCTCAGGCGGACGACGCGGCCGCGGCCGTCCTGTTCCAGCGAGATGTGATGGCGCACGTGGCGGTCGCCGCCGTCCGGCAGCAGGATGCGGTGGTCAAGCTGCGCGGTTTCGCGCCGGCGCAGCACTTGGCGCAGGCAGCGGCGCAGCGGCGGCCAGTCGGCGGGCGGCAGCAAGGCGGGCAAGCGCGCCAGCGGCGGCGGGGGCCGGGCGGGGTCCAGCCGCCACAATTGATACAGCTCTTCCGACCAATGCGGGGCGGCGTCGCCGCGCCGCCATTCCCAATGGCCTATCCGCGCCTGGGCCAGTGCCTCGCTCTGACGGCGTTGAGCGTCGCTGTGGTATTGGCTGCGCTCCAGGAAGTTGGACAGCATGTCCGCCACCGATTGCAGCATGTGTTGCTCTATCCACAGCCAGCTATGCGGCGTCGGCGCGCTGACCGCCAGCACGCCGCGCCAGCATTGGCGAGGCCGCAGCGTGGCCAGCAGCGCGCTCTGGCCGTTGTCGCCCAGCAATTGGCGCAGCGCGGCGGCGGCTTCCGGCGCGTCGGCGCTGTCGTTCAGTTGCAAGGTGCGTTGCTGGCCCAGCTGTTGTTCCAGCCAGCAGAGTTTGGAGCGGGGGATGGCCGGGGCCTCGGCCGGCGGTCCGGCCGCCCGCGCCTCGTTTCGCCATTCTCGGGCGATGCGCACTTGCTTGCCTTCGGCGTCGAGCAGGGCCAGCAGGCAGCGGTCGGCGCCCAGGAATCGTCCCACGCGCTCCAGCAGGCCGCTCATGCGCGCCCACAGCGGTTCGGCCGGTTGGCTGGCCAGTTCGGCGGACAGGCCGGCCAGTTGCGCGAGGATGTCCAGATGGCGGGTCAGCAGTTGCTCGGAGGTGAGCCGGTCGGTGGCGTCGTGGAAGGTCAGCAGCAGGCAGTCCTGGCCTTCGGCCCGCAGCGGCCGCGCGCGGATGTCGGCATGGCCGGCGTCGCCGTCCGGCCGGCGCAGCGGGGTGGCGGCGATCTGGCTGGGTTTGTCCTTGGGCAGGGCCAGCAGCGGCCGCAGCGCTTCGGCCAGCCCGCTGTCGGGCGCCAGCGCCGAGAGCGCGAGGGGATAGGCGGGCGGCTCGGCGAGGCCCAGCAATTCCATCAGCGCGGCGTTGGCGTACAGCACTTGCTGGCCGCTGGGCTCCAGCAGCAGCACGCCGTCGTCCAATTGCTCCAGCATGGCCTGGGCCGGCGGCGGCTGGGGTTTGGCGGCGGCGCTCAGCGCCGGTTGCAGCAGCTGCCGCCCCAGGCTGTGGGTCATGTCGGTGAGCATCTGCCGCGCCTGTCGTCCGGCGGCGCTGTCTTGCGGCAGCGCGGGCTGGGCGGCCAGCGCGGACAGCATCTGCGCTTCGCCTATGGCGTGGCGCAGCGCGTAATCGCGCACTTGCTCCAGCTGGCGCAACAGGCTGTCCAGCGACGCGCCGGCGGCGAAGGCGGCGTCGTAGCGGTTCAGCAAGTCGCGCAGACGGCGTTGGTGTTTGCCGGCGGCGGGCCCGCTATCGGCGGCGGCTGGTTTCTTGATCGTCGGCATGAAGTCTCTTTCTGCGCTCGCGCCCGCTGCGGACGCGGTCAGGTCTTGCTTCATTGTTAGGCATGGATTTCAAAAAGGCCAACCACTTAATAGCTATATGAGTGGTTCATAAAAACGCCGGCGCGTCTTGAACATGTCTTTGCGCGCGGCGGGGCGCGGACTTGCGCGGGATCCGCCGCCGGCGGGCGTTGCCGGCGGGGGTTTATGAACGCCGGAGCAGGCCGGCCAGTTCGCCGACGCGCGCCAGCGCCGCCAGATAGCGGTCGTCCAGCGGATAGCAGCAGGACAGCCGCAGCGCGTTGGGATAGCGGCCGCTGGGGGAGTACAGCGGGCCGGGCATGATGCTGATCTTTTCCGCGATGGCGGCGTGGAACAGCGCCACCGCGTCGATGTCCTCGGGCAGTTCCACCCAGATCAGGAAACCGCCGGAAGGCGCGGTGGCGTGGGTGCCGGCCGGGAAGTGGCGCGCGATCATGCCGCGGACTTTTTCCACGTGGGCGGCGTAGCGCCGCTTCAGCGCGCGCAGATGATGGTCGTAGCCGCCGGACTCCAGAAAGGCGCCCAGGGTTTCCGCCAACACCGCCGGCTCCGCCACCGAGGAGGCGAATTTGAGCTGGCGCAGCGCGTGGCCGAAGCGTCCGCCCTCCATCCAGCCGATGCGGAAATCGGGCGCCAGGGTCTTGGTGTAGCTGGAGCAGACGATGACCCAGCCTTCGTCGTCGAAGGCCTTGACCGCAGGCGACAGGGTGTCGCCGAACTGCAGCTCGGCGTACAGCGCGTCCTCGATCAGCGGCACTTGGTGGCGGGTGATCAGCCGCGCCAGCCGTTTCTTGGCCTCCAGCGGCATGGTCGCGCCCAGCGGATTGTGCACATTGGGCATCGCCACCAGCGCGTTGATGCGCTTTTCCGCCAGCAAGAGTTCCACCGCGTCGATGGACAGGCCGGTTTGCGGGTCGGTGGGAATCTCCACCGTTTTCAGGCCCAGGCTGGCGATCAAGGGCAGCAGGTTGAAATAGGTGGGCGATTCCAGGCCCACGGTGTCGCCGGGGCGGGTCACCGCGCGCAGCGCCAATTGCAGCGCTTCCATGCAACCGTGGGTGAGCACGATGTCCTGAGCTTGCAGGGTCATGCCCAGTTCCAGGCCGCGGCGCGCGATCTGGGTGCGCAGCCGCAAGGAGCCCGGCGGCAGCGCGTAGCGGCTGATCATGCCGGGCTGGCGGCGCAGTATCTGTCCCATCAGCCGGCCCAGCTTGCCGCCGGGGTAGAAGTCGCCGCCGTGCGGACAGGCCAGCGCCAGGTCGATGTAGTCCTCGTTCTGTTGCGCCTCCAGCACGGTGTCGATCAGGCCCAGCACCTGCGGGCGGGTGGGCGCCGCCGGGCTGCTGAGGGTGGCGGCCGGCCGCGCCGGCGACGGCAGCCGCGCCCGCACGTAGTAGCCGGATTGCGGCCGGGCCTCGATCAGGCCGCGGTCTTCCAGCACCCGGTAAGCGGCCACCACGGTGTTCAGGCTGAGCTGGCGGCTTTGCGAGGTGCGCCGCACCGACGGCAATTTGGCGCCGGGCGGCAGCGTGCCGCGCTTGATGGCCAGCGACAGATCGTCGGCCAGTTGCTGATACAGCGTGGGGGCTTGGGGGGCGACAATGGGTTCCATGAGCACAGCTTGCCGCGCTTGGGCGGTGGTAGACAGACACAGTGCCCATGATAGGCGATGGTGACAGTTTGAGGAAACGCCGCGCTGTCACCACCGCGAAAGGTGACAGCTGCGGCTGTCGGCGCGGCGAGGCGCTGCGTAGCATGGATTGGGAAAGCGGGGCCGCGTCGGCCCCATGCATCGTCATACCGCGCCGCCGGCCGGCGCGGAGCAAGAAAGTGAAGCCCGTCATGCCCGAATTCGCCCTACTGTCCTACGTGGCGGTGATGTCCATCACCCCCGGCCCCAATAACCTGATGCTGACCGCGTCCGGCGTCAATTTCGGCTTTCGCCGCACCATCCCGCACATGCTGGGCATCAGCCTGGGCTGCGCTTTCCAGGTGTTCCTGGTAGGCAGCCTGCTGTCGCTGCTGCTGGACGGCATCCAGGCCGCGCGGTTGCCGCTGGCCCTGCTGGGCTGCGCTTATCTATTGTGGCTGTCCTGGAAGATCGCCCGCGCCGGCCAGCCGGAGGCGGGCGCGGCGGCGCGCCCGCTGGGCTTTGTCGGCGCGGCGCTGTTTCAATGGCTGAATCCCAAGGCCTGGGTGATGGTGATCAACGCCGCCATCCTGTTCATGCCGGCGGCGGACGGTCAGCGCTGGCTGGGCGCGGCCATGCTGGCGGCGGTGTTCGCCGTGGTCAATCTGCCCTGCATCGGCGTCTGGGCCTGGGCCGGCGAGCGCTTGCGCGCCTGGCTGGCCAGCCCGCGCGCCTTGCTGGGTTTCAATCTGAGCATGGGCGTGTTGATGGCGGCCACCGCGCTGTGGCTGTTGTACGACGAATTCCAGCCGCAGGGCCCGGCGCGGGCGGCCGAGGTCGCGGCCGCGCCGGCGCCGCCGCGAGCGGTGGGCACGATGTCCGTTTTTGACAGCGGCTTGTCCGTAATCAGCGTTAAATAAAGGCGGGAGAGTCCGTAGCATTCGGGCTGTGTTCAATAGCGTCCGGCCCGGACGCGAGGGAGAAACCGCCATGAAGAAAACCGCCTTGCTGGTGATTGACGCGCAAGAGTCGTTCCGCCACCGTCCGTATTGGAAGGAAGACGAGATCCCGGCCTTTCAGGACAAGCTGCAGCAATTGATCGCCGGCGCCGAGAGACTGGGCGCGCCGGTGATCAACATTCTGCACGAAGACGGCGACGCCGCCTTTTCCGCCGAGTCCGGCCTGGTGCGGCCGCTGGAGTGGCTGCGCCACCGGCCGGCCGCCACCTTCGTCAAGCACGTGCACAACGCCCTGACCGATTCCGGCCTGCAGCCCTGGCTCATCCGCCACGGTATCCAGCGCTTGATCGTGTCCGGGATCCGCACCGAGCAATGCTGCGAAACCACTACCCGGGTGGCCTCGGACTTGGGCTACGAGGTGGATTTCGTCACCGAGGCCACGCTGACTTTCGACATGAGCCATCCGCATAGCGGCCAGGTGTTCAGCGCGGCGGAGATTCGCGCCAAGACCGAGCTGGTGCTGGCCGGCCGTTTCGCCGACGTCGTCAGCGTGGAGCAGGCGCTGGCCAAGCTGGCGCGCTGAACGGCGGGTATTTGATCATCGCCATCTCGACTATCTGATGTTACCGTAAAGCGATATCCAAAATGAATGCGGCGGGCGCGGCCCGCCGCGCAGCCATGGGAGAATTGCATGCAGCCCACCCTTCCGCCCGACGACATGCCGGTCTACCGTCTGCTGACCGGCCCGGACGACGCCGGCTTCTGCCGCCGCGTCAGCGAGGCGCTGGCCCTGGGCTACCGGCTGTACGGCTCGCCGGCGGCCACCTTCAACGGCGAGCGCGTCATCGTCGCCCAGGCGGTGCTGTGGCCGGGCGCGCAGGCTCAGGGAGGCGGCGATGCCGTGGAGTGATCTCTTGCAGGCGCTGGCCATCGTGCTGGTGTGGGGCGTCAACTTCGTGGTGATCAAATGGGGCGTGTCCGATGTGCCGCCCTTGCTGCTGGGCGGCCTGCGCTTCTGTCTGGCCGCGGTGCCGGCCTTGTTCTTCATCCGCCGGCCGGCGCTGCCGTGGCGCTATCTGCTGGCCTACGGCCTCAGCGTGGGCGTCGGCCAGTT
Organism: Chromobacterium sp. CCUG 30098; assembly: GCF_059916605.1. Classification (NCBI taxonomy): domain Bacteria; kingdom Pseudomonadati; phylum Pseudomonadota; class Betaproteobacteria; order Neisseriales; family Chromobacteriaceae; genus Chromobacterium; species Chromobacterium sp. CCUG 30098. Next base: position 101,396 of record NZ_JAUCGS010000005.1, on the reverse strand, counting down.
CGCCTGCCTGTTCACCGCGATCAAGCTGGGCATGCCGGCCGGCCTCGCCTCGGTGGTGCTGCAATCGCAGGCTTTCTTCACCCTGATCCTGGCCGGGCTGTGGCTGCGCGAGCGCTGGCAGGCCAGCCAGATGGCCGGCCTGCTGCTGGCCCTGGGCGGCCTGGCGCTGATAGGCCTGAGCAAGGGCGGCAGCATGACGGCGGTGGGCCTGGGTCTGACCATCGCCGCCGCCTTCAGCTGGGCATTGTCCAATGTGGTGGTGAGGCAGATGGGCCGCGCCGGCTACAGCGTGCAGCCGCTGGGCCTGGTGGTGTGGTCCAGCCTGGTGCCGCCGATTCCGTTCTTCCTGCTGTCCTGGTGGCTGGAAGGGGGCGAGCGCATCGCCGCCGCCTTGGCGCATTTCACGCCGCAGGCGCTGTTCGCGGTGGCCTACCTGGCTTTTGTCGCCACTCTGTTTGGCTATGGCTTGTGGAGCCGGCTGCTGTCGCGCCATCCGGCCGGCAAGGTGGCGCCGTTTTCCCTACTGGTGCCGGTGGTGGGCGTGCTGGCCTCGGGCCTGCTGCTGGGCGAGCGCCTGAACGCGCTGCAGGCGGCCGGCAGCCTGTTGTTGCTGGCCGGGCTGGCGGTGAACGTGTTCGGCGCGCGCTGGCTGGCGCGCTGGCGCGCGGGAGCGGCGACGCGTGGCGCTTGATATCTTTTTCGTACTGCCGCCCAATCTGCTGCTGGTGGATCTGGCCGGCCCGGCCGACGCTTTTCGCATCGCCGCGCAACTGGGCGCGCCGTTCCGGCCGCATTACATCGCGCCGGCGGCCGGCGTGCCCACCTCGCTGGGCCTGAGCCTTGAAGGCGCGGCGCCCTTGCCGGACGCGCTGCCGGACGAGGCGCTGGTGGTGATCAGCGGCGCCGCGCATTCGATCGAGGCCTATGCGCGGCCGGAGGCGCGCGAGATCGTGCGCTGGCTGCGCCGCCGGGTGGACCCCGGCCGCCAGCGCGTGGCCAGCATTTGCTCAGGCAGCCTGCTGGCGGCGGAAGCCGGCCTGCTGGACGGCCGCCAGTGCACCACTCACCACACCCTGCTGCAGCGTTTGCAGCAACTGGCGCCGCAGGCCAGGGTGCAGCAGAACCGCGTCTTCGTGCAGGACGGGCCCATCAGCAGCAGCGCCGGCATCACCGCCGGGGTGGACCTGGCGCTGCAATTGATCGCGCAGCTGGCCGGCCCGGCGCTGGCGCGGGACGTGGCGCGCCACATGGTGGTGTATTTCCGCCGTTCCGCCGGGGATCCGGAGTTGTCGCCGTGGCTGACGCACCGCAACCATTTGCACCCGGCGGTGCACAAGGCGCAGGACCTGATCGCCGCCGATCCGGCGCGCGGCTGGCGGGTGGAGGACTTGGCCGGCCAGGTGCACGTCAGCGCCAGGCATTTGTCGCGCTTGTTCCGCGAGCACGCCGGCGTGTCGGTGCACGACTATCACACCGGGCTGCGCCTGGCGCTGGCCAGCCAGTGGCGCGGCGCCGGCCTGTCCAAGGAGAAGGCCGCGCTGGCGGCCGGATTTTCCTCGGCGCGGCAATTGAACCGGGCCGACGCCGGCGGCCATTGATGCGGGCGGGATTTTGTTTTTATTCAAGTTTTGCATAGGAATGCCGATGTTGCGGTTGACGTTCGCTTAGATCGCTTCATAATTCGAGCAATATCCAACGGTATTTGCCATGAAAACGATTCCCAGTGTTGCCTGCTTCCTGTCCGTCTTGCTGGGCTTGTCCGCCTGCGCCACCGCCGAGCGTCCGCCGCTGGCCGCCGAGGCTCCGCGCGCCGCGGCGGGGATGACGCCGAGCGGCGTCGGTTTCGTCGGTCCTGGCATTGAAACCGAAGCGCCCAAGGTGGTGGTCAAGGAAGTGAATCCCTATCAGCCCATTGTGGTGCGGGTGGTGGGCAGCGGCGCGGCGCCGTACACCTCCAGCCTGACACCGTCGCAGCGCAAGCTGCTGGCCTTGCGCGCCGCCCGGCTGGACGCTTTCCGCGCCATCGCGGAACAGGTGCAGGGCATGAAGCTGGTGGGCAACAGCTCGGTGTCGAACATGATCGCCAACAGCGATAGCTTCCGCACCTATGTGGACGCCTATCTGCGCGGGGTCAACATCGTGTCCAACAGCATGAAGCCGGACGGCACCAGCGAGGCGGTGGCCGAGATCACGCTGGATCAGGACTTCTACAAGCAGTTCCGCCAGGCGCTGGACAAGACCGGCAGCGTGATGAAGGCTTCGCAGGAAAACGCCACGTCCGGCCTGCAGTGCGCCGAGGGCAATTGCGGCGCGGCGCGTTACAACAGCAACTACTACATGGCTCAATGATGCGGTTTCGTTTCCGTACCCTGCTGGCCGCCGCGTTTGCGGCGGCTTTTGTTTGTCCGGCCGGCGCCGAGATCATGCGCGCCGAGGGCGTGGCCTCGTTGGACAACGGCGTCGCCGCCGCGCGCGAGCAAGCGCTGCAGGACGCGCTCAAGATGGTGGCGCTGCGCCAGGGCGCGCGGGTGGAGGCTTCGCAGGGGCTGGATTACGGCAGGAGCAGCGAGTCCGGCACGCTGACGCCGCTGGCGCCGGCGCAGGGCGCGGTCAAGGTGGTGAAGGAGTTTCAGCAGGGCAAGCTCTACCATGTGCTGGTGGAGGTGGACACCGCCAAGCCGTCCGGCGCCGCGCGCGGCAAGGAGGCCGCCTGCGCGATGCCGCCGGGCCGCAGCCTGCGCCGCAAGATCGTCACCACGTATTTCCAGGTGGACCGCCCGGCAGAGGCGTCCGACATGCCGGAGCTGGCCACCGGCCTGCCCACCGAGCTGTCGCGGCGGCTGGGCGCCAACCGCATGTACAGCCTGTTGGACGCCAACACGGTGTCGGTGCTGGCGGATGCGCGCGTGGCCGAGCCGGCCGCCGGCGCGGAGATCGTCCGCCGCATCGGCCAGTCCGAGGACGCCCAGTTCGTGGTGGCCGGGCGGGTGCTGGCCACCGGCGCCACCGCCAAGGGGCTGCGCAAATCGCTGTACGAGTCCAACAACACCAGTCAGCAGGGGACGTTCTACAACGGGCCGTTCGCCGGCCTGTTCGGCGGCGGGGTCAAATACGTGCCCACCGAGCGCCAGTTCGACGCCGAAGTCTGGGTGTACGACGCGCTGACCGGCGCCTTGCTGGCCCGCGAGCGGGTGTCGGAGCTGGCCAAGGGCGAAGTGACGCCGAATCCGCCGCGGCCCTTCGCCTCGGCGGCGTTCTGGCAGAGCGATTACGGCCAGGCGGTGAACCGGGCGCTGGATCAGGCGGTGAGCAGGATAGGCGAGGTGATTTCCTGCATTCCGTTCTCCGCCCGCATCGTCAAACTGGCCGGCCCGCGCCAGGTCTACATCAACGCCGGCTCGCTGGACGGCGTCGCCGTCGGCGATAAATTCCTGGTCTATCAGCGCAAGAGCGCGCAGCCGGTGCGCGATCTGATCTCCGGGCGCGAGCTGGGCGTGCCGGAAACCCTGGCCGGCGACGTCGTCATCAGCCAGGTACAGCCCAATTTCGCCGTCGGCGCGGTGCAGGCGCCGGGCAAGGTGGAAGAAGGCGATTACGTGCGCTTCATGCCGCGGCGCTGAGCGCGGCCGCCAATGAAAAAAAGCCCGCCTTCATGGCGGGCTTTTTTGCGTCGGATTTGCGTCGGAGAGTCAAGCGGGCAGGAAGGCGGTGGCCTCGATTTCGAACAGCATGCCGTCCAGCGCCAGCCGCGGCACCGGGATCAGCGTGCAGGTCGGCGTTGGCAGCGCGCCCCAGGCGGCGGCCAGTTCCGCGCCGAAGGCGCGCAGCCGCGTTTCGCTGTGATCGACGATCAGCACCGTCAGCTTGGCGACATGGGCGAGATCGGCGCCGCCGGCGGCCAAGGCGGTGCGCAGATTGGCCAAGGCCTGGCGCACTTGCGCCTCGAAACCGTCGGCCAGTTCGCCGGCGGCGTTTTCACCGCCCTGACCGGCCACCAGCAGCATGCGGCTGCCGGCGTCGACGATGGCCAGATGGGAATAGCCGTTGGGCGCCGGGTCGTACAGACCGGCGGGATTGCTCAGGTGGAAGGGAACGGTTGTGCTCATCGACTTTCTCCTGTGGTGTGCCGCCGTCCCGGGATCAACGGGGCTGCGCGGCGACGACGGCCGGGTTTTGCATCGCTTCGGCGTAGCCCTGGGGCGCGAAGCGGCGGGTCAGCACCAGCAGGCTGGCGATCAGCAGCGCCAGGCACAGCCAGGCCAGATTGAAGCTGGAGGTGGCGTCGCGGATCCAGCCGGCGGCGAAGGGCGCCACCGCGGCGATCAGATAGCCTATGCCCTGCACGAAGGCCGACAACTGGCCGGCGTTGCGCGCGTCCTCGTAGTGGTGCAGCGTCAGAATCATGGTCAGCGGGAACAGGCCGCCCACGCCCAGGCCCAGCAGCGCCACCCACAGCAGCAGCAGGCCGCCGTGCGGCGCCAGCACCATGCCCAGCAAGCCGGCCAGCACCGCCAGCAACACCAGGGTCAGCCAGCCGCGCATATCATGACTGCGCGCCGACAACAGCGGGATGGTCAGGCCGGACACCACTTCCATGCCGGTCATGAAGCTGAGCATCAGGCCGCCTTGCTGCTGGCTCCAGCCCAGCTGCACGAACAAGGCCGGCAGCCAGGCCAGCGAGCTGGCGTAGACCGCGGTGCCGATGCCGAAATAAAAGGCCAGCAGCCAGGCGCGCGGAATCCGGCTGAATTGCGGAGCGCGCGCGGTGGAGCCGCCGCCGGGAGCGCGGCGCGGCGCGCTCAGCAGCCAGCAGGGCAGCGCCAGCGCCGCCAGAGCGGCCCAGGCGGCCAGGCCGTTTTGCCAATGCGCGCTATGCGCGGCCAGCCACGGCGCGCCGGCGGCGGCCAGGGAGGCTCCGCCCATGATGGCGGTGATGTAGAAGCCCATCAGCGCCGAGACCTTGTGCGGGAAATATTGCTTGATGAAGCCGGGAATCAGGGCCTGGGCCAGCGCGATGCCGATGCCGGCCATCAGCGCGGTGGCCAGCAGCGCGCCGAAGCTCGCCGGCAGCCAGCGCAGCGCGCTGGACAAGAAAATCAGCAGCAGGGCGATGACCACGCCCTGGCGCGCGCCGGCGCGGCGTTCCAGCCAGCTGCCCAGAAAGGCGCCGGCGCCCATGGTGGCCACCGGCAGCGTGGTCAACAGCGAGGCGTCGCTAAAGCTCATGCCGGTGGCGTGGCGCAGCTGGTCCAGCAGCGGGCCGATGGCGGCGAGGGCGGGGCGCAGGTTCAGGCCCACCAGGATGATGGACAGCGCCAGCCACAGCGGGCGCTGAACGGAGGTGTCTTGCTTCATGAAGTTTTGCTTTCGGTGGGGAGGGGGCGAGCTTGGGGCGTCGCTTCGGCTTGCGCTTCTCCGGGGAAGCTTTGCAGCCACTGGCTCAGCAGCGCGGCCAGTTGTTCGCGTTGCGGCGCGGCCAGCGCGGCCAGCGCGGTGTCCTGGGTGGCGATGTGGGCGCTCATCGCGCGCTCAATCAGCTCCAGTCCGGCCGGACTCAGACGGATCAGCATGCCGCGGCGGTCCTTGGGGTCGGGCAGGCGCTCCACCCAGCCGGCGCTCTCCAGCCGGTCCAGGCGCTTGCTGACCGCGCCCGAGGTCAGCAGCAGCGTGGTGTAGAGCATGGTGGGCGATAGCTGGTAGGGCGCGCCGGCGCGGCGCAGCGTGGCCAGCACGTCGAACTCGCCGTCCTTGAGTCCGAAGCGGGCGAAGTTGTCGGCCAGCGCGCGCTCCACATGGGTGACCAGCCGCGCCAGCCGGCCGATGACGCCGATGCTGGCGCTGTCCAGATCGGGCCGCTCGCGCCGCCACTGGGAGATGATGGTGTCTATCTTGTCCATGGGGGGCGATTATGTCATGGATATGTATTCCTGGGAAGATATTTTACTTAAAGTATCTTTATGTGAAATTATTCGCGCGGCATCAGGCGACCCCGCGTTTGAACCGCTTCAGCCGTCCGCTTGCAGCCAGGCGGACTTGAAATCAAACCAGCCCAGGCTGTTGAGGCGCACGCCCTGCATCTGGGCCGGCCCTTGCAGCCGCAGCCAGTTGTGAAACAGCGGCAGCATCCAGCGTTGCTGGACCACGGCGGCGGACAGATCCTGGGCGCGGAACAGGCCCTGGCGCCAGCTCTGATGCCACTGCGCCAGCGGCAGCGCCGGCTCCAGGCATCGGCGCAGCAGCGGGGTGCCCAGCACCCAGGCGGCCACCGAGTATTCCGGCCGGGTGGCGAAGTTGACCGAGCCCAGCCACACATCGGCGTCGGCCCGGCCCTGCTCCCAGTCGGCGTAGGGCAGAGCGAGGCATTCCAGCGTCACGCCGTGGGGCCGCAGGCAGCGCGCCATCGCGGCGGCGATCAATTGGTACTCCGGATGCTGCTCGTAATACGCCAGACGCAGCGCGCTCAGACCGTCCGGCGGCTTCAGGTTCAAGGCCGGCTGGGCGTGGTGCCAATTGGGCAGCAGGCCGGCGGCCGGCGCCCAGTACTGACGCACCGCCGGCGCGGTTTCATGGATCACGGCCAGCGGCGCCAGGGCCTGGGCCAGCCAGTCGCGCAGCGCGGCGTCGTGCAGACGCGGGGAGCGGCCGTCGGCGAGCAGGAAGTAGACGCCGGACTCCAGCGCCATTTCGGTCTGCACGCTGGGCTCGCGCGGATTGATGCGCACTTCCAGGCCGCAGACCTGGCCGTTGCCGTGCTCCAGTTGTTCGCCCAGTTCCGGCATCATCCAGATGTCCACCTGGTCCAGCAGCGCGCGGTAGCCGAAGTAATCGTCGAAGGCCTGCAAGCACAGCCGGTGGCGGGTGTTGGCGGCGACGCGGTAAGGGCCGGTGCCCACCGGGCGCGAGGCGAAGTCGGCGCGGGCGGCGTGGTCGGCCGGCAGGATCAGCGCGGCGCTGTCGGCCAGCAGCCAGGGCAGCCATTGGTCGGGCTCGCTCAATTCCAGCGCCAGGCTGCGCGGCGACAAGGGCCGCACGGCTTGCAGATGGGAGAACAGCGGCTGCGCGCGCAAGCGCAGCAGCGAGGCCTGGACATCGGCGACGCTCAGCTCGCGGCCGTCGTGCCAGCGCACCGCCGGTCGCAGGTGGAAGTGCCATTCCAGCGGGCCCTGCTGGCTCCAGTGATGGGCGAGATCGCCTTCCACTTCCCCTTTTTCCTCATTTATCCGGCTCAGTCCGTTGAAGATCTGGCCGACCAGATGCCGCTCGGAACGGCGCAAGGGCGTGCCGGGGTAGAGGTTGGGCAAGGGCCGGTAATAAGGCACGCCCAATACCTGGCGGTCCTGGCTCCAGCGTTTGCCCAGCCGCGCCAACAGCAAGGGCGCCAACTCGCCGCGGTCGTCGCCCAGCAAGTCCACCGCCTGCTCCACCCGGCCCTGTTCCAGCAATTGCGCGGCGCGCTCCCGCTGCAACTGCTCCGGGGCTTGCAGAAAGCGCAGTTGCGAGCGCATGCCGCGCCCGGCTTGCGCCTGCCACGCTATCCAGCCTTGCGCCTGCATCTGTTGCAGCAGGCTGCGCATGTGGCGACGCGTGCAAAACAGCAGGTCGGCCAGCTGTTGCAGCGAGACGGCCTTGGTCTGGCCGGCGAAGTGATGATGGAGCTTCTGGTATTGCTGGGCGAGCCGCGCGGACATAAGAGGAAGTTTCCTGATTGAAAGTCAGCAATTTTTATTGCCTCATATTGCGCCGACAATACTCGCATCCACAGCGGGAGTCCACAGCGATGAAAACCGATCCGACCTTCTTGTTTTACCAGCGTTTTCTCGACGGCAAAAAGCCGGTGTTCGGCTTGACGCCGCAGGCGGCGCTGGAGCGTTTGAACGAGTTGATGCAATGGCGTCCGCCGGCGGACGGCGGCGCAGAAAAAAAGCCGGGCGAACCCGGCTTGGAAGGTACTGAGGAGAACGAGGGAATTCAGAACCCGTTCAAAGTCTGGCGAGCCAGCGCCAGACATTGAAGCGGATCTCAGCGTAGGTAAGGCAGGTAGGGCGCCTCCTCGCGGATGGCGTAAGTCTTGCCGCCCAAAGTCACGCTGAAGTTGCGCGGGCCGGAGATCGGCAGATAGTAGACCACGGCCAGGCTGACGCTCTGGCCCGGCGCCAGCGACTGCCACGACGGCAGCTTGACCGAGACGCGATGGGCGTCGCCCTTCAGGCCGCCGATATTGTTGCCGCTATGGCCGACGCTGATCACCTTGAGTCCGAAGCCGGACTGGTCGGCGAAGTTGGACGGCGCCGAGGTGGGCACGTCGAACTGGAACTCGGTGCCGCCGGGCAGGGTGCTGCCGGAACGGTTGGTGATGGTCAGCTTGGGGTTGATCGGATAATTGCTGTCGCCCAGCGCGTAGCCGTCCAGCGAGAAGCCGACGTCGATGGCGGCGGTGGCGGCCGGGGCGGCGGCGGCGGGCTTGACGCTGACGGCGGCCGGTTTGCTGAAAGCGTTGTACAGCAGGCTGGTCAGCGTGGTGCCGATGAAGTACTCGCCCTTGCCGCCGTTGCGCTCCTGTTTCCAGTCGTAGTCGCCGGCCAGTTCCCAGAACATCACACCGCCGACGTTGTTGGCGTCGACCCAGGCGGCTTTCTTGGCGATGGACTGCTCATCCTCGGTGGACAGGAACACTTTCTTGCCGGCGTTCCACAGCCACGGCGCGCTCAGGGTGTCGTTGTAGAAACGCTGATAGCTGCCGCTGAGCTGGTTTTCCGGCTTGCTCGGGTCCAGATAGGCGGACAGATAGCTGCCGCCCTGGTTTTTCTCCAGGTTCTTGGCGTGCCACATCGGGTTGGAGCCGGCGCCCACCTCACGGCCTTGTTCGTCCAGGTCGTGCCACAGATTGTCTATGCCCACCGCGCCGTCGCCGCAGGTTTTCAGGCCGGTCGGGCAATTGCCGCCCACCGAAGTGCCCCACAGGCCGTTGCTGCCGCCGTTGACGTTTTTCCAGCCGCGGGTGTAGTAGGGCACGCCGATATTGACGCGCGCCGCCGGCAGGCCGCCGCGGTAGTAGTGGTAGGACCAGTCGGTGTTCAGATAGCCGATGCCGCCGTATTGCGCGGTGGTGTACACGCTCCAGCGCGCCAGTTCGGCGTCCTTGCCGTCGTCGTAGAGCGCGGCGTTGGGGCCGACGAACTCGTTCCAGGCGCCGTGCAGGTCATAGGACATCACGTTGACGAAGTCGAAGTTGCGCAGGCTCTGGAAGGCTTCCATGCCGCGCAGCAGATAGCCGGAGGCCGGCACCGCGGCGGTGAGCTGGTAGTAGCGGCCGTCCTGGGAGGCGGCGCGGTCCAGCCGTTCGCGCAATGTCCGCGTCAGCGCGTTGAAGCCCTTGTTCAGCGAACCGCGGCGGGCGTTGGCGACGCTCCAGTCCAGCGGATTGCCGGCGTCGTTCATCGAGGTCGGGTATTCGAAGTCGATGTCCACGCCGTCGAAGCCGTATTTGCGCAGGAAGGCGACGGCGGAGTCGGCGAAGGCGTCGATGCCGGCCTGGTTGACGCTGCCGTCGGCGTTGATGGTCATGCTGTAGAAGCCGCCGCTGTTGACGCGCTTGCCGTCAGCGCCGAAATAGCCGCCGGTCTCGGCCCAGCCGCCCACCGAGACCAGGGTTTTGACGCCCGGGTATTTGCGCTTGTACTGGGTCAGCAGGTTGAAGTGGCCTTTATAGGGCAGGCTGGCGTCCATTTCCGCGCCGGGCACGCCCGGCCAGCTCATGTCGGTGGCCGGGTTGCCGGGATTGTTTTCGCCCACCGACAGCCGGTTGTTGCCGTCCACGTGGGCGAAGGCGTAGTTGATGTGGGTGAGCTTGCCCCAGGGGATGTCGCTGGCGAGGTAGGCCGGCTGGCCGTTCTTGCCGGTGCGCCAGCTGGTGAAGTAGCCGATCAGCCGCTTGCGGCTGCCGTTGGCCAACTGCTCGGCGCCGCCTTTCTGGTAGGCCGCGCAATACGGCACGTCCACGCCGTCGGTGCGCGCCAGCCCTTCCGGCCGGCACAGCGCGTTGCCGGTGGGCGGAGGCACTTGCACCAGCGGCGGTTCGGTCGGGTTGCCGCCGCCGTCGCACTGGCCGATCAATTTCCATGGACTGGCGTCGCTGGCGGAGGGCGTATTGCCCTGGGTCCACCATTTGGCCTCCCAGGTCTGGCCCTGGTAGCTGACGCGCTGGCCGCCGGTGTAGATCGAGCCGGCGCTCCAGGCCGGGTCGGCGCAGCTGGCGGCCGCGGTTTTGATCAGGCCGTCGCGGGCGGCGGATGCCGGCGCCTTGGCGGCGGTGGGGGCGTGCTGGGTGGCCAGCAGCGCGGCGCCGGCCACGGCGGTGCCGGCCAGGCCGGTTTTCAGCAGCAGTAAGGCTTTGCTCACAGTCCATCTCCTTCTTGGAAAAAGGCGGGGCGAAAGGCCGGCGCGGCGCGCCGACTTGTATTTAAGTTGTATTAAAGTTGTATGTAAGTGGTATTGGACATAAGCATGTGCAGGGAAGGACTAAGCACACACCTGTTCTTTTTTTCAGGTGTATTCGCGCCGTTTTTTGCTAGCGCCCGGACGAAGACGGACGCGCTGAGCGCGGCGGGACGGCCAAAGCCCGCAGCGGCGGCGTTTATGCGGTTTGGAGGCGGGAGAAGGAGACGGAGCGGCGGTTGGAATGCTGCAATGCGGCACGCCGACCGTGAATAATGGCGGAAAGAGCGAACTGTCGTTTTTCCGCGGCAGGAACTGTCGAAACCGGTTTAGTCGAAGCTCAGTTGACTGCCGGCGGCGATGGCGTGCTGGCGCGCCAGCGCGTGACGGGCGTAGCCGGTGCAGTGACAGGCGTACAGGCCCTCCGGCGCCAGTTGCTGGAAGTAGCGGCGGGTCCGCCAGACGCGCCACGGCGCCGCGCTGCGCAGGTGGAAACCGCCTATCACCGCGTGGACGCGCGGCTCGGCGCAGACTTCGCGCGCGTAGTCGACGATGTGGCGGATGCCGGAATGGGCGCAGCCGCTGAAGACAATCAGGCCTTGCTCGCCGCGGTAGACCAGGGCCGAATCGTCGGCCACCGGGTCCGGCCGGTGGCCGCTCGCGTCGACGAGGCGGCCCAGGGTGCCGCGGCCTTCGGCGTGGCGCCGCCGTGGTATCTGGCCGAGGAAGACGTAGCGGTCGGCGAAGGCGTGGGGCCGGGCGTGCAGTTGCAGCTCGAAGCTGGCTTGCAGATCGGCTTCGGCGAGCGGCGAGCCCAGCTTGCGCAGCGTGATGGGCCCCAGCCGCGCTTCGCGCGCTCGGAAGGCCTCGGGATGGGCCAGCAGCGGCAGCGGCGGCGCCGCGCGCTGGCGCAAGAGCCGGCTGAGCGCCGGCAGGCCGCCGCTGTGGTCGTAATGGCCGTGCGACAACACCACCTGGCTCAGCGCGGCGAGGTCGACGCCCAGCTGGCTGGCGTTGCGCAGCAGCGCGTCGCTGCGGCCGGTGTCGAACAGGATGCGGTGCGGGCCGTCCTCGATCAGCAGCGCGAGGCCGGGCTCGGCGATCAAGTCCGGCCGCAGGCTGTGGTTTTCCGCCAGTACGGTGACGCGCATCGCTTATTGACCGCGCATGAACAGCTTGTCCAGCTCGCGCATCGACAGCCGGGTCCAGGTGGGGCGGCCGTGGTTGCATTGGCCGGAGCGTTCGGTGGCTTCCATATCGCGCAGCAAAGCGTTCATTTCCGGCAGCGTTAGCTGGCGGTTGGCGCGCACCGCGCCGTGGCAGGCCATGGTGGCCAGGAGCTCGTTGCGGCGCTCGGTCAGCACCTGGCTGAGGCCGAACTCGCGCACATCCTTCAGCACCGCGCGCGCCAGGTCCACCGGATTGCCGTCCTTCAGCCACACCGGCACGCCGCGCACGGCGATCTGGGTGGGGGACAGCGGCGCCAGTTCCATGCCCAGCCGCTTCATCTCCTCGCCATGTTCGTGGGCGGTGGCCACCTCCATGCGATCGGCGGCGAAGGACACCGGCAGCAGCAAGGGCTGCATCGGGATGGTGTCGGCCTCCAGCGCGGTTTTCAGCTGTTCGTAGACGATGCGTTCGTGGGCGGCGTGCATGTCCACCAGGATCAGCCCGTCTTCGCACTGGCTGAGGATGTAGACGCCGTGCAGCTGAGCCAGCGCGAAGCCCAGCGGCGGAACGCCGTCCGCGCTTTGCGGCAGCGCGGCCACGCGTTGCGGCGGCAGGCTGTATTCCACCGGTGCCGGCGCGGCGGGCTGGGCGCGTTCTTCCTCGCGCAGGCCGCCGAACAGCTTGTCGTAGATGCCGGTGGCTTCCCTGGCCACGTGCAGCGGCATCGCCTGCTGCTGGTAGCGGAAGGCGGGTTGTCCCCCGGCCGGGTCGGAGGAGGGCGCGGCGGGCCGGTTGAACGGCTTGTCGAACAAGGGCGCGGATTCGCCCTGGGCCAGCGCGGGCTCGGCCGCCTCATCGGCGCCGGCGATCTGAACGGTAGGCGCGGCGCCGGCGGTGGTGCTGGCCAAAGCCTTGTGCACGCTGTGGAACAGGAATTGGTGGATGGCCTGCGATTCGCGGAAGCGCACTTCGATCTTGGTCGGGTGCACATTGACGTCGACGCCGGACGGCTCCATGGTCAGGAACAGCGCGTAGGCCGGATGACGATCGTGGTGCAGCACGTCGCGGTACGCCTGGCGCAGCGCGTGCAGCGCGGTCTTGTCGCGGACGAAGCGGCCGTTGACGTAGAAGTACTGGGCGTCGCGGCTGGCCTTGGAGTAAGTGGGGGAGGCGACGAAGCCGCTGAGCGTCAGCGGGCCGGCGGCGGTGTCGATCTCGATGGCGGCGGCGACGAAATCCTTGCCCAGCATTGCGGCCACGCGTTCGGCCAGGCTTTGCGCCGGCAGGCGCCAGATCACCCTGCCGTTGTGGCGCAGCATGAACTCCACATGGGGGTGGGCCAGCGCGATGCGCTCGAATACCGCCTCGCAGTGCGCGTATTCGGTGTTCTCGCTTTTCAGGAATTTGCGCCGCGCCGGGGTGTTGAAATAGATGTCCACCACCTCGACGCTGGTGCCGGGCGCGTGGGCGGCCGGCTCCACCGGGTGCAGCGCGCCGTCGATGGCGATGAGCTGGTGGGCGTGTTCGGCGTCCGGCGGCCGGCTGACCAGGGTCAGCCGCGACACCGAGGCGATGCTGGCGAGACCCTCGCCGCGGAAACCCAGGGTGGCGACGTTTTCCAGATCGTCCAGCGAGGCGATTTTGCTGGTGGCGTGGCGGTCCAGCGCCAGCGCCAGGTCTTCCGCCGCGATGCCGCCGCCGTTGTCGGTGACGCGCAGCAGCTTGATGCCGCCCTGGGCCAGGTCCACCGTGATCTTGGACGCGCCGGCGTCCAGGCTGTTTTCCAGTATTTCCTTGAGCGCGGAGGCGGGGCGTTCCACCACTTCGCCGGCGGCGATCTGGTTGACGAGGTGGTCGGGCAGGCGTTGGATGCGTTTCATGGGCGGCATTGGGGCGTGATGTCAAAGCAAAAGGCCGCGCTACGGCGGCCTTGTCGATTCTACTACGGATCAGCCGCGGGCGGCCGCGCGCTTGTGGCGCCAGATTTCAATCAGTCCCGGCAAGAAGGAGACCAGAATGATGCCGAAGATCAGCAATTCCAGGTTCTTGCGCACGAAGGGCAGGTTGCCGAAGAAATAGCCGGCATAAGTGAAGCCGACCACCCAGGCGATGGCGCCCACCACGTTGTAGCGCAGGAACTGCGGGTAGTGCATCTTGCCGATGCCGGCGACGAAGGGCGCGAAGGTGCGCACGATGGGCACGAAGCGGGCGAAGATGATGGTTTTGCCGCCATGGCGTTCGTAGAAGGCGTGGGTCCGGTCCAGGTATTGCGGCTTCAGGATGCGCGGAAACTTGTCGAACAGCTTCATGCCGACGTTGCGGCCGATGGCGTAGTTGGTTGCGTCGCCGAGGATGGCGGCGACGATCAGGAGCAGCACCAGCAAGTGCGGGTTCATCTGGCCCATGGCCGCCAGCGCGCCGGCGACGAAGAGCAGCGAGTCGCCGGGCAGGAAGGGGGTGACCACCAGTCCGGTTTCGCAGAACACGATCAGAAACAGAATGGCGTAGATCCAGGGGCCGTAGGCGGCCACCAGCTGGGACAGATGAGTGTCGATGTGCAGGATGAAGTCGATCAGAAAAGTGATGGCTTCCATGATGTCGTTGCGCTCGGTAAGGGTGCTGCTCGGGTTGAAAGTAAAACTGGCCGGACAAGCCGGCCAGCAATCAGAACCTTTTTAAATGAGGCTCATGAGGGAAGTGATCAGACGACCGCTTCTTCTTTTGGTTTCACCGGCTTGATCATATGTTCGCGCTTCACGCCCAGCCACAGGGCGATCGGGCTGGCGACCAGCACCGAGGAGTAAATGCCGAACACGATGCCGATGGTCAGCGCCATCGCGAAGCCGTGCAGCGCCGGGCCGCCGAACAGCAGCATGGACACCACCATCATCTCGGTGGAGAAGTGGGTGATGATGGTGCGGCTCATCGTGGCGGTGATGGCGTTGTCGATGACTTCGGCCACGCTGTGGCCCTTCATGCCCGGCTTGCGGAAGTTCTCGCGAATCCGGTCGAACACCACCACTGATTCGTTCACCGAGTAGCCCAGCACCGCCAGGATGCCGGCCAGCACGGTCAGCGAAAACTCCCAGCGGAAGAAGGCGAAGCAGCCCAGGATGATCACCACGTCGTGCATGTTGGCGATGATGGCCGCGATGGCGAAACGCCATTCAAAGCGGATGGCCAGGTAGATCATGATGCCCACGCACACCAGGATGGTGGCGGTCAGACCGTGGGTCACCAGTTCCTCGCCCACGCTGGGGCCGACGAAGTCCACTTTGCGCAGTTGCACTTGAGGATCGCCGGCCTTGAGCATGGCCATCACTTTTTCCGACAGCTGGGCGGAGGTGACGCCCGGCTTGTTGGGCAGGCGTATCATCACGTCGCGGCTGCTGCCCAGGCTCTGCACTGTGGATTCGCCCAGCTTGAGCTCGTCCACCTTGTCGCGGATGGCGCCCAGGTCGGCGGACTGCTGGTACTGCACCTCCAGCACGGTGCCGCCGGTGAATTCCACGCTGTAGTTCAGGCCGCGGGTGGCCAGGAAGAAGATGGCCAGGATGAAGGTCACCAGCGAGATGGTCGTGGTGAGCCGGCCGTAGCTCATGAACGGGATGTCCCGTTTGATGCGGAAAAGCTCCATATCCGGTCCTTATCCTTTGTTTTCCGGTTTCCACACCTGGCCGATGGCCAGCGTGGTCAGTTTGCGGCGGCGGCCGTACCACAGGTTGACCAGGCCGCGGGAAATCACCACCGCGGAGAACATCGAGGTCAGGATGCCCAGGCTGTGCACCACGGCGAAGCCGCGCACCGCGCCGGAGCCGAAGATCAGCAGCGCGAGGCCGGCGATCAGCGTGGTGACGTTGGAGTCCAGAATGGTGTGCCAGGCGTGGGTGTAACCGGCCTGGATCGCCGAATGCGGCGGCACGCCGTTGCGCAGCTCCTCGCGGATGCGCTCGTTGATCAGCACGTTGGCGTCGATGGCCATGCCCAGCGCCAGCGCGATGGCGGCGATGCCGGGCAGGGTCAGCGTGGCCTGGATCATGGACAAGAGCGCCAGCAGCAGGAAGACGTTGATCGCCAGCGACAGCGCGGAGAACACGCCGAACATGCCGTAGTACAGGACCATGAAGGTGGCGATGGCGGCAAAGCCCCACAGCGTGGCGTGGAAGCCTTTCTCGATGTTTTCCTGACCCAGGCTCGGGCCTACGGTGCGTTCTTCGACGATGTTCATCGGCGCGGCCAGCGAACCGGCGCGCAAGAGCAGGGCGGTGTCGTTGGCTTCGGCCGGGTTCATGCTGCCGGAGATCTGCACGCGGCCGCCGCCGATTTCGGATCGGATCACCGGAGCGGTCACCACTTCGGCGCGGCCTTTTTCCACCAGCACCATCGCCATGCGGCGGCCGATGTTCTCGGCGGTCACCTGACGGAAGATGGAGGCGCCGGCGGAGTCCAGATTGATGTGGACGGCGGGCGCGCCGTTTTCGTCGAAGCCGGCCTGGGCGTCGTTGATATTGTCGCCGGTCAGTTCAACGTCCTTGCGCACCAGAATCTTCTGCACGCCGCGGGAAGAGGCTTCGTCCAGCAGCTCGTAGCCGGCCGGCACGTTGCCGGCCATCGCGTCGGCCATCTTGCTCGGGTCGTCTTCCACCATGCGCACTTCCAGCGTGGCGGTGCGGCCGATGATGTCCTTGGCGCGGGCGGTGTCCTGGATGCCGGGCAGCTGCACCACGATGCGGTTGGGGCCGTTCTGCTGAATGATGGGCTCGGAGGTGCCCAGCTCATTGACGCGGTTATGCAGCGTGGTGATGTTCTGTTTGACCGCGTCGCCCTGGATCTTGGTGATCTCTTCCGGCTTCAGGGTCAGCGTCAGCCGGTAGTTGCCGTCGTCGCTCTTGACGGTGAGCGAGGGCAGGCTGCGGTAGACCACGTCCTGAGTGGCCTTGAGCGTGTCGGCGTCGCGCAGCTGCACTTCCAGCGTATTGCCGTTGCGCTTGATCGCGCCGTAGCGGACTTTCTTGTTCTTCAGCTCGCGGCGCAAGTCGCCGGCGTAGCGTTCCATCGTCTTGTCGATGGCGGCCTTCATGTCCACTTCCAGCAGGAAGTGCACGCCGCCGCGCAGGTCGAGGCCGAGGAACATCGGATGCGCCTTCAGGCTGGTCAGCCAGGCGGGGGAGGCGGACAGCAGATTAAGCGCGATGATGTAGTTGTCGCCCAGCGCGTGCTGGATGGCGTCGCGCGCCTTGAGCTGGGTGTCGGCGTCCTTGAAGCGGACTCGCAGGCTGGTTCCGTCGAGGAACAGGCCGTCGGGAGAGATGTTCTGCGCTTTCAGCGCCTCTTCCACGCGCGTCATCACGGCGGTGTCCACCGGAATGGATTGGCGCGAGCTGGAGACCTGGACCGCGGGAGTCTCGCCGTAGAAATTGGGCAGCGTGTAGATCGCGGAAAGGATCAGGGCCACCGCAATGACG
Source organism: Chromobacterium sp. CCUG 30098 (assembly GCF_059916605.1). Classification (NCBI taxonomy): domain Bacteria; kingdom Pseudomonadati; phylum Pseudomonadota; class Betaproteobacteria; order Neisseriales; family Chromobacteriaceae; genus Chromobacterium; species Chromobacterium sp. CCUG 30098. The sequence goes on along the minus strand of NZ_JAUCGS010000005.1, from coordinate 84,327 downwards.
AGGTATTTCCAAAGAGGGTAGCGGTTCATGTTTTAGTTCGGGAAAAGAAAATGAACCGGCCACCGGCAGCGCGCTGCGGTGGCCGTCGGCTGAATCCTTACAGCGACTTCAGCGTGCCTTTTTCCAGCTTGGCGGAAACCGAGCCGCGCTGAACGGTGATTTCCACGCCGTTGGCGATTTCCAGAGTCAGGAACTGTTCGCCGATCTTGGCCACGCGGCCGACGATGCCGCCCTGGGTGGCGACTTCATCGCCCTTCTGGATTTCCGACAGCATCTTCTGATGCTCTTTCATGCGCTTCTGCTGCGGGCGCACCATCAGGAACCAGAACAGCACGAAGATGGCGATCATGGGCAGGAAGCCCATCAGGTCGAAACCTCCTACTGCGGCGCCGGTGTTGGCGAAGGCGGGGCTGATAAAGGACATCAAACTACTCCCTTAGATTATGTATTGTTATGGCTGGTCGAAATAAACGGACCATTGTAGCCATGCTGGTCCGCTTTTTCCAATGCTTGCGACGGTCAGGCCTGTGACAGGCCGACCGCGCAGGTGGTTCCTCAGTTGACGCCGCGGGCGCGCTTGGCGGCGAACTCCAGGCGGAAGTCCTCGAAACGGTCTTCCTCGATGGCGCGGCGCATCTGGCGCATCAGCTCCTGGTAATAATGCAGATTGTGTATGGTGTTGAGGCGGGCGCCCAGAATCTCGCCGACGCGGTGCAGATGATGCAGGTAAGCGCGGCTGAAGTTGCGGCAGGCGTAGCACTCGCATTCCTCGTCCAGCGGCTTCTTGTCGTCCTTATAGCGCGCGTTCTTGATCTTGACGTCGCCCCACTGGGTGAAGATCCAGCCGTTGCGCGCGTTGCGCGTCGGCATCACGCAATCGAACATGTCCACGCCGTTGGCCACGCCGTGCACCAAATCCTCCGGCGTGCCCACGCCCATCAGATAATGCGGTTTCTCCGCCGGCAGCATGTCCTTCAACTCGGTCAGCATCCGGTACATCTCAGGCTTGGGCTCGCCCACCGACAGGCCGCCGATGGCGATGCCGTCGAAGCCGACCTGCATCAGGCCTTCCAGCGATTCCTGGCGCAAATCGGTATAAAGGTTGCCCTGGACGATGCCGAACAGCGCATTGGGGTTTTTCAGATCGTCGAAGGCGCGGCGCGAGCGCTCTGCCCAGCGCAAGCTCATCTGCAGCGACTTCTGCGCGGTGGCGTGATCCACCTGGCCCGGCGTGCACTCGTCCAGCTGCATCACGATGTCGGAGTTGAGCACGGTCTGGATCTTCATCGAGATTTCCGGGCTCAGGAACAGCTTGTCGCCGTTGATCGGGCTTTGGAAGGTGCAGCCTTCCTCGGTCAGCTTGCGCATATCGGACAGGCTGAACACCTGGAAGCCGCCGGAATCGGTGAGGATGGGTTTGTCCCAGCCGATGAACTCGTGCAGGCCGCCGAACTGTTCGACGATCTCCAGGCCCGGGCGCAGCCACAGGTGGAAAGTGTTGCCCAGAATGATCTGGGCGCCGATGTCGTTCAGCTCGACCGGGCTCATCGCCTTGACCGAGCCGTAAGTGCCCACCGGCTGGAACACCGGCGTCTCCACGGTGCCGTGGTTCAGCTCCAGCGTGCCGCGCCGCGCGCCGCCGGAGGTTTTATGTACGGTAAACTTCAGCATGATTCGGGGATTGCTCTGGTATGTTTGTTTAGCAAAATCAGCCGGCTAGTATACCGTAAGCCGCGCCCGCTGGGGCTTTGTCGCGGTTTCTTCCTCGCGGCGGATGAAAAAAACGCTTGCCAAGCGTAGCGGGCTTGTTTAGTATTCGCAGCTCGACGACAGGCACGTAGCTCAGCTGGTTAGAGCACCACCTTGACATGGTGGGGGTCGTTGGTTCGAGTCCAATCGTGCCTACCAAAATTCAAACGCATGGAGCGTTACAAGTGTCCAACTTGCGAACTACCACAACCCGACATACTCACGCTAGCTGAGCCTTGCGGGTTGTTCCATGCAAAAAAAGTGCGGCTCAGGCCGCACTTTTTTTTTATCCTACGCTTTCTAAAAATTTCTCTCTCGCCTTGTTGGAGTTGACATGCCAGACATTCGCTTGCCGGACGGCTCGATCCGTTCGTTCGATAAACCGGTAACGGTTCATGAAGTGGCCGCATCCATCGGCGCAGGCTTGGCTCGCGCGGCGCTCGCTGGTCGCGTGGACGGCGCGCTGGTGGACACCTCTTACGCCATCGACCGCAATGCCGACCTGGCCATCGTCACCGACAAGGACGCGGACGGCCTGTCCATCATCCGCCACTCCACCGCCCACTTGCTGGCCTATGCGGTGAAGGAGCTGTTCCCGGAAGCCCAGGTCACCATCGGGCCGGAGATCGAAAACGGCTTCTACTACGATTTCGCCTACAAGCGCCCGTTCACGCCGGAAGACCTGGCCGCCATTGAAAAGAAAATGGCCGAGCTGGCGAAGAAAGACATCCCGGTGGAGCGTTACGAGCTGCCGCGCGACGAAGCCATCGCCTACTTCAAGAGCATAGGCGAGGCCTATAAGGCCGAGATCATCGAATCCATCCCGCAGGGCGAAGTGCTGAGCCTGTACCGCGAGGGCGAATTCACCGACCTGTGCCGCGGCCCCCACGTGCCGTCCACCGGCAAGCTCAAGGTGTTCAAGCTGATGAAGGTGGCCGGCGCCTACTGGCGCGGCGACAGCAAGAATGAAATGCTGCAGCGCGTTTACGGCACCGCCTGGGCCAAGAAAGAAGACCTGGACGCCTATCTCTATATGTTGGAAGAGGCGGAAAAGCGCGACCATCGCAAGCTGGGCGTGCAACTGGACCTGTTCCACCTGCAGGACGAGGCGCCGGGCATGGTGTTCTGGCATCCCAAGGGCTGGCAGCTGTGGCAGAGCGTCGAGCAATACATGCGCGAGAAGCTGAACCGCGAAGGCTATAAGGAAATCCGCACCCCGATGATGATGGACGCCCATCTGTGGGAGCGTTCCGGCCACGCCGCCAACTACCGCGAGAACATGTTCATCACCGAATCGGAAAAGCGCGACTACGCGGTCAAGCCGATGAACTGCCCGGGCCATGTGCAGGTGTTCAATAGCGGCCTGCGCTCTTATCGCGATCTGCCGCTGCGCTACGCCGAGTTCGGCTCCTGCCACCGCAACGAGCCGTCCGGCGCGCTGCACGGCATCATGCGCGTGCGCGGCTTCGTGCAGGACGACGGCCACATCTTCTGTACCGAAGACCAGATCAACCAGGAGGCCAAGGATTTCCATCGCCTGGTGATGGAAGTGTACGAGCGCTTCGGCTTCGACAAGGTGGCGATCAAGCTGGCGTTGCGTCCGGAAAAACGCATCGGCGAAGAAACCACCTGGGACAAGGCGGAAGAAGGCATGCGCGAAGCGCTGCGCGCTTGCGGCGTGGAGTGGGAAGAGCTGCCAGGCGAGGGCGCGTTCTACGGCCCCAAGATCGAATACCACATCAAGGACGCGCTGGGCCGTTCTTGGCAGTGTGGCACCCTGCAGCTGGACTTCATGCTGCCGGAGCGTCTGGACGCCGAATACGTGGCCGACGACAACAGCCGCAAGCGTCCGGTGATGCTGCACCGCGCGGCGCTGGGTTCGCTGGAGCGCTTCCTCGGCATCCTGATCGAAAACCACGCCGGCGCCTTCCCCTTGTGGCTGGCTCCGGTGCAGATGGTGGTGATGAATATCACCGAAGCGCAGGCCGAATACGCGGCCAATGTGGCCGCCAAACTGCGCGAACATGGCTTCCGCGTTGATCTTGACTTGAGAAACGAGAAGATCGGCTATAAAATTCGCGAGCACAGTCTGCAAAAGTTGCCGTATCAGATCATCGTCGGCGACAAGGAGAAGGCTGGCGAGTTGGTTGCCGTACGCTCCCGCGGGGAAGACCTGGGGCAGCTTACGCTGGATGCGCTGATTGCGCGCCTCAAGGCTGAGATGCCTGGGGCCTGATTCCGGCGACGGCAGGCATTGAGTTTAGATTAATAGGAGATTTGGCTATAGCTCAGGAACGCGAAGCACGGATCAACGGCGAGATTACCGCCCGTGAAATTCGTCTGGTAGGTAAAGAAGGTGAGCAGATTGGTGTTGTCAGTCTGCGTGAGGCAATGGCGCTGGCGGAGGAAGGCGATGTGGATCTGGTGGAGATTTCCCCGACCGCGCAGCCTCCGGTATGCAAGCTGATGGACTACGGCAAGTACAAGTACGAGCAGTCCAAGAAGCGTCACGAAGCCAAGCAGAAGCAGAAACAGGTTCAGATCAAGGAAATCAAGTTCCGTCCGGGCACCGACGACGGCGACTACAACGTCAAGTTGCGCAACTTGACCCGATTCCTGGCTGACGGCGACAAAGCCAAGGTCACCCTGCGCTTCCGCGGTCGTGAGATGGCCCACCAGAACATCGGTTTGGAGTTGCTTAAGCGTGTCGAAGCCGATTTGTCCGAAATTGCGGTGGTTGAGCAGTTTCCCAAGCTGGAAGGCCGCCAGATGGTCATGATGATTGCGCCGAAGAAGAAATAATCGGTATAATCATCAAACTGACACGGCAGGGTTCGCTCTGCCGTGTTGATTTTGTAGGTCGGCAACGATCTGCCCAAAAGCGTGACACGATGGTTTTTCAAGCGTTTCCGGATTCGTTCGGCAGCCACCTCGCGTCTAATCTAATCAAAATTCAGCAGGAGCAGTCCATGCCGAAAATGAAAACCAAGTCGAGCGCGAAAAAGCGTCTCAAAGTACTGGGCAATGGTGGTGTAAAGCGCTCTTACGCGTTCAAGCGTCACATCCTGACCAAGAAAACCACCAAGAACAAGCGCCAACTGCGTGGTACTACCATGGTAGATAGCACCAATATGGCCTCTGTTCGCGCAATGATGCCCTACGCTTAAGGAGACTAAGATATGCCACGCGTAAAACGCGGTGTAACCGCTCGTGCTCGTCACAAGAAAATCCTCGCACTGGCGAAAGGCTATCGCGGCCGCCGGAAGAACGTCTATCGCATCGCCAAACAGGCGGTGATGAAAGCCGGTCAGTACGCCTACCGTGACCGTCGTCAGAAAAAGCGTCAGTTCCGTCAACTGTGGATTGCTCGTATCAACGCAGCTGCTCGTGAAAACGGCCTGCCGTACAGCAAATTCATGAACGGCCTGAAAAAAGCCTCTATCGAAATCGACCGCAAGGTCCTGGCCGACCTGGCCGTGTTCGACAAGCCGGCTTTTGCACAGATCGTCGAAAAGGCGAAAGCAAGCCTCGCTGCTTAATCGCCCGGACGGATCAAAAGGGAGGCAATCTTGCCTCCCTTTTTTTTGATGCGGCCCGGCCGCAGGCATGACTCAAGATCAAGACGGTTGGCCAGACTCGCCCGAGTGCTGGGGCGCGTGTGGCCAGCTTTCTTTCGCATACGGTGTGGAACACGATGAACAACGTTGACGCGATTCTCCAATCCGGTCTGGCCGCGGTAGCCGCGGCGGCCGATCTTCTTGAACTGGAGCAGGTCAAGGCCCGCTATCTGGGCAAGAGCGGCGAGTTGACCGAACTCCTGAAACAGCTGGGCAAGCTGCCCGCCGAAGAGCGCAAGGCCGCCGGCGCCACCATCAATGTGGCCAAGCAGGCTTTTGAGGCCGCGCACAAGCAGCGCCTCGACCAATTGAACGCCGCCAAGCTGGAGGCGCAACTGGCCGCCGAGGCGCTGGACGTGACCCTGCCGGGGCGCGGCAGCAACGGCGGCGGCCTGCACCCGGTGGCGCTGACGCTGGAGCGCATCGCCGGCCTGTTCCGCACCATGGGTTTTGAAGTGGCGGACGGCCCGGAGATCGAAACCGATTTCTACAATTTCCAGGCGCTGAACATCCCGGAAAACCATCCCGCGCGCGCGATGGCCGACACCTTCTACGTGGAAGGCGGCGACGTGCTGCGCACGCATACCAGCCCGATCCAGGCGCGCTTCATGATGAACAATCAGCCGCCTATCAAGATCGTGGCCCCGGGCCGCGTATACCGCGTGGACTCCGACGCCACCCATTCGCCGATGTTCCACCAGATGGAAGGCCTGTGGGTGGAAGAGGGCGTGTCCTTCGCCGACCTCAAGGCGGTGGTGACCGACTTCCTGCGCCGTTTCTTCGAGCGCGACGATCTGCAAGTGCGCTTCCGTCCGTCCTTCTTCCCCTTCACCGAGCCCTCGGCGGAAATCGACGTGCTGGGCGAGCGCGGCTGGCTGGAAGTGGGCGGCTGCGGCATGGTGCACCCCAATGTGTTGCGCAATGTCAACATCGACCCGGAGCGTTACACCGGCTTCGCCTTCGGCATCGGTCTCGATCGTTTCGCCATGCTGCGCTATGGCGTCAACGACCTGCGGCTGTTCTTCGAGAACGACCTCAACTTCCTGAGACAGTTCAACTGATCGCGTACGGAGCCGAATACTATGCAATTTTCCGAACAATGGCTGAGAAGCTGGGTTAATCCGTCGCTGAGCACCGACGAGCTGTCCTACCTGCTGACCATGGCGGGCCTGGAGGTGGAAGAAGTCAACGCCGCCGCGCCGGCCTTCAGCGGCGTGGTGGTGGCCGAAGTCAAGGAAGTGGCCCAGCACGAAAACGCCGACCGCCTGCGCGTGACCAAGGTGGACGTGGGCACGGGCGAACTGGTGCAGATCGTCTGCGGCGCGCCCAATGTCGCCGTCGGCCTGAAAGTGCCGTGCGCTTTGCCCGGCGCCGCGCTGCCCGGCGATTTCAAGATCAAGCCGACCAAGATGCGCGGCGTCGAATCCAACGGCATGCTGTGCTCCGGCAAGGAGCTGGGCGTGCCGGACGAGGCCGACGGCCTGCTGGTGCTGCCGGCCGACGCGCCGGCGGGGCAGAGCATACGCGACTACCTGGGCCTGGACGACCAGCTGTTCACGCTGAAAATCACCCCCAACCGCGCCGACTGCCTGTCCATCTGCGGCATCGCGCGCGAAGTGGCGGCGCTGACCGGCGCAGAACTGGCGCCGGTGGCCATTCCCGCGGTGGCCCCGGTCATCGACGACGCGCTGTCGGTGAGCATAGACGCCGCCGCTGGCTGCGGCCGCTACCTGGGCCGCGCGCTCAAGGGCGTCAACGCCGCCGCCGCCACGCCGGAATGGATGCGCCGCCGCCTGGAGCGCGCCGGCCTGCGTTCGATTTCCGCCGTGGTCGACATCACCAACTACGTATTGTTGGAACAAGGCCAGCCGATGCACGCCTTCGACCTGGCCAAGCTGGACGGCGGCATCGTCGTGCGCATGGCCAAGGACGGCGAAGAGCTGCTGTGCCTGAACGAGAAAACCGTCAAGCTCAAGTCCGATTACATGGTGATCGCGGACCAGACCAAGGCGTTGGCCATCGCCGGCATCATGGGCGGCGAGCACAGCGGCGTCACCGCCGCCAGCACGGATATTTTCCTGGAAAGCGCCTTCTTCGCGCCGGAAGCGATCGCCGGCAAGGCGCGCGAGCTGGGCTTCGGTTCCGATTCTTCCTTCCGTTACGAGCGCGGCGTGGACTTCCAGCTGCAGCGCGAAGCGATGGAACGCGCCACCCGCCTGGTGCTGGACATCTGCGGCGGTCAGCCGGGTCCGGTGGTGGAGGCCGTGGCCGAACTGCCGCGGCGCGGCGAGGTCACGCTGCGCGTGCCGCGTTGCGCCAAGTTGTTGGGCGTGAGCTTGAGCAGCGCGCAGATCGGTGAAATTCTGGGCCGGCTGGGCCTGGCGCACCGTCTGGACAGCGAAGTCTTCACCGTGGAGGCGCCGTCCTTCCGCTTCGACATCGCGATCGAGGAAGACCTGATCGAGGAAGTGGCGCGGGTATACGGCTACGACGCGATCCCCGCCGACGCGCCGCGTTCCGGCATGCGCATGCTGGCGCAGCGGGAAGAGCTGCGGCCGCGCGATCAGATCCGCCATCTGCTGGCGGCGCGCGACTATCAGGAAATCGTCAGCTACGCCTTTGTCGACGAGGCCTGGGAGCGCGATTTCGCCGCCAACGAGCAGCCGGTGCGCCTGATCAACCCGATCGCTTCGCAGATGAGCGTGATGCGCTCCACGCTGATCGGCGGCCTGGTGGACGTGCTGGTGGGCAACCTCAACCGCAAGCAGCCGCGCGTGCGCGTGTTCGAAGTGGCGCGCGTGTTCAAGAAATCCGCCGACTGGTTCGATCAGCCGGAAAAAGTGGCTGGCCTCGCCTGGGGTCCGCGCTTGCCGGAGCAATGGGGCGTCAAGGCTGAACGCGTCGATTTCTTCGACGTCAAAGCCGATGTCGAAGCCCTGTTGCACCCGCGGCGCGCGGATTTCTGCAAGGCCGCGCATCCGGCCTTCCATCCGGGCCGTTGCGCCGAAGTGCTGGTGGACGGCGTGGTTGTCGGCGTGATCGGCGAACTGCATCCCAAGTGGGCGCAGCAATACGATCTGCCCAGCGCGCCGGTGCTGTTCGAACTTGACCTGGCGGCGGCGGAAGCGCGGCAGCCCATCAAGGCGCAGCCGGTGAGCAAGTTCCAGGCGGTGCGCCGCGATCTGGCGCTGGTGGTGGACGAGGCGGTGGAAACGGCCCAATTGCTGGCCTGCTTCGCCAAACACGGCGCCGCCATCGTCAGCGAAGTGGCTTTGTTCGACGTTTATCGCGGCAAAGGCGTGGAAGAGGGCAAGAAGAGTCTGGCCTTCCGCGTGATGTTGCAGGACAATAGCCGCACGCTGACCGACGAAGACGTGGAGCCGGCGCTCAAGGCCCTGCTGGACGGCGTTGCCGCCGAGCTGGGCGCTCAGTTGCGCTGAGCCCAAGGCGTGGAGCCCGCCGCGGAGTCGGCGGGCTTTTGAATGATTAGAAATATTGATGTGTGAGAGGGTGACATGACTTTGACCAAGGCTGAGCTGGCCGACATGCTGTTCGATCAAGTAGGTTTGAACAAGCGTGAAGCCAAGGACATGGTTGAATCGTTCTTTGAGGAAATTCGCCAGGCCCTGGAGTCCGGCGATTCCGTCAAATTGTCCGGTTTCGGCAATTTCCAATTGCGCGACAAGCCGCAGCGTCCGGGTCGCAACCCCAAGACCGGGGAAGAGATTCCCATCACCGCGCGACGTGTGGTAACGTTCCACGCTAGTCAGAAACTCAAGGGAATGGTCGAGCAATTCCATGCCAACAAGCAAGGCTGATCTGCCGCCGATACCGTCCAAGCGCTACTTCACCATTAGCGAGGTGAGCGAGCTCACCGGCGTCAAGCCGCATGTGCTGCGCTATTGGGAGCAGGAATTTTCCCAATTGCGCCAGGTGAAGCGCCGCGGCAACCGCCGTTATTACCAACATCACGAAGTGTTATTGGTCAGGCGCATTCGCGGTCTGTTATATGACGACGGGTTTACCATCCACGGCGCCCGCCAGCGTCTGGGCGCGGACGGCCAAGAAGTGCGCCCGGCAACGGCCCAGGAGGTCAGGACCGAGTTGGAGGCGATTTTGGAATGGCTTGATTCAGGGCTTGGCAAAAATCAAAAAGCAGTTTAGAATACGTTTCTCTCGAGTCGGGGCGTAGCGCAGCCTGGTAGCGCACCTGCATGGGGTGCAGGGGGTCGGAAGTTCGAATCTTCTCGCCCCGACCAAAGAATTCCAAAAGTATCAAATATTTAAAAGCTCTGCGTTTGCAGAGCTTTTTTTATTTTCCCCTCCAAATATTAGAAATCCTTCTAATTCCATCCCCTTCAATGAGTCGAGTTCGGCGGGCGATTTTTATTGCCCGATAGACGGCGGCGAACCATTTGTTTCTGCGCCTGCCGTATTCCTGTGGCCGCCGCGGAGATGCGCGGCGGCGTATCGCCGACTTTTGTGAGGATTGCCATGTTGCATGTAGTAGCCGTGATTACCGCCAAGCCGGGCCAGCGCGCCGTGATTTTGCGCGAGTTGAATGCGATCGTGCCCCTGGTGCGCGAGGAAGAGGGCTGCATCGAGTACGGCCCGGCGCTGGACCACGCGGATTCGCCGCAGCCATATGGCGCGGACAGCCTGGTGGTGATAGAGAAGTGGACCAGCAAGGCGGCCTTGGACCGCCACCTGGACGCGCCGCCGCTGCGCGCCTTCGTCGCCGCGACCGAGGGCGCGGTGGCCGGCCTGGCCGTGCATGTGCTGAACCCGGCCTAAGAACCTGTTTACGACCTGCTACGCGTCGGCGATGCGGCGTTGAAAACCGCCTAGAAATGCTCATGCACCACGAGTGCATTCCGCTTTCTCAGCGGTTTTCGCCTTGTCTCGCCCTCGCTCGCGAGACGCTGAACAGACCCAAACGCTGCTTACCGTTCCCCGCCGGCCTTGCCGGCTATTTTTCTGGGCGGATGTCGGTCAGAGGCGCTTCGATGGGCAGCCGTTGCAGCTCGCTGTTGAAAAAGCTGCGCTCGCCGCGCCTCAGCGACGGCAGCAAGGCCTGGAGGCGGGACAGCGCGTCCGCGGCCTCCCGGCCGGCGCCTTGCTCATGCAACAGGAACCAGGCGGCTTCCAGCAATAGATTGGCTTGTTGCAGAGGAGGGAAGGCGGCGTTGCCGGCGAGTTGCTCGTCCAGCGCCAGGACCGCCGCCGAGGACCAGCGACTGAAGCCCTTGGCCGGAGACAAGGAGGCGTGCAAGGGCTGCAAGGCCGCGATGGCGTCTTCCAGCGCCAGCGGTTGCTGGGCGCGGAAGGCCGAGAGGCTGCGCGAACGCGGCGGCGGGCAGTTGCCGCGGGCGATGCGCAGGATGAAGATCAGATTCCAGGCTGAGCCGCTGCCGTAGCCGAAGCGGTCGCAAATCCATTCGGACAGCCCAAGCCAGCGCATCGCCTGCAACTGCACCGCGCCCACGCGTTGCTCGCGTTCCGGGTCGACCAGCCCCTGCTGCCAGAACAGCCACAAGCACCAGCCGATATTGGCGGCCACATGTTGGGCGGCGTCGATGGAGTCCGCCTCGTAAGCCGCTTCCAGCGCGCCGCTCAAGGCTTGCAGCGCCGCGCCGGCCTCGTCCCGTTGGCGCGCGGCGCCGGCGCCGCTGGTGGCGGCGTGCTTGTGCAGCAGGGCCAGCAGGTTCAGGCATTCGAAGCGCACGCGCGGGTTGTAGCGGAAAACCGGCTGCAGCTCCGGCGAGGTTTGCAGGTGTTCCAGCGCGGTCCGCGCCGCGTCGGCGTCGCCTTGGGAGTAACGCTCCCAGGCTTTGACGATGCAGGCCATCGCGGCGAAGGTGGGATGGGCGTGATGGACGCTGCCGGCGTCCAGCACTCGGTCCAGCCGCTTCAGCGCGCTGCGGCTGCCGTCCAGTTGAGCGCTGCGGCGCAGGGCCAGGCTTTCTTTCATCAAGGCCAGCGCTTGCTGAAAATCGTCTCCGGCGACTTGACGCGCGACGTGGAAGGATTCCGCCACCTGGCGGCTGGGGCGGCGTCCGAAGCCGTCGTATTCGTCGCGGATGGCCTGCGCCATCTGTTGCCAAAAGCGCATGTCGCGCATCAGATAGGACAGATCGCCGGCCGAGCTTTCCGGTTTTTCCCGTCGAAGACCGAGGAAGTGCTCCAGCCAATCCCGCTCCACCTCGACGCCGCCGGCGCGGAAACGCAGCCGCGAGGCCATGTCGGCCGTCAGCCAGAACGGACCGCGGCTGCGTCCGTTCAGCGGCAGGGTGTCGATGGGCCGGCCGCGCGCGGCGCCCCAGCCGGCCTGCACGCCCCAGCGGGCGAAGTCGGCGAACGCGCGCGAGATCAGCATGCGGATATTGTTCTGGCCGGGAAAGCCTAGCCGCAGGGCGGCGGCGGACACCGCGCCGTCGCCGAACTGCTGAGCGTGCCAGAGCCGGGTCAGCAGCCAGACGGATTGGCCGCGGGCGGCCTCGCCCTTGACGCGGTAGGGGGCGGACAATTCGATTTCGATGAGGTCGGGAGCTTCTGTCATGGTTGGAATGGGGGCTGAGCAGGAGGCCGGCAAGGCGGGGAGCGCTTGCCGGCGAGGGGGCGATGTCGCCGCGGGGCGCTTACCACAGCCGGTCGATGTCCCCCGGATGGAGCGCGATCTCGCAATCTTCGAAACGCGACGCCAGCCGCCTGGCCTTGTCGCTGAAAAAGCAGGCCATGGTCGCCTTGTCGAACTGGCTGCTGGGGAAGGGCGCGGCCGGCGTGCCGCCGATCAAGACGGCGCCCGGCAGTTCGCTCCAGCCGCAGCTTTGGTAAAAGCGCCGCAGGGGGCGGTCGCAAGTGAAAATGCCGAGATCGGCGCCGTTGGCCTGCATGGTTTCGCGCGCGGAGGCGGCCAGCAGCCGGCCCAGGCCGCGGCTGCGGTCCTCGGGCTGGGTGACCATGCAGCTGATGCCGCTGGCCTGGAAGTCCTCGCCGGCGTGGCGCAGCGTTTTGTTGAGGATGTCCAGCGCCGACAGCACCCGGCGGTTCTCCACCAGCAGCAGCGACAAGGGCGCGAGCGCCGGGTCGTGGATGGGCTCGGGACCGGCCGGCGGCTCCCCGGGCCAGGCCAGGCTTTGCAGCGCCAGCACTTGCATGCGCAGTTCCGCGGGCACTTCCGCTTCGGGGAAGATCAGTATCTCCATCGGCTGGCTCTCCTCGCAATGGACGGGTATGGTCGAGCTATATGATAACAGCCGCCAAGGGCGCGGGAGAGAGACAGTCATGGCGGAAACGACGGCCGGCCCGCGGGCGGCTTGGGATGCCGAGAGCCGGGCCACCTGGGAGGTGGCGCGGCGCTACCACGAGTGCTGGCGCGCGCGCGACGCGCGGGCGGCGCTGGCCTTGTTTCATCCGGAAGTCGAATACTGCGATTTCTACCGCAATCTGACGCTGACTTACGCCGATTTGCCGGCCTATCTGGCCGAGAGCATGCCGGACGGCGGCAAGGAGAGTTTGCAGCACACCGACCGCATCCGCGTCGACGGCGACACCGCCTTCATCCAATACCGCTATGTGATCCGGCTGGCCTCCAGCGGCAAACTGGCCAGTTTTCAAGGCGGCGAGGCGATCCGGGTGCGGGACGGCCTGATCGTCTCCGTCCATGAGTACTGTACGCCGGTGCGTTTGAGCGGGGAGCGGGCCGGCGATCGCATCGGCTTGAACCCGCAGCGGCTGGCGCGGCTGCTAGCGGACCTGCAAGCCTATTTCGCCGAACAGCGACCCTATCTGGACTGCGAGCTGAGCCTGGGCCAGGTGGCGCAGGCCACCGGCTACACCCGCAATCAGATCTCCCACGTCTTGAACCAGGCGCTGGGCCTGAGCTTCTACGCCTGGCTCAATCAGCAACGCGTCCGCCATCTGCTGGCGCTGCCGCGGCCGCCGGCCGCTCCGCTGGACATGGCCTTCGCCGTGGGCTTCAAGTCCGCCTCCACGTTCTACAAGGCTTTCCGTCTGGAAACCGGCACCACGCCGCAGCGCTACTTTTTCGCCGATTCCTAGCGGTCCCGCGCGCACGACGCGGCGCGGGCGCCGGCTTAGTCTGTTCGGGTCCGCCCCAGGTTCGGGGCTATCGCCAAGGAGTATTCATGGGGATCGAGTCCCAAGCCTGTCTGTGGCTGGATCAAAGTCCCGCGGCGCGGTCCTGGCCGCCGTTGACGCAGTCGGCCCGCTGCGACGTGGCGGTGATCGGCGGCGGCTACACCGGCCTTTGGACGGCTTACTACCTCAAGCGCATGGCGCCGGAGCTGGACGTGGCGGTGTTGGAGGCGGAAACCTGCGGCTACGGCGCGTCCGGACGCAACGGCGGCTGGCTGATAGGCGGGTTGGCCAATCAGGACGTCCATTTGCTCAGTCTGGACGGCGAGCGGCGCGAACACGCGCGGCGGCGGCTGTTCGGCATCGTCGACGAAGTGGCCGCGGTGTTGGCGCGCGAAGGCGTCGAATGCGATTTCGCCCATGGCGGGGTGCTGTACGCGGCGGCGCGCTATCCGGAGCAGGAAGCGATGGGACGGAACTGGCTGCACGAGCTGCGGCGGGCGGGCCACGGCGAGGCCGACTTCCGTTGGCTGGACCACGAGGAAGCCCGGGCGCAGCTGGGCGCGAGAGACGTGCGCGGCGGGGTGTTCTCCCCGCATTGCGCGGTGGTTCAGCCGGCCCGGCTGGCGCAAGGCCTGGCGCGGGCCGCGGCGCGACTGGGCGTGCGCATTCACGAGCATAGCCCGGTGCGCCGGCTGGCTCCCGGAGTGGCGGGGCTGGACGGCTGCGACTTGAGCGCGGACGTCATCGTGCCGGCGCTGGAGGGCGCGGCCGGGCAGTTTTCGCGTTTGGGCCGTTGCCTGCTGCCGGTGCAGAGCCTGCTGCTGGCCACCGAACCGCTGTCGGCGGCGCAGTGGGACGAGATCGGACTGGGGCGCCGCCAGGCTTTCGGCGATTTGAGCCGGATGGTGACTTACGGCCAACGCAGCGCGGACGGTCGCCTGGTGTTCGGCGCGCGCGGCGGTTACCGGCTGGGCGGCCGCGCGCAGTGGGACTTCGACCCTAACGGCGCCGAGTTCGCCTGGCGCGAGCGCTTGCTGCGTCGGCTGTTCCCGGCCTTGGGCGCGACGGCGGCGCCCTACCGCTGGGGCGGCACGCTGGGCGTGGCGCGCGCTTTCACGCCCTACGCCTTGTTCGACCGGCGCGCCGGCATCGCCATGGCCGGCGGCTACGGCGGCGAGGGCGTGGGAGCCGCCAATCTGATGGGGCGCACGCTGGCGGAATTGATTCTGGAGCGCGACGGCGATCTGGCTTCCATGCCCTGGGTCATGCCGGAAGGGCGTTTGGAGCGGGTGCGCCGCTGGGCGCCGGAGCCGGTGCCGTGGCTGGGTTATCACCTGGTGCGCAGCGCTTACGGGCTGGAAGAGAAACTGTGCGCCGACGGGAGCGCGCCGGCCTGGGCCCGGCGCGGCGCGGGCAAGCTGGCGGCGGCCCTGGAGGCTTTGCTGGCCTGATGGCCGGCGCGCGATATCGGGAGAACATTCATGTGGCGACGCATTGGGGTGGGGATCTGGGTCTGCTGCCTGGCCGTTCCGGCGCAGGCGGCCGAAGAGAAGGTGCTGAACGTCTACAACTGGAGTCATTACATCGGCAAACAGACCTTGCGGCGTTTCGAGAGCGAGACCGGCATCAAGGTGCGTTACGACGTATACGACAGCAATGAAATCCTGCAAGGCAAGTTGCTGACCGGCCGCAGCGGCTACGATGTGGTGGGACCGTCGATGAGCTTCCTGGCCAATCAACTGGCGGCGGGCGCCTTCCGGCCGCTGGACAAGGGCAAGCTGCCCAATTACCGCCAACTGGACCCGGCGCTGCTGCGGCAACTGGCCGCGGCCGATCCCGGCAACCGTTACGCGCTGCCCTATCTGTGGGGCACCACCTCGGTGGCCATCGACGAAGACCGGGTGAGGCGGGCGCTGGGCGGCGCGCCGCCGCCGGCCGACGCGCTGGCCCTGTTGTTCGACCCGGCTTACGCGTCCAAGCTGCGCGGCTGCGGCGTTTCCATGATGATGTCCCCCAGCCAGGTGGCGGTGCAGGCCTTGATCTATCTGGGCAAGGACCCTGGCCGGAACCGGCCGGAGGATCTGCCCGCCGTCGCCGGCCTGCTGCGCGCGGTCCGGCCCTATGTGCGGGTGTTCACCTCCACGCCCATCAATGATCTGGTCAACGGCGAGCTTTGCGCGGCGATGATCTATTCCGGCGACGCCTACATCGCCGCGCGTCGCGCAGGCGAGGCCAAGAGCCCGCGCAAGATCCGCTACCTGCTGTCGCCCAAGGGCGCGGAGTTGTGGGTGGACACTTTCGCCATCCCCAAGGACGCGCCGCATCCGGACAACGCGCATCGCTTCCTCGATTTCATGATGCGGCCGGAGGTGATGGCGGAAATCAGCAATGAATTGTTCTATCCCAACGCCTTGCCGGCGTCGCGGCCTTTGCTGGATGGCGCGCTGACGGCGGACCGCAACCTCTATCCGGACGCGGCCGGCATGAGCAAGCTGCGCGGCCAGGGACGGGTGCCGCCGGCGCTGCAAAGGGAGCGGGTGAGGCTGTTCAATCAGTTCAAGAACAATAGCTATCGCTGAAGTGCTCCGAGGGCCGGCCCAGCAATTGGGCCGGCGTGCGGCCGAAAGTCTGTCGGAAGGCGGCGATGAAGGCGCTGGGGCTGTCGTAGCCGCAGCGCCAGGCGGCGGCGCCGACCGGCTGGCCGGCCGATAGATATTCCAGCGATTTCAACAGCCGCAGCCGACGGCGCCAGGCCTGGAAGCTGAGGCCGGTCTGCTCCGGAAACAGACGGCTCAGGCTGCGTCCGCTGAGGCCGGCCCATTGCGCCCAGTCGTCGCGCGAGCGCGGGTCTTCGGGGGCCTCCGTCAGCGCGTCGGTGACCCGGCGCGCGCGCCGGTCTTGCGGCAAGGGCAGGCTCAGGCGCAAGGGCGGGCAGTGTTCCAATTCATCCAGCAAGACCTCCAGCAGCCGCTGTTCTCTGGGAAGAGGCGGAGCGGAAAAATCCAGCGCGCGCCGCATGATGGCGGGCGGCAGCGCGTCGCAGGAGATGGCTTGCGCGTCGGCCGGCAGCCGCGCGCAGGCCGCGGCGGCGAAGTGCAGGCTGATGCCGTCTATCAGGCCGTGGCGGTGCGAGGCGTGGCGCACGCCGGGAGGAATCCAGGCCAGGTGGCCGGGCGGCAGCCAGAGCCGGCCGCCGTCGGTGGCGATGTTCAGCACGCCGCGGCGCAGCAAGCTGAGCTGGCCGCTGTCATGGCTGTGCCAGGCTTCGGGGTCGGCGTCGTCGTGACGGATGCGGGCGGCGGCGAGCAGCATGGTTTGGCCTGTTTGAGATATTGAATGACATTGTAGCGATAACGCGCCATCAGCGCCGGGACGGATACTGGCCATTGTGGCGGGACGGGCTTCGGCCGCGCCGCCCATCGTCGATACCACCCCTCTATAAGGAGTCAAACCATGCAAGACAGCGCTATCGCCGTGGTGCGCGAATTATTCGAATGCGCATTGCTGCGCCCGGAACTGGACGAAAACCGTTTGGCGAAGCTGGTCCATCCTGATTACCGCCAGCAGGCGGACGGCCGCAGCTTGGATTACGCCGATTTCATCAAGCATTTGCGCCATCTGAAGCAGACGTGCAGCCGGGTCGATCTTGAAATCCTGAGCTGGGCGGAGCAGGGCGAGCGTGTGTTCACTCGCCATCGCGTCGCCGCGGACAAGCGGGACGGCGGCCGGGTGAGCATGCTGGTCATCGCCGAATTCAGCGTGCGAGACGGCATGGTGCGCGCCTGCGACGAACTGACGCATATGCTGAGCGGAACGACCGAGGACCGGGATCTGGGGTCCCGTCACTGATGCGGGCTTGACCGGGTTCGCAAGCGCCCGGCGGCCTGCCGGGGCGGATCGTCGTCCTGGAGGCCGTTGAAGTCCGCGGCGCAGTGAGTGCCGCTTATTGGGGCTTCATCATCCCGGAGCGGATGGCGGCGCAGCGGCGAGGGCAAAAAAAATGGACCCGGCGGGTCCATTTTCATTTGGAGGCGATCGAATCAGGCGTCCGGCACATTCAGCGAGTTGATGCTGAAGCCGGCGTCGACATAAGTGATTTCGCCGGTGATGCCCGAGGACAGATTGGACAGCAGGAAGGCGGCGGTATTGCCCACTTCCTCGGTGGTGACGTTGCGGCGCAGACAGGATTGTCCGGCGGCCATGGCCAGCAGCTTGGAGAAGCCGGAAATGCCGGCGGCGGCCAGGGTCTTGATCGGGCCGGCGGAAATGCCGTTGACGCGGATGCCGTCCTTGCCCAGGCTGGCGGCCATGAAGCGCACCGAGGCTTCCAGGCTGGCCTTGGCCAGGCCCATCACATTGTAGTTGGGGATTGCGCGCACCGCGCCCAGGTAGGACAGGGTCAGCAAGGCGGCGTTGCGGCCCTGCATCATCGGGCGCGCGGCCTTGGCCAGCGCCGGGAAGCTGTAGGCGGACACATCGTGGGCGGTCTGGAAGGCTTCGCGGCTCAGCGCGTCCAGGAAGTCGCCTTCCAGCGATTCGCGCGGGGCGAAGGCGATGGCGTGGACCAGGCCGTCCAGGCCGTCCCATTCCTTGCCGAGATCGGCGAACAATTTATTGATTTCTTCGTCGTTCTGCACGTCGCAGCGGAAAACCAGCTTGGAGCCGAAATCCGCGGCCATTTCACGCACGCGGTCTTCCAGTTTGTCCACCACATAGGTGAACGCCAGTTCCGCGCCTTCGCGATGACAGGCCTGGGCAATGCCGTAAGCGATGGAGCGGTTGGAGATCATGCCGGTAATCAGAATCTTTTTGCCTTGCAGAAAGCCCATTTGGAGTCCTTCTCGGAATAAACAGCTGCGCATTATACCGAAGCCGGGGCGTTTCAGCAGCGGCATTGTCGGCCAGGTAGGACGCTTTCCGGTGGTATATAAGGAAAGAGCGAAGCGCGGAGCGCGCCGCGCGCGCCGGATTTCCGGTTGCCCCGGCACTCCGCGCTTGCTACCATCACACATCAATTGCAGTAGTTGCGCCACCATATAAATAGCGAGGAAACCATGAGCGATCTGATCCACCACGTAAGCGATGACAGTTTCGATACCGATGTTCTGAAAGCCGACCTGCCGGTGCTGGTCGATTACTGGGCCGAGTGGTGTGGTCCGTGCAAGATGATCGCTCCCATCCTGGACGAAGTGGCCAAGGAATACGAAGGCCGCCTGAAAGTGGTCAAGCTGAACATCGACCAGAACGAGCTGACGCCGCCGAAATTCGGCATCCGCGGCATCCCGACGCTGATGATTTTCAAGGACGGCCAGGTTGCCGCCACCAAGGTGGGCGCGCTGGCCAAGAGCCAGTTGACCGCCTTCATTGACAGCCAACTGTAAAGCGTCTATTCTCCAGCAAAATCTCAAAACGGGTAGCGATTGACGCGTTGCCCGTTCCATTTTTACGCCACCCTCCGAATTCAGCGTTCCGCTAAATCGTTACCGAGTCGACCTACGGCTGCTATGCACTTATCTGATCTAAAACATCTTCATGTTTCCGAACTCGTTGAAATGGCCATTTCCAACGAGATCGACGGGGCCAACCGACTGCGCAAGCAGGACTTGATCTTCGCCTTGCTGAAAAACCAGGCCAAAAAAGGCGAGAGCATTTTCGGTGAAGGTACCCTGGAAGTGCTGCCGGACGGTTTCGGTTTCCTGCGCAGCCCGGACACCTCCTACCTGGCCGGCCCGGACGACATCTATGTCAGCCCGTCGCAGATTCGTCGCTTCAACCTGCATACCGGCGATTCGATCGAAGGCGAGATCCGCACCCCGAAAGACGGCGAGCGTTACTTCGCGCTGGTCAAGGTGGACAAGGTCAACGGCGAAGCGCCGGAGAACTCCAAGCACAAGATTCTGTTCGAGAACCTGACGCCGCTGTTCCCCACCGAGCAGTTCAAGCTGGAACGCGACATCCGCGCCGAAGAGAACATCACCGGCCGCATCATCGACCTGATCTCGCCGATAGGCAAAGGTCAGCGCGGCCTGCTGGTGGCGCCGCCGAAGTCCGGCAAGACCGTGATGCTGCAGCACATCGCCCACGCCATCACCGCCAACCATCCGGAAGCGGTGCTGATCGTGTTGCTGATCGACGAGCGTCCGGAGGAAGTGACCGAGATGCAGCGTTCGGTCAAGGGCGAAGTGGTGTCTTCCACCTTCGACGAGCCGGCCACCCGCCACGTGCAAGTGGCCGAGATGGTGATCGAGAAGGCCAAGCGCCTGGTGGAACACAAAAAGGACGTGGTGATCCTGCTGGACTCCATCACCCGTCTGGCGCGCGCCTACAACACCGTGGTGCCGGCCTCCGGCAAGGTGCTGACCGGCGGCGTGGACGCCAACGCGCTGCAGCGCCCGAAGCGCTTTTTCGGTGCCGCGCGCAATGTGGAAGAGGGCGGCAGCCTGACCATCATCGCCACCGCGCTGATCGATACCGGCAGCCGCATGGACGATGTGATCTATGAAGAATTCAAGGGCACCGGCAACAGCGAAATCCATCTGGAACGCCGCATGGCCGAGAAGCGCATCTTCCCGGCGCTGAACATCAACCGTTCCGGCACCCGTCGCGAAGAGCTGCTGATTCCGCAGGACCAATTGCAGCGCATCTGGGTACTGCGCAAGCTGCTCTACCCGATGGACGATCTGGAGGCGATGGAATTCCTGCAGGACAAGATCAAGGCCACCAAGTCGAACCAGCAGTTCTTCGACTCGATGCGCCGCTGAGCGGAAATGCTCGCAAGAATGCCAGGCTGCCAGCCTGGCATTTTTTTTGCCCGCGTCGGCCGGCGTCGTTCAGGCGCCGGCGCGCGGGTTTTTTGTTAATACCGATGGCGGCGCCGACAGCGGGGCCGCGATTTAGCCTAAGATGGAGCAAGAACATCGCCGGCGCGTTGGCCCGGCGAGCGGATGACGGCAGGGGACAATAAAATGTGGTCGATGGAGGCGGGAGAAGCGGCCGACTGGATTGCCGGTCGGCTGTCGGCTTATGACTTTACCGGCAGGGTGGGCGATTTCAGCTTCCGTCCGGCCGACGGCGGGCTGCGGCCGGCGGCGGTGCTGGTGCCGCTGGTGTGGCGGCACGAGGGGCCGACGGTGATGTTGACCCGTCGCGCGGAGAACCTGCCGGCGCACGCCGGCCAGGTCAGCTTTCCGGGCGGCAAGCTGGAGCGGGACGACGGTTCGGCCGAGCGCGCCGCGCTGCGCGAAACGCGGGAGGAGACCGGGCTGGCGGAAAGCCATGTCCGGCTGCTGGGCCGCTTGCCGGATTATGTGACGATTACCGGCTTCGTGGTGACGCCGGTGGTGGGTCTGGTGTTGCCGCCGTTCGAACTCAGCCCGGAGCCGGGCGAGGTGGCCGAGGTGTTCGAGGCGCCGCTGCCGCTGCTGATGGATACCGGCGCCTACCAGCGCCACAGCCATCAGGGCGACGACGGCCAGCTGCGGGCCTATCTGTCGCTGGATTGGCAGCGCCACCGCATCTGGGGCGCCACCGCGGCGATGTTGTGGCTGCTGTCCGACGCCTTGGGCGTGGCCGGGCAGGAGCCGCCGCCGTTCAGATCATGTCCAGATCGTTGAAGAGGATGTTGCGGCCGGCGACCTTGGCTTCGTAGAGCAGGCGGTCGGCGCGCGCCAGCATCAGTTCCGGCGTGTCGTGCGGCCGCCAGTCGGTCAGCCCGCCGCTGAAGGTCACGCTCTGGTCCACCAGCGGGAAGCGGGTCTGGCTCAGCACCACCTGGACCCGTTCCATCACCTTTTGCGCGTCGCGCAGACGCGTGCAGGGGAAAATCACCAGGAATTCCTCGCCGCCCACCCGCGCGCTGATATCGGTGTTGCGCGTGGTGTCGGTCAGCGCATTGGCCACCGCCACCAGCACATTGTCGCCGGCCTGGTGGCCGTGGCGGTCGTTGAATTGCTTGAAGTGGTCGATGTCGAACACCGCGATGGTCATCGATTGGCCGTAACGCTCGCAGCGGCTGATTTCATCTTTCAGCATCATGTCGGCGTAGCGCCGGTTGTACAAATGGGTCAGCGGATCGGTGGCCGCCATTTCGCTCAGTTGCTGATTGCTTTCCTGCAATTGCTGCTCCAACTGCTTGCGGCTGGAAATATCGTAGAGCGCCACCAGCGTGGACGGCGGGGTGCGTTCGCCCAGGGGCCGCAGCGAGACGATGACCCAGAGCCGGCTGTGGTCCTCCAGCTCCAGTTCCATTTCCTGATTCTCTATCTCCTGGCCGGCTTCCAGCCACTGCTCCAGCGGCTGTAGTCGAAAAGGCAGGTTGAGGATGTCCGAATCCTCCTTGGTGCCCGGCGCGCGCGGCGGCAGTTGCAACATGGCGCGCGCCAGCGCGTTGGCCCGCTGGATGCGGCGGGTTTTGGGGTTGACCAGCAACAGCGCCAGCGGCGCGGTGTCCAGGATCAGCTTCGCCTCTCCCTCGCTTTGCCGGATCAGATCGGTGCTGCGGCTCAGCAGGGTGTGCTGGCGCAGATTGGACAGATAGTTGCGCAGGGCCAGCAGCGTCATGCCGGCGATGAACAGCCAGCCCAGCAGGGCCAGCATCGCCTTCTCCTGCACCGAGCGGGTGAAATCCTTGCGGGCGAGGCCCACGGCCACTTGGAAGGGATAGCGGCCGGTCTGGCTCTGGCTGTACAGGCGGGTGACGCCGTCGATATTGGACGGCGCGCTGAATTGCGCCTGATTGCCGTCGCGGCTGAGCAGCTTGGCCGGCTGCAGCGGCCGGAATTGTCGCTCCAGTCCCTTGGGGGGCTTGGGCCAGCGCGCCACCATCAGCTGGCGTTGGTCCAGCACCAGGATCTCCCCGTGCTCGCCCACGGTGACGCGCGAGACTTCGTCCTGGAAAAAATTATTGGCGATGACGCCGGCGGCCATGCCGATGACGTTGCCGCCTTCGTCGCGCAGCTTGCTGGCCAGGACGATGCCGTGTTGTTCGGGATTGTACTGGGCGGCGGTGTAATTGTTTTCCGGGTCTTCGTTGCGATGCAGCCAGCGGCAGAATTCATTGTGAGGCTGGCGCACGATGGCGGCCTGGCGGCTGGTGAAGATGGCCTGGCAGGCGCTGTCTATGATTTCGATCCGGCTCAGATAGGGCGCCAGCTGCAGTTGCTGCTGCAGCTGCTGATACAGCTTCTGCTGTCCTTCCTCGCCGCTTGTGCCGGTGTGAAGCAGGGTCTGGACCTGCGGCAGCTGGCTGCTGCTTTGCAGGATCAGGCCGGCTTCGCTGATGCCGGCGGCCAGCCGTTCCGCCAGCAATTGGCTGAGGCCGTTGGCTTGGCGCAGCGCGTTTTCCTCTTCCTGGTGATAGGTGTTGAGCAGTTCCAGGGCCACCAGCGCCAGCGTGCCGAGCAGGAAGAGGATGGAACCCCAGATCGCATAGCGTGCCGGGCGTTTGTTCCGTTTGCGGAGGTTGAAGTCCATGACGCTCGTTATTGGGGGTTATGAACCAGTTATAGCGCTAGGCGGCGGAGTATGACAGGGGCCCGCCGCCGGGCCCGGACGGCGCCTCAGGCCGCGGTGAAGCGCATGGAAAGATCGACGGCGCGGACGTCCTTGGTCAATTTGCCCACCGAAATGCGGTCGACCCCGGTTTCCGCAATCGCGCGCACGGTGTCGAAGTCCACGCCGCCGGAGGCTTCCAGCTGGGCGCGGCCGGCGGTCAGCCGCACCGCTTCGCGCATTTGCTCCAGCGACATATTGTCCAGCAGGGCCAGCTTGGCGCCGTGGAGCAGCGCTTCTTCCAGTTGCTCCAGCGTTTCCACTTCGATTTGCAGGCTGACCTCGGCCGGGGCCAGCTGTTGCGCGGCCCGCAGCGCGGCGGCGATGCCGCCGGCGGCCATGATGTGGTTTTCCTTGATCAGGATGCCGTCGAACAAGCCGACGCGCTGATTGTCGCCGCCGCCCGCGGTCACCGCGTATTTCTGCGCCAGCCGCAGGCCGGGCATGGTTTTGCGGGTGTCCAGTATCCGGGCGCGGGTGCCGGCCACGGCGTCTACGTAGCGGCGGGTTTCGCTGGCGACCGCGGACAGGGTTTGCAGGAAGTTCAGCGCGGAGCGCTCCGCGGTCAGCAGCGCGCGGGCCGGGCCGTCGATTTGGCACAGCACGGCGCCGGCGGCGACCTGCTCGCCTTCGGCGGCCAGCCATTCCACCCGGCAGCGGGGATCGACCTGGCGGAAGCATTCGTCGAACCAGGCCTGGCCGCACAGCGTGGCCGCTTCGCGCGCCGTCACCCGCGCCGCGCCGGCGCTGTGTTCGGGAATCAGCAGGGCGGTCCAGTCGCAACGGCCGATGTCTTCGGCCAGGGCGGCGGCGACCTGCTGGGCGATCAGGTGAGGGGCGGGCAAGGCGGGCATGCGGGACTCTCCAAGAAAACGTCATTGTACCCAATGGCGGCGGATTGGTGCGCGTGCTCTGGTATCATTCGAAATGGATATATAAGCCGATAGGTAGGCCATGGATTTGCCCGCATCGTTTTTCCCCGACGCCGCGCTTTGGCTGAGCAACGGCGCGGCTTTGTCCTTGTTGGCGCTGGCGGCGCGGCGGGTGGCCTGGCGCGGCCTGCCCTTGCCGGCCTGCAACGCCTGGATGGGCGCCTGCGTGCTGGCGCTGGCCTTGTGGCTGCTGCGCGGCGGCGTGGCCCCCGGCCTGTCCTTCCATTTGCTGGGCGCCGGCCTGTTCACCTTGATGATGGGGCCGTGGCTGGCCTTGCTGGCGCTGGCGCTTCCCTTGCTGGCATTGGCTGTGAGCGGACAGGCCGATCCGCAGGCGCTGGGTCTGAACTATCTGAGCATGATCGTGCCGCCGGTGGCGCTGTCGGCCGCGGCGCTGCGTTTGAGCCAGCGCGCCTTGCCCAGCAATCTGTTCGTTTACGTCTTCGTCAACGGCTTCCTCGCCGGCGGAGCCGGCATGTTCGCCGCCGGCTTGTCGGGTTTGCTGGCCTTGGGCCTGGCCGGCGCCTATCCCTGGGACCAGTTGTTGGAGGAGACGCTGCCGTTCTATTTTTTACTGTCGTGGTCGGAGGCCTTCACCACCGGCTTGTTGGCGGCGGTGCTGGTGGTTTACCGGCCGGAATGGGTGGCGACCTTCGACGACGGGCGCTATCTGGGACACAGGCGCCGCTCGCCGTGAGCGGGCGGCCTTTTACACGCTAAAGGAGAAACCATGCCCTTCGCTTTATGGAGCATTTTGCTGGCGGCCTTGCTGCCCTTGATCTGGGCCGGGGTGGCCAAGGCCGGTTCGCGAGTGGACAACCACAAGCCTCGGGAGGCGATGGCCCAGGCCAGCGGTTACCGGCTGCGCGCCAATTGGGCGCAGCAGAACGCCTGGGAGGCGTTCCCGACTTTCGCCGCGGCGGTGTTGGTGGCTTGGGGGATGCATGTGCCGCCGGCGTTTCTGGACGCCGCCGCCGCGGTTTTCATCGCGGCGCGGATCGCGCACGGCTTGCTGTATCTGGCCGACCGGGCGGCGCTGCGTTCCCTGTCCTGGTTGATCGGCCTGCTGACGGTGGTGGCGATTTTCTGCAAGGCCGGCGGGGTGTTCTAGCGCGGTTAGGCCTAATCCAGCCAGCCGTTGGCGCGCAGCGCGGCCTGCACCTGGTCCAGGCCCTTGGTGTGGAAGGCCTGCCAGCCGGCGCGGCGGGCGGCGTCCACGCATTCTATATTGTCGTCGAAAAAGGCGATGCGCTGCGGGGCCGCGCCCAGCTCGTCCTGCACATGGCGGTAAACCGCGTCGTCCGGCTTGCGCAGGCCGATCAGGTGGGAGGCGAACAGCCGGTCGAAGCGGTGCAGCAGATCGAATTCGCGTTCGATCTTGCCCCAGTGCAGCGCATTATTGTTGCTGAGCACGGCCAGGCGGTGGCGTTCGCCTAGCCGGGCCAGCATCTCCGCCGCGCCGGGGTAGGCGCCGCGCAGCCAGCTGTCCAGTTGCGCGGTCATGTCCGCCGCGCCGATGTCCAGTCCCAAGTGCTCGGCCATCGCCGCGCTGAAGGCCTCCGGCGTGCAGGCGCCGGTGTCCAGTTCGGCGATCCACGGCGTTTCCATCCAGAAGCGCCGGGCCTGTTCCGGGTCCAGCTTGCCCTGGGAGAGCCGCACCAGCGGATCGATGCCGTTCCAGTCCACCAATACTCCGCCCAGATCGAATACCAGCACATCTACGCTTGAATGCATTGCTTAGCCTTTTGTCTAGGGCGCGAACGGCTCGCGCCTGCAGTTTAGAGAACGATGGGTTCCGGCTCCAGTTCCACGCCGAAGCGTTGACGGACTTCCGCGCGCACCTTGTCGGCCAGCGCGCGCATCTGCTCGCCGCTGGCGGCGCCGTAGTTGACCAGCACCAGGGCCTGGCGCGCGTGCACGCCGGCGTCGCCGTCGCGATGGCCTTTCAGCCCGCACTGATCGATCAGCCAGCCGGCGGCCAGCTTGACCTTGCCGTCGGCGGCCGGGTAGTGCGGCAGCGTCGGATGGCGCGCCAGCAGCGCCTGCGCCTGTTCCGCCGGCAGTACCGGATTTTTGAAGAAGCTGCCGGCGTTGCCCAGCTCGGCCGGGTTGGGCAGTTTGCTCGAGCGGATGCGGATCACCGCGTCGCTGACGTCTTGCGGCGTGGGCGCGGCAATGCCGGCGGCGTCCAGTTCTTGCTGGATGTCGCCGTAGCCGGTGCGCAGCCGCGGCGCGCGCGACAGGCGGAAACGCACGGCGGTGACCAGCAGGTGGCCGGCGGCCTCGTGCTTGAACACGCTGTCGCGATAGCCGAAGCGGCAGTCGGCCTTGCTTAGCGTCAGTTCGGCGCCGCCGCGCTCTAGATCGGCGCAGACGACTTGGTGGATGTGGTCCTTGGCCTCGACGCCGTAGGCGCCGATGTTCTGGATCGGGCTGGCGCCGACGGTGCCGGGAATCAGGCTGAGGTTTTCCAGGCCGTACCAGCCTTGCTCCAGGGTGTGGAGCACGAAATCGTGCCAGTTTTCGCCGGCGGCGGCCTCGACGATCACGTCCTCGCCGCTCTCCTCCAGCAGACGGACGCCGCGCAATTCCAATTTGACCACCAGGCCGGGGTAGTCGCGGGTGAACAGCAGATTGCTGCCGCCGCCCAGCCACAGCACCGGCCCGGCCCGGTAGGCCGGGCTGTCCAGCAGCGCCGGCAGCTCCGAGAGCGCGTCCAGCCGGCAGAAGTCGCGCGCGCGCGCGTCCATGCCGAAGGTGTTCAGCGATTTGAGCGGATGATGGTGGCTGAAGCTCAGGCTCATGGCGCCGGTTCCGTTTGAAGTTGTCGATGCAGGCGTCGGCGGCTTTCGCCGGCCAGGTAGCGGGTCAGGAATAGCGCGGCCACGCTCAGGCTGATCACCAGCGCGGTCCAGAAGCCGAACACGCCCATGGGCTTCTTGCTCAGCCAGTCGGTCAGGCCCAGGGTGATGCCCAGGCCCAGGCCGACGCACCAGAACGACAGGATGTGAATGATCATCGGCACCGTGGTCAGCTTGTAGCCGCGCAGGGCGCCGGAGGCGATGGTCTGGGCGGCGTCGGTCAGCTGGTAGACGGCGGCGAACAGCAGCAGGGTGGAGCCCATCGCGATCACGCGCGGGTCCGGCGTGTACATGCGCATGATGGGCTCGCGGAACAGCAGCACCACCAGCATCGCGCAGAAGGCCATGCTCAGGCCCAGCAGCAGGCCGACGCCGGAGCTGAAGCGCGCGGCGCGGTAGTCGCCGGCGCCGACGTGGTGGCCGACGCGAACCGACATCGCGGTGGCCACGCTCTGCGGCAGCATGTAGATGATGCTGGAAAAATTGAGCACGGACTGGTGAGTGGCCACCACCACGGTGCCCAGTTCGGCGATCAGCAGCGCGATGAAGGAGAACAGGCTGACTTCCACGAAAAAGGACAGGCCGATGGGCACGCCCAGCTTGAGGAAGCCGCGGTACATGCGCCAGTCCGGGCCGCGCAGCCGCTCCAGCAGCCGGAACTGGCGGAAGTTGCGGTGCCAGCTGACATAGGCGAGCAGGGCCAGGCAATTGAACCAGAACACGATGCCGGTGGCCCAGCCGCAGCCGGCGCCGCCCAGCTTGGGCAGGCCGAACAGGCCGTGGATCAGGATGTAGTTGAGCGGAACGTTCAGCGCCAGCGCCAGCAGGCTGACCACCATGATGGCCTTGGGGCGGCCCAGGCTGGACGCGTAGGCGTGCAGCGCGCGGTGGGTCATCGCCGCCGGCATGCCCACGGCGGCGCCGGTGATGAAGAGCATCACCTTGTCGGTCACTTCCGGCGGCAGGTGCAGCCATAGCCGCAGCGCCGGCTCCAGCGCCATCATCATCGCCGCGCCCAAGAGGCCGATCAGCAGGCCGAACCACAGGCCCTGGCGCGCGGTGTCCTTGAATTTGTCGTGCTCGCCGGCGCCCAACTGGTGGGCCAGGATGGGATTGAGCGCGGTGACGATGCCCATCAGCGTGACGTAGAAGGTGATGAAGACGCTGGCGCCCAGAGAGACGGCGGCCAGGTCGTCGGTGCTGACGCGGCCGGCCATCACCGTATCGACGAAGGCGGTGGCCACCTGGGCGATCTGGGCGATCATCATCGGCAAGGCCAGCCGGCTGATTTGACGGGCTTCCAGCAGCACGGCCCCGCGCGGGGCGCGATTGATTTCAAACAGCATGGGAGTAGGGCGGGATGGCACGGAGAACTGGCCATTATACCGGCTGCGGGGCGGGCTTGTCTTTGTCGCGCCATGACAATGGGGCGACATGGCGCGTGCCGGGAACGCAAGGCGCTCCCGGCGGCGCGGGAGACGGGGTCAGAAGCGCGCGGGCGGGTCGCGGCGCAGATCGCAGCTGATCAGCAGCTCGCCGCCGAAGCGGGCGTTGATGCTGAGCGCGTCCAGCAGGGAAATGTCCCGCACGGTCAGTTGTTCGCCGTTGCGGTCCAGGTCATAGCCCAGTTCATGGGCGAAATCCGCCAGCTGCTGCAGGGCGGGGGCGTCGGCCGGCGTGAGCGGAGAGGCGCTCAGGCTGCCGCAAAGGGGGCGAGGTCTTCCCACGGCGTCGAAATTGGCAAAAGAAAAATCGGTATAGCTGTCTTGCAGGCAGTCGTACATGGCGGTTCTCCAGTCGGTTCGGTCGCGGTTCGCGCGCCGGTCCTGGGTATCGCCGGCGACGCTTTAGCAGGATTTTTGGGCGCCCTGCAAGTTGTCATTAACTCGGCGCCAGCCGCGCATGCCCGAAATGGAAACGGGGCGCGGCTCATGCATCGATCCGAAGCGACGGGTCCGCTTAACTGCCTGTACGGGTAAAACAAAACCCGCCTACGACTAAGAGCGCAAGCGGGTTGACCGTTTTAACGCTTTAGCTGGCATTTGTTAAGCGCCCGCAAGCTGTGTCAAATCGGCGCATGAACGTCAGCCTATGCCTTTGGCTTTTGGCTGTCAATCCCCTTGCGGGGCGTCCGCGGGCCAGTCGGCCAGCCAGCCGCGCCAGTGCGGCTCCGGCTGCGCGGCGACGACGGCGCGCAGGCCTTGCCTACAGGCCTGGTGGGCGCCTGAGTCCAGCGCGCCCTCCACCCATTGCTGGCGCAGCCACAGCAGATGGCAGCTGGCGGCCTGGCGCGCATTGTGTTCCGCGAGCGCGCCGACGTCGCCGGCGCGGTACAGTTCCCAGCGCCGCGGGCCGTTGAGCTCGGCCTCGCCGGGCAGGCCGCACAGCCGGGCCAGTTCGCCCTGCGGGGTGGCCAGCTCCGCGTGGCCGCCGCTCAGAATCTCGCTCAGCGAGACCTGGGACGAGCTGTCCGCTCCAGCGCGCAGCTGTTCCGCCAGCGGCAGGCCCAGCGCCAGCGCGCGGTGGCGCAGCACCGGCAGTTCCAGCCGCGCGCCGTCCCAGCTGACCAGCCGCGCCCGGCTGTCGCGCAGCAGGTTCAGCCAGTCCGCCAGCATCGCGGCCTCGTCGCCTGCGTCGGCGGCGAGCCCTTGGACGAGACGGGTTTGCCCATCCTGTTGCAGCACGCCGGCGATGGCGACGACGCGGTGCAAGTGGAAGGGGATGAAGTCGGTGCCGCTCTGGGCGCGACAGCGCTGCAGCACGAAATCGGCGACGTCGGCCTCCCCGATTTCGCCGTCCAGCTGGTAGAGCTGGCGGATGGCGGGCACGTTGGGAATGGTCTGGAGATGAAAGCTGAGAGTAGGGCGCACGGGAGGGGTCTTGTCGGAGTCGGCGAATCGGCAGCGATTGTATGCCTATCGCCGATGGGGGGCAATTGGCGGCCATGGGCGCTTCGATGCGGCGGGATATGGCGGCGAATTGTATTTTCTGCAAAGAATAGGGATATAATCGCCGGCTTGACTACCTACTAGTCTTGCGAATCCTGGCATTCCAAGTCGACTATCTTCTCATAATGATCCGCAAGTTTATCCGTAAAGTACTGGACCTGCCCGCCGGCATGGGCAAGCGCCGCACCAAGGCGCGCGTGATTCCTCTGCCGCAACACGGCATCCGCCGAGACCAGCTCAGCTCCGCTGCGCTGAAAGTCACCACCCGACTGCAGGAGGCCGGTTTCGCCGCCTATGTGGTGGGCGGAGCCGTGCGCGACTTGATGTTGGGCGTGTCGCCGAAGGATTTCGACGTCGCCACCAACGCGACGCCTGAGGAAGTGCACCGGGTGTTCCGCCGCTCCCGCATCATCGGCCGGCGTTTCCGCATCGTCCACGTGATGATGGGACCGGAAACCATCGAGGTGACCACTTTCCGCGGCGGTTCGGTGGACGACACCAATGAAACCGGCCGCATCATGGCCGACAACAGCTTCGGCAGCCAGGAAGAGGACGCGCACCGCCGCGACTTCACCGTCAACGCGTTGTTCTACGATCCGTCCGACGAAACCGTCATCGACTATCACCACGGCGTCAAGGACTTGCGCGCCCGCAAGCTGGTGATGATAGGCCAGCCGGCGCGCCGTTATCAGGAAGACCCGGTGCGCATGCTGCGCGCGGTGCGCCTGGCGGCCAAGCTGGGCTTCGATATCGACGAGGCCACCCGCAAGCCGATCCGCACCCACGCCCATCTGCTGAAGAAAGAGCCGCCGGCGCGCCTGTTCGACGAAATGCTCAAGCTGCTGATGTCCGGCCAAGCCTACGGCTGCCTGAAAAAGCTGCGCGAGGAAGGCATGGCGCGCGGCGTGTTCCCGCTGCTGGACGCGGTGCTGGACGATAAGGGCGACGACCTGTTCTTGAAGCTGGGCCTGGAAAGCACCGATCAGCGCATCCGCGCCGACAAGCCGGTGTCGGTGGGCTTCCTGCTGGCCACCCTGTTGTGGAAGCAGGTGCATCAGCGCTGGCAGAAGCGCCTGAACGCCGGCGACCGCGCGGTGTACGCGCTGGCGCAGGCGATTGCCGATGTGGAGTCCGAGCAGGACAACGATTTCGCCATTCCGCGCCGTTTCAGCGTGACCATGCGCGAAATCTGGATGCTGCAGTCGCGTTTCGACAGCCGCAGCGGTCAGCGCGCTTATCGCTTCCTGGAGCAGCCGCGCTTCCGCGCCGCTTACGATTTCTTCGCCCTGCGCGGAGAAGCCGGCGAGGTGGACATGAAGCTGGTGTCCTGGTGGAATGACTTCCAGCGCGCCGACGAGGACGAACGCGAGCAGCTGCTGGACATCGCCAAAGCCAGCGGCGAGCCGGACCCGGCCAAGAAACGCCGCCGCCGCCGCCCCGCCAATCGTCGCAAAGCCGCGGACGAGCCGGGCGGAGAGGCCTAAGTGGCGCAGGCCTTCATCGCGCTGGGCAGCAATCTCGAGCAGCCGGCGGCGCAGATCCGCGCCGCGCTGGCCGCGATCGCCGCCTTGCCCGACACCGCGCTGACCCGGCAGTCCGCCCTGTACCGCACCGCGCCGGTGGGCTATGCCGATCAGCCGGACTTCATCAATGCCGTGGCGGAAGTGGACACCGCGCTGGCGCCGCGCGAATTATTGCGCCGGCTGCTGGCGATAGAGGCCGAGTTCGGCCGGGTGCGCACCTTCCGCAACGCGCCGCGGGTGCTGGATCTGGATCTGCTGTATTACAGCGGCGTCGCCCTGAGCGACCAAGACCTGACCCTGCCGCATCCGCGCATGCATCTGCGCGGCTTCGTCATGATCCCGCTGGCGGAGATCGCTCCCGATCTGGCGCTGCCGGCGCTGGGCACGGCCGGCGAACTGGCCGCAGGGCTGGCCGATCAGGGCGTGGAGCGCCTCAAAACAACTAGCTAATAAGGAAGCGAGCGATGAGTCAATTGCGTTATGTCGTGGTCGAAGGGCCGATCGGCGCGGGCAAATCCTCTCTGGCGCGCCGACTGTCGGAATACTGGGGCGTGCGCCTGCTGGCGGAAGATCCCGCCGCCAACCCCTTCCTGCCGCGCTTCTACCGCAACTTGCCGGCCCACGGCCTGTCCACCCAGCTGTCCTTCATGCTGCAACGCGCCGAGATGGCCAAGAGCATGCTGGACGGCGAACTGCTGGCCAGCCCGTTGGTGTCGGACTTCCTGTTCGAAAAAGACGCGCTGTTCGCCAAGATCAATCTGGACGAGGCCGAGCTGGCGCTGTACAAGCGCCTGGCGGGGCTGGCGATGCCCGAGCATCCGGTGCCGGATCTGGTGATTTATCTGCAGGCTTCCGAAGAGAACCTGCTGAGCCGGGTGGCCGCGCGGGCGGCGGAGTACGAAGTCAATTTCCCAGAAGGCTATCTGAAGCGCGTGCATCAGGCCTATAGCGAGTTTTTCCATCAGTACGAGGCCGCGCCATTGCTGATCGTCAATACCGATCATCTGAATCTGGTCGACGGCGACGAGGACTTCGAACTGCTGATCCGCTGCATCAGCGAGGCGCGAGGCCAGCGCAACTATTTCAACAAGAGCGTCTGAGCCGCCGAGCGCTCAGAGCCGGTTTGCGATGATGCGAGCCAGGACGGGTGACGGCCTTGCGGCCGAGACGGCGGAAGGGCCCAGCCCCGTCCGCGCGTTTCGACGCCGCGCTCGCCGCGCGACCTTCCTGAGGCGCAGCAGATCGTAAGCGGGTTCTAGGCGTCCCGCCGGTCGATACGGACGACTGAAACGAGGAAGAACGGGCATGAAAATTACCGTCAACACCCTGCAGAAAATGGCGCAGGAAGGGCAGAAGATCGCCATGCTGACCTGTTACGACGCCAGCTTCGCCGCCTTGCTGGAACAGGCCGGCGTGGAAATTCTGCTGGTGGGGGATTCGTTGGGCATGGTGGTGCAGGGCATAGATTCCACGCTGCCGGTGGCCGAGGAGGAAATGCTCTATCACGTGCGTTGCGTGGCGCGGGGCGCCAAGCAGGCGATGGTGCTGGGCGACATGACGTTCGGCGCCTATCAGGAAAGTCCGCAGCAGGCGTTCGCCCACGCCGCCCGCATCATCCAGGCCGGCGCGCATATGGTGAAGCTGGAGGGCGGCGCCTATATGGCCGACACCACCCGCTTCCTGGTGGAGCGCGGCGTGCCGGTGTGCGCCCACATCGGCCTGACGCCGCAGTTCGTCAACACCTTCGGCGGCTATCGGGTGCAGGGCAAGAGCGAGGAAGACGCGCGCCGCATCGTCAACGACGCCAAGGCGCACGCCGAGGCCGGCGCCAGCCTGGTGCTGATGGAGTGCGTGCCGGCCGAGCTGGCGCGCGAGATCACTGAGTCGATTTCCGTGCCCACCATAGGCATAGGCGCCGGCGTCGACGTGTCCGGCCAGGTGCTGGTGCTGCACGACATGCTGGGCGTGTATCCGGGCAAGAAGGCGCGCTTCGTCAAGGACTTCATGAACCAGGCGGGCAGCATCCAGGGCGCGGTGCAGGCCTATGTGCAGGCGGTGAAGGACAAGTCCTTCCCGGCGGCGGAACATACTTTCTGATCGGCCCGGTCCAGGACATCAAGCAATGGAAATCATTCGTACCGTGGCGCAGATGCGCGCCTGGCGTCGCCAGGCGGGCAAGCTCGCCTTCGTGCCCACCATGGGCAATCTGCATGCCGGCCATCTGGCCCTGGTCAAGGCGGCGCGCGAGCGCGCCGACAAAGTGGCGGTCAGCATCTTCGTCAATCGGCTGCAGTTCGGCCAGGGCGAAGACTTCGGCGCCTATCCGCGCACCTTCGACGCCGATTGCGACAAGCTGCGCGCCGCCGGCGTGGACGCCTTGTTCTTCCCCGAGGAGCAGGAGCTGTATCCGCGCGTGCGCCAGGACTTCAACGTGGAGCCGCCGAATATCCAGAACGAGCTGTGCGGCGCCTTCCGTCCCGGCCACTTCCGCGGCGTCGCCACCGTGGTGACCAAGTTGTTCAACATCGTGCAGCCGGACCTGGCCTGTTTCGGCAAGAAGGATTTCCAGCAGCTGCACGTGATCCGCGCGATGGTGGAGGATTTGAACTCGCCGATCGAGATTGTGCCGGTGGACACCGGCCGCGCCGACGACGGCCTGGCGCTGTCCTCGCGCAACGGCTATCTGAGCGCGGAAGAGCGCGCCGAGGCGCCGCGCCTGTATCGCAATCTGACGCAGGTGCGGCAGCGGCTGCAGGACGGCGACAATGATTACGCGGCGCTGGAGCAGGGCGCGCGCGACGATCTAGCCCAAGCCGGCTGGACCGTGGATTACGTGGAAATTCGCCAGGCCGACACCCTGGCGGTGGCGCACGCCGGCGAAAAACGCCTGGTGGTGCTGGCGGCCGCCCGACTGGGGCGCACCCGCCTGATCGACAACATCGAAGTGTTCCGCTGATCAGCGGACGAAGGATGCAATCATGCAGCGCAATATGCTCAAATCCAAGCTTCACCGGGTAACCACAACGCACAGCGAGTTGCACTATATCGGCTCCTGCGCCATCGACGAGAACCTGCTGGAAGCGGCCGACATTCTGGAATATGAAGAAGTGCAGATCTGGAACGTCACCAACGGCGAGCGCTTCGCCACTTACGCGATCAAGGCCGAGCGCGGCTCCGGCACCATCTCGGTCAACGGCTCCGCCGCGCGCCGCGCCGCGCCGGGGGATTTGCTGATCATCGCGTCTTTCGCCCAGTACGAGGCCGCCGAGCTGAAGGATCACCAGCCCAAGCTGGTGTTCGTGGACGCCGGCAACCAGATGACCGAGGTCAAGGGCGCGACCCCGACGCAGGCGGCCTGATCCGCTTCCGGTTTCGCCAGCCAGCGGCCGCCTTAGGGCGGCCGTTGTTTTTTTGTTGCAGCACAGCATCCATTCCGGGGCCGGAGCCGGTTTATTTCGGCTTGGCGCTTGGCGCTGGCGCGGGCGGTGAATCATATTTAAAAAGCGGCGTTGTCTGGCTGCCGGCTTGAGCCGGCCCGGCAACCGCTTCCTGATCCATCGTCAATCCAGCAGCGAGGGAGGCATCATGAGCGCAGGCCAGAATCTGACCGGGGGCTGCTTATGCGGCGCAGTGCGTTACCGTTTGCGCGCCGAGCCTTACGATGTGGTGCATTGCCATTGCAAAAGCTGTCGTCGCGCCAGCGGCGCGGCCTTCGTCACCTGGTTCACCGTACGCGTGGCCGATCTGGACTGGCGCGGGGAAAAGCCGGTGCTGTATCACTCCTCGGCCGCGGTCAGCCGCGGTTTCTGCCCGCATTGCGGCTCCACCCTGACGTATCGCCATGAGTCGGACCCGGAGGAGCTCGACATCACCGTGTCCTCGCTGGACCACCCGGAGCGGGTGGCGCCGGCCGGCCATATCTGGTGGGAGCAGCACCTGCCCTGGGGCAGCCCCGCCGCGCAACAGGAATTGCCCGTCTATCAACGCAGCGAGGCCTGAGGCGCGGTCACTTGGTTTGATGCAGCGCGCCGGGGGAGACCACCACGCCGTCTTCGTCGGCGTACAGCCAGTGGCCGGGGCTGAAACGCGTCTGGCCGAACTCCACGCTCAGATTGCGCTGGCCTTCGCCGCGCTTCACCGATTTGCGCGGGTGGGTGCCCAGCGCGCGTATGCCCAGCGCCAGCTTGTTCAGGGCGGCGGAGTCGCGGATGCAGCCGTTGATCACCACGCCGGCCCAGCCGTTGGCCACCGCCAGCACGCCCAATTGGTCGCCCAGCAGCGCGCAGCGCAGCGAGCCGCCGCCGTCCACCACCAAGACCTTGCCGGCGCCGTGCTGACTCAGCGCCTCCCGTACCAGGCTATTGTCCTCGAACAGCTTCAGGGTTTCGATGCGGCCGAAAAATCGGGCCTGGCCGCCGTAGCGTTGCAGCGAGGGCGTCAATACCTGCAATTGTTCGTCGAACTGATCGCATAGATCGGCGGTGTGAAAGTCCATGGCGGCTCTCCTGTGGCGGACGCGAAAGCTCAATCCTAACAGCGCGGGCGGTATGCCATCAAAATGAAAAAGCCGCCTGACGGCGGCTTTGGGCAATGCGGGTCGAGACGACGCTTATTCCAGCCGCAAGGGCACGAACAACACGGCCTCGTTGCGGCGCACCAACAAGGCGATATGGCCCTTGGTGCTGGCCAGCGCTTTTTCGAAGTTGGCGATGGTGGAGACTTCCACCTGGTTCAAGCCCAGGATCACGTCGCCGGCCTGCAGGCCGGAACGAGCGGCCGGACCTTGCGCCTTCTGGATCAGCAGGCCGCCGCGCACGCCCAGCTCCGAGCGCTGGTTCGGCGTCAGCTCGCTGAGCGTCAGACCCAGTTTGCCGAACTGGAAGCCTTGCGGCGAGCTTTCTTCCTGAGACTGCTGCGCGCTCGGCGCTTCCTGCGCCAGTTCCGCCAGCGTGGCTTCCAGATCCTTTTCCACGCCCTTGCGCCACACCGTCAGCTTGATCTTGGTGCCCGGCTGCAGCGAGCCGACCAGCACCGGCAGATCCTTGGAGCTTTCTATGGACTTGCCGTCCAGTTTCAGGATGATGTCGCCGGCCTGCAGGCCGGCGCGAGCGGCCGGTCCCTTGGGATCGACGCGCACCACCAGCGCGCCGCTGGGGCGCGGCAGACCGAAGGACTGCGCCAGCTCCTGAGTCACTTCCTGGATATTGATGCCCAGCTGGCCGCGGCTGACCTTGCCCTTGGCCTTGAGCTGGTCGACCACGCTCATCGCCAAATCGATGGGGATGGCGAAGGAGATGCCCATGAAGCCGCCGGAACGGCTGTAGATCTGCGAGTTGATGCCCACCACTTCGCCGCGCAGATTGAACAGCGGACCGCCGGAGTTGCCGGGGTTGATCGCCACGTCGGTCTGGATGAAGGGGACGAAGTTTTCGTCCGGCAGGCTGCGGCCCTTGGCCGAGACGATGCCGGCGGTGACGGTGTTGTCGAAGCCGAAGGGCGCGCCGATGGCGGCCACCCATTCTCCGACTTTCAAGTCCGCCGGGCTGCCGATCTTGACCACCGGCAGATCCGCCGCCGCCACTTTCAGCAGCGCCACGTCGGTGCGCTTGTCCACGCCGACCAGCTTGGCGCGCAGTTCGCGCTTGTCGGTCAGCATCACCTTGACCTGCTGGCTGTCCGCCACCACATGGGCGTTGGTCAGGATGTAGCCGTCGGCGCTGATGATGAAGCCGGAGCCGAAGGAGACGCTTTCTTCCTGCGGCTGTTCGCGCTGAGGCGGATGATTGGGGATGAAGCGGCGGAAGAAGTCGTACAGCGGATCGTCTTCCGGCACCGGAATCGGCAGATTGCTGGGTTGGGAGGCCCCGCTGTCTTCGCGGCTGGCCTGGATATTCACCACCGCCGGTCCGTCGCGGCTGACCAATTGAGTGAAGTCCGGCAGCAACATGGCGACGCGGCCATCCTGTTGCGCGGGAATGGCGACCGGCGCGGGCTGGGAGTTGCCTTTGAAGAAGCGCTCGACCTTGTCGCAGCCGGACAGCAACGAGGCTGCGAGCAAGGCGCCAACCAGGGTGCGCAGATACGTTGTCACAGGCTATCCTTTTAGGTTGATGTCTATGCGGAAAATAAGGGCGGAACCGGAGTTTTTCCAGTATTTGATTCAGTTGTCTTTAATCATAACGGTTTTTGCCGGATATTCGCAGAGGTCGGCAATGACGCAGCGCTCGCATTCCGGTTTTCTGGCTTTGCAGACATAGCGTCCGAGCAGGATCAGCCAGTGATGCGCATCGACTTTGAATTCGTCAGGGATGTATTTTACCAGTTTATCCTCGACTTCTCGCACGTCTTTGCCGGGCGCGATCCGGGTGCGGTTGGACACCCGGAAAATATGGGTGTCCACCGCGATGGTGGGCTGGCCGAAGGCGGTGTTCAGCACCACATTGGCCGTTTTGCGGCCGACGCCGGGCAGCGCCTCCAGCGCCTCGCGGGTTTGCGGCACCTCGCCGCCGTGCTTTTCCAGCAGCAGGTGACAGGTGGCGATCACGTTCCTGGCCTTGGTCTTGTACAAGCCTATGGTCTTGATGAAGTTGGCCAGCGATTCCTCGCCCAGCGCCAGCATGGCCGCCGGCGTATTGGCCACCGGATAGAGCCGGCGCGTGGCCTTGTTGACGCCGACGTCGGTGGCCTGAGCCGACAGCAGCACCGAGATCAGCAGTTCGAACGGGCTGCTGTATTCCAGCTCGGTGGTGGGATGCGGATTGGCGTCGCGCAGGCGGGTGAAGATTTCTTTGCGTTTGACGGCGTTCACGGCTTGTCCTTGTCTGCTTGTTCGCGGGCGGCGCGCATGGCGGCGGCGCGCTCCATCGCCTTGCGGATCAATTCGTTCTTGTCGGCCGCCGGCGCGGGCGCGGCGGAAACGGTCGGCGCGGCGGCGGGGGAGGCCGGCGCCGCGTTCACCGCCGCGCGCTCGGCCAGGCGTCTGGCCTTGTCCGCCTGATCGCGCGCCTTGCGCGCCTGCCGCCGTTCATAACGGACGCGGGCCTGGGCGGCGCGGGCCATGAGTCGCTCGCGCTCGCCGTCGGCCGGGTCGGCCACCGGCTCCAGGTCGATGCAGTCCACCGGACAGGGCGCCAGGCACAGTTCGCAGCCGGTGCACTCGGCGGCGATGACGGTGTGCATCTGCTTGGCGGCGCCGACGATGGCGTCCACCGGACAGGCCTGGATGCACAGGGTACAGCCGATGCAGCTGTCTTCGCGTATCACGGCCAGCGCGCGCGGCTTGGGCTGCGGGCCGTCGGCGGCGAAGGGAATGATGTCCCGGCCCAGCAGTTCCGCCAGCGCCCGGATGCCGTCGTCGCCGCCCGGCGGGCAGCGGTTGATCGGATCGCGGCCTTCCGCCAGCGCCTCCGCATACGGGCGGCAGCCGGCGTGGCTGCATTGTCCGCACTGGGTCTGGGGCAGTAGGGCGTCTATCCTTTCGACGAGTGTGATCACGGGCATGCTGTGGGATTCCGCTTCAAAAACCGCTAATTATCGACGCTAGGGGCCGCGGCTTCAACTCCCGGCGCGGACTAGGCTTCGGGAGGTCCTTGCCGGCGCGCGCGCTTGAAGCGGGGAATCGGGCCTCGCCGGGGGCGCGGCGCGCGATTTTCGTAAAAAACAAAGCGGCGGGGCTTGGAGCGGCGCGCGGGTGCGCTATGGTGAAAATACTCACTTTTCCGGACCGTCCGCCATGAAAATCGCTCACAAAGCCGGCCTGATTTCCGCGCTGGTGCTGGCCGTGACCTTGTCGACCCTGTCCTGGATGCAATACCTGAGCGTTGCGGACAGCATACGCGCGGGTAAAGAGCAGGAAGTGACCCAGACCAGCCAGGTGCTGGCCGAGCAGATCGCCAATTGGTTGAACGGCAAGCTGGCTCAGATCCAGCTGATGTCGGAGACCATAGACGCCGGTTTCAGCAACGAGCGCATTTTGGAGGTTTTCCAGCGGCCCATGCTCAAGAACGAGTTCAAGCTGGTGTTTGGCGGCTTGGACAGCGACGGCAAGAGAATCTCCAACGATCCGTCCTGGAATCCTCCTCCCACTTGGGACGCCCGCAAGCGGCCATGGTATCCGGTGGCCAAGGCGGCCGCCGGCGTCGGCCTGACCGATCCCTATCCCGACGCCGCGTCCGGCGAGATCCTGATTTCGGCGGTGGCCAAGCTGACCGACAAGGGCGCGTTCAAAGGCGCTTTCGGCGGCGACCTCAGCCTGAAGTCGGTTTCGGACGCGTTGAACACCGCCACCTTCAACGGCGCGGGCTACGCCTTCCTGCTGTCCGCCGACGGCAAAATCATCAGCCACCCGGACGCCAAGCTGAACGGCAAGAGCGTTGCGGAGTTGTTCGGCGGCAAAGCGCCGGCCCTGGACGGCAAGGTGCAGGAGGTGGAGGTCAACGAGCAGCGCCTGATGGTGGCGTTTCAGCCGCTGTCGCATCTGCAGCCGGCCAAGTGGCTGGTGGGCGTGGTGCTGGACGAGGGCAAGGTAATGGCCGAGGCCAAGCAGATAGGCTGGCGCGGCTTTTGGGGCGCGGTGATAGGCGTGCTGCTGAGCATGGTCATCCTCAGCACGCTGATGCAGCAGATCCTGCGGCGCCCCTTGCAGCAGCTCAAGCAGTCGCTGACCGAGCTCAACAGCGGCAACGGCGATCTGACGCGGCGCATAGACGAAAGCTCCCGCGACGAATTCGGCGAGGTGGCGAAGGAGTTGAACCGCTTCATCGCTTATCTGCAGCGGCTGATCGGCGATATCCGCCAGATTTCCACGCGCGTCCACCACGGCGCCGAGCAAAGCGCGGAAGAGGCGCAACAGAGCAGCGGCGAGGCCAGCCGTCTGCAAAGAGAGCTGGAGCAACTGGTGGCGTCCATCGGCCAGATGGCGGAGGCGTCCGGCGAAATGACGTCCAACGCCGGCGCGGTGGCCGAGGCCGCGCGGCAGGCGCACGAGGAAACCGGCAGCCGGATGGCGCTGGTGACGCAGTCCAGCCAGGCGATACGGCGTTTGGCCGACACCCTGGAGCAGACCTCGCTGTCCATGAACGAACTGGCCGAATTCAGCAAGAACATCGAATCCATCGTCAGAGTGATCACCGGCGTGGCCGAGCAGACCAATCTGCTGGCGCTGAACGCCGCGATCGAAGCGGCGCGGGCGGGGGAAATGGGACGCGGCTTCGCCGTGGTGGCGGACGAGGTGCGCAAGCTGGCTTCGCAAACCCAGGAGGCGACGCAGGAAATCCGCAGCATGATTGAGCAACTGCAGCGCGGCGTGAACGAGGCCCGGGACAAGATGGATGAAAGCCGCGATTGCGCCAGCAACACGGTGAAGGACGCCGAGCAGATCAGCGAGATGCTGACGCGCATCCGGGACGTGATCTCCGACATCAACGCCAAGAACAGCGACATCGCCGGCGCGGTGAGCCGCCAAAGCCAGATGACGCGGGACATCAACGACAGCGCGGGCAGCATTCAGCACATCGGCCAGCGTGTAAGCGACGCGGCGCAAGTGCAGTTGCGGCATTGCCAGGGCACCGCCGCCGACGTGGCCGAACAGGACGAGATGATCTCGCGCTTCCGGCTGGAGTAGCGCTGGGACGGATAGGCGGGAGGCATGAAAAAGCCGGAGCCGCATGGCGGCCCCGGCGCGGCGAATCTGGCGTTTATAGTGGCTGTTGCAGCTGTTGCAGGATTTGCGGGTTTTCCAGCGTGGACACGTCCTGGGTGATTTCCTCGCCCTTGGCGATGGAACGCAGCAGGCGGCGCATGATCTTGCCGGAGCGGGTTTTGGGCAGGTTCTCGCCGAAACGGATATCGTCCGGCTGGGCGATCTTGCCGATTTCGTGCGCCACCCAGTTTTTCAGCTCGGCCGCCACTTTCTTGGCTTCCTCGCCCTGAGGGCGAGCGCCCTTGAGCACCACGAAGGCCACCACCGCCTCGCCCTTGACCTCGTGCGGCTTGCCGACCACGGCGGCCTCCGCCACCAGCGGATTGGCCACCAGCGCGGATTCTATCTCCATGGTGCCCAGGCGGTGGCCGGACACGTTCAGCACGTCGTCGATGCGGCCCATGATCCAGAAATAGCCGTTCTCGTCGCGGTTGGCGGAGTCGCCGGCCAGATAGTACTGGCCGTTGAACTCTTCCGGGAAATAGGTTTTCTTGAAGCGTTCCGGATCGTTCCAGATGGTGCGCACCAGGCTGGGGAAGGGCTTCTTGATCACCAGGAAGCCGCCGCGGCCCGGGTCCACCTGAGCGCCGGACTCATCGACGATGTCGGCCATGATGCCCGGCAGCGGCAGCGTGCACGAGCCGGGTTTGGTGGCCACCGCGCCCGGCAGCGGCGAGATCTGGATGGAGCCGGTCTCGGTCTGCCACCAGGTGTCGACAATCGGGCAGCGGCCGCCGCCCACGGTTTCGTGATACCAGATCCAGGCCTCGGGGTTGATCGGCTCGCCCACGGTGCCGAGCAGGCGCAGGCTGGACAGATCGTGCTGCTTGGGCAGGTCCGCGCCCAGCTTGATCAGCGAGCGGATGGCGGTGGGCGCGGTATAGAAAATGCTGACCTTGTGCTGTTCTATCATGCGCCAGAAGCGGGAGGCGTCCGGATAAGTGGGCACGCCCTCGAAGATGACCTGGGTGGCGCCGTTGGCCAGCGGGCCGTAGCAGATATAGCTGTGGCCGGTGATCCAGCCCACGTCGGCGGTGCACCAGAACACGTCGTTGGGCTTGTAGTCGAACACCCAGCGGAAACTGTTGGCCGCGCCCAGCAGATAGCCGGCGCTGCTGTGCTGGATGCCCTTGGGTTTGCCGGTGGAGCCGGAGGTGTAGAGGATGAACAGCGGATCCTCGGCGTTCATCCACTCCGGTTCGCATTGTTCCGGCTGGCCGCTGACCAATTGATGCCACCACACGTCGCGGCCCTCGCTCCAGGCCACCTCGTTCTGGGTGCGCTGGTAGGCGACCACGTGTTTGACGCTGTCGCAGCCGTCCATCGCCAGCGCTTCGTCCACCGTGGCCTTCAGCGGCACGCTCTTGCCGCCGCGCAGGCCTTCGTTGGCGGTGATCACCAGCTTGGCGCCGGCGTCCTGGACGCGGTCGCGCACCGCGCCGGCGGAAAAGCCGCCGAACACCACGGAGTGGATGGCGCCGATGCGGGCGCAGGCCTGCATCGCCACGACGGCCTCGATCACCATCGGCATGTAAATCACCACGCGGTCGCCCTTGCTCACGCCCAGGCTCTTCAGGCCGTTGGCGAACTGGCAGACGCGGCGGTGCAGCTCGGCGTAAGTGACGCGGGTGACCGCGCCGTCGTCGGCTTCGAAAATCAGCGCGATGCGGTTGGCGTTGACCGGCAGGTGGCGGTCCAGGCAGTTGTAGGAAACATTGAGCACGCCGTCGTCGAACCACTTGAAGAACGGCGCCTGGCTATCGTCCAGCACGCGGGTGAACGGTTTTTTCCAGGAGATCTGATCGCGCGCCAGATCGCCCCAGAACGACAGGTAATCGGCGTCCGCCTGCTCGCACAGCGTGTGGTACGCCTCGATGCCGGAGATCGTCGCCTTTTGGCGGAAATCGTCGGAAGGCGGAAAGCTGCGGGTTTCCTTGAGGACGGATTCTAGCGTGGACATAAACTTCTCCTGGATTAACGGTGTAGCGATGCCGCCGCTCCGGAACCGCTGGAGCGGCGCGGTGGGTTGTAAAGGCAGGCCGACATCCTCGGCCCGGCCTTATGTCATTGTCAATGTTTGGAGGCGCCGGACGCGCCGATGCCGGTCATCGCGCGCACGAACTGGGCTTCGAACTTGGCTTTTTCCTCGTCGGCCTGGCGGGACTTGTCCAGCACCGAGATCAGCCAGGTGGAAACGAAGGCCAGAGTCATCGAGAAGATGGCCGGGTTCTTGTACGGGAACACCGCGTGCTCGTGCTTGAGCACCTCCACCCAGACCGTCGGACCCAGCACGATCAGCACCACCGCCGACAACAGGCCGATGAAGCCGCCGATCACCGCGCCGCGCGTGGTCAGCCCCTTCCAGAACATGGAGAGGAACAGCACCGGGAAGTTGGCCGAGGCGGCGATGGAGAAGGCCAGGCCCACCATGAAGGCGATGTTCTGTTTTTCGAACACCAGGCCCAGCACGATGGCCACCACGCCCAACACCACGGTGGTGATCTTGGACACGCGGATCTCGTCGGCCTCGTTGGCCTTGCCCTTCTTGATCACGCTGGCGTACAGATCGTGCGACACCGCCGACGCGCCGGACAGCGCCAGGCCGGCCACCAC
This sequence comes from Chromobacterium sp. CCUG 30098, assembly GCF_059916605.1. NCBI lineage: Bacteria > Pseudomonadati > Pseudomonadota > Betaproteobacteria > Neisseriales > Chromobacteriaceae > Chromobacterium > Chromobacterium sp. CCUG 30098. The sequence continues at coordinate 40,735 of NZ_JAUCGS010000005.1, read as the reverse complement.
CGCCAGGATGGTGGCGAAGGCCACCGCGGAGATGAAGCCCAGGAACATGTCGCCGCCCACGGCCTCGGCCAGGTGCACCGCCGCCATATTGTTGCCGCCGATCAGCTGGGTGACGGATTTGCCGTTCTTGACCACGGTTTCCATCATGCCCGGCTGGTTCAGCACCAGCATGATGGCGCCGAAGCCGATGATGAAGGTGAGGATGTAGAAATAGCCGATGAAGCCGGTGGCGAAGAACACCGATTTGCGCGCTTCCTTGGCGTCGGACACGGTGAAGAAGCGCATCAGGATGTGCGGCAGGCCGGCGGTGCCGAACATCAGCGCCAGGCCCAGTGAAATGGAGTCGATCGGATCGGCCTTGCCCGGCGCCATGATGGCGACGCCCTTGCTATGCGCGGCCACCGCTTTTTCAAACATGACTTCCGGGCTGAAACCCACGGTGGCCAGCACCATGATGGCCATGAAGGTGGCGCCGGAGAGCAGCAGCACCGCCTTGATGATTTGCACCCAGGTGGTGGCCAGCATGCCGCCGAACAGCACGTAGCACACCATCAGCACGCCCACCATCAACACCGCCGAGCTATAGCTCATGCCGAACAAGAGCTGGATCAGCTTGCCGGCGCCCACCATCTGCGCAATCAGGTAGATGGCGACCACCACCAGGGTGGAGGTGGCGGCGAAGCTGCGCACCGGCGTCTGTTGCAAGCGGTAGGAGGCGACGTCGGCGAAAGTGTATTTGCCCAGATTGCGCAGGCGTTCCGCCACCAGGAACAGGATGACGGGCCAGCCCACCAGGAAGCCCATCGAATAGATCAGGCCGTCGTAGCCTTTTTCGAACACCATCGCGGAAATGCCGAGGAAGGACGCGGCGGACATATAGTCGCCGGCGATGGCGAGACCATTCTGGAAACCGGTGATGCCGCCGCCGGCCGCGTAAAAGTCGCTGGCGGACTTGGTGCGGCGCGCGGCCCAATACGTGACGCCCAGAGTGAAGGCCACGAAGAGCAGGAACATGATGATGGCGTGCCAGTTGGTGGCCTGTTGCTTGACATCGCCCTCAATGGCCCCGGCCGCCATGGCCAAGGAGGGCAGCAGAAGGCCGGAGACGCAGGCCAGTTGCAAGACGCGTTGCTTCATTGTTTGGACTCCTCGACGATTTGCTGGTTGAGCAGATCGAACTCGGTGTTGGCGCGGCGCACATAGATGCCGGTCAGCGCGAAGGCCGAGACGATGATCAGCACGCCGATGGGAATGCCCACCGTCATGGTGGCGCCCGCGCTGACGGGATGGCCCAGCGTAGCCGGCGAGAACGCCAGCACCAGGATGAAGCCGTAGTAGATGACCAGCATGACTAGGGTGAGCTGCCAACCCAGGCTGGTTTTCTTGTGCACCAGTTCCTTGAATTTGGGGTTGGACTGCACTTTCTTGAGTATGTCCTCGTTCATTGCATCCTCCTTTGTGGTCGCGACTTGGGTTGTCGCTGCTGAAAACATAAGGGAGGTGACGGAGGCGAATCTAATCGCTTTTTTTGATGCGGAAAATTATTCAGGCCGATGATGCAGTGCAAAAAATAAATAAAATCAATAACTTGGATTAGAATTTTTGCTCTTAATTCGGCGGCGAAATAGGGCTGATCGAACCAAAAAATCCAGGCCCGGACTGGGCGTCGCCGTCGCGGCGCGCCTTGCCGCAAATGCTTGGTGGGGCCGGCGGCGGGGCATAAAGCGCTTGTTATTTAGCCGGCATTGCGCCGAAAATGGCTCGCACAAGAGAAAACCATCATCGGCCGGGCTTAGCTCAGGCCGCCGCATCCGCCGCAGACCCGCCATCATGCCGCCCATGCCTGCCGCGTACGGCGATCCGGCCCGCCGCCAAGCATCCAAGTCAGGGGAGAACATGGAAATCTATCAGTTGCGCACCTTTGTCACCGTCGCCCAGCAAGGGCACCTGACACAGGCCGCCGAATTGCTGCACCTGTCGCAGCCGGCGGTCACCGCGCAAATCAAGGCCCTGGAAGAAGAAGTGGGCATGCAATTGTTCGAACGCAGCGCGGGCGGGGTGTCGCTGACCCGGACCGGCCAGGAATTGCTGCCGCAGGCGCAGGCGATACTGGGCGCGGCCAGCGGCATCATCAACCACGCGCGGCAATTGAAGGGCCAGTTGTCAGGCAAGGCGCGGCTAGGCGTCACCCTGACGCCGGACACCTTGAAGATCGGACCCTGGGTGGCGGGCCTGGTGGAGCGTTATCCCTTGCTGGACATCCAATTGCGCCACGGCGTCACCGTGGATGTGCTGAACCTGGTGCGCAAGAAAGAACTGGACGCCGGCTTCTATCTGGGCAAAAACCCCTATGTGAACGTCTCCACCGTCAAGCTGGCGGAATTGCCGTTCCGCATCGTCCTGCCCGCCGGCTGGGCGTCGCGTTTGGCCGGCGGCGGCTTGAGGGAATTGGGCAAATTGCCGTGGATCGGCATTTCGCAGTTTTCCAGTCTTTCCAAAATCACCGCGGAGTTGTGGCGAGAACTCAACATTTCGCCTAAGAAGGTAGCGGAGTGCGATCATCTCGACGCCATCCTTGAATTGGTGGCCTCCGGGGTGGGGGTGGCGCTGGCGCGGGAAGAGGCGGCGCAGGCCTGGCAAGACGCCGGCAGGTTGACAGTGCTGCCGGATGTGCGCAAATTGGCCGAGTTGCAATTCGTCTACCCGGCGGACCGGGCGGGCGATCCCGTGTTGGAAACCTTGTTGCAAGAATTGCTGCAGGTGTGGCGTTTGCCCGCCGTTGCGGCTTAGAACCTGCTTGTGATCCGCTGCGCGTCTTCAGGGCCGCGGCGCCTTCCTTGCAAGCAGGCGCTTAGGGCGGCTGCCGCGAGACGAGGCGGCCCGCCGGGTTTGATCGAGGAGTGGCAATGACCCGTAGTTGGTTGATCGGCGCGATGGAGAGTTACCGCAGCGCAGTGGAGCGCGGCCAGCAGCGCATGCTGGACGCCCAGCACGAGGCCTGTATCGTCTGGTGGTCGGCTTTTGCGCCGGCGTATCCGATGTCCCAGGGCGATTTGGAGCGCAGGCTGGACGACACCCTGTTGGTGGGCGCCAATCTGGTGCAGGCGCAAGCGGATACTCAGCGCGATTGGATGTTGCTGACCGAGCGTTGGCTGTCCGAGATGAACCGCGACGTGCAGGCCAGGCTGGACGCCGCCAGCGACGACGCGCCCTCGCTGCACCCGCTGTGTCGCGCCTGGCAGGTGGGCAGCCTGTCCGGCACCGCCTTGTCCAAGGTTTCCCGCCAAGTGGGACATTTCGCCGCCACCAGCCTGTCGTCCACGCCCTTGCGCGCCGCTTGCGACGCCAGGCGGGTGTGGAAGCGACAACGCTCCTGATTCTCTTTCCCATAACACTAGCGCACGCCATGCCTCGATATCCATCGAGGCATTTTGTTTTTATATCGAGTGCGGCGTTGTCTGATTTGAAGCCGGGACTGCATGGAGTGCGTGGCCTGGCTGTATTTGGTTTGATTTTTAATATTAATTAGAGTTTTATTTAAGAATTTAATTTTTTAATTTATAGGACGTTTTGTTGGTTTATTGCTTTGTTTTTCAATTGAAAATTTAGAGCGGGTTTTCAGGTATATTCAAGCGGTATCAGTGGTGGAACCTGTTCAAAGCTTTGCGCAGCGCGGCAGACCTTGAAACGCTTCGCGAAATTGGACGGCGCCGATTTTCAAGGAGCGGGCGATGGCGGCGGAAATGCGCGGCGTATTTAAAACATACCGGATGGACCAAGTGGAAGTGCCGGCTTTGCACAATGTGGAATTGAAAGTGGCCGCCGCCCGATTCACTGTTTTGGCCGGGCCGTCCGGCAGCGGGAAAAGCACGATTTTGCATTTGCTGGGAGGCGTGGACCGGCCCGACCGCGTCGAGGTTGTCGTCGCCGGGCAGAGCATGGCGGCCTTGAGCGACGACGCGCTTAGCGATTTTCGCGCTCGCCACCTGGGCTTTGTGTTTCAAAGCTTCAATTTGCTGCCGGTGCTGTCCGCGTTGGAAAACGTGGAATATCCGCTGCGGCTGCAGGGCGCGCCGGCGGCGCGGCGCAAAGCGCGGGCGCTGGAGATGCTGGCGGCGGTGGGCTTGGCGGACAAGGCGGCGCACCGGCCCGGCCAGTTGTCCGGCGGCCAGCGCCAGCGGGTGGCGATTGCGCGCGCGCTGGTGCACGAGCCGGCGCTGGTGTTGGCCGACGAGCCCACCGCCAATCTGGACAGCGGCACCGGCGCCGCCATCCTGGCGCTGCTCAGGCAGTTGCAGCGCGAGCGCGGCGTGGCGGTGGTGTTCTCCTCGCATGATCCGCTGGTGATCGCGGCGGCGGACGAGCGTTATCGGGTCAGCGACGGCCGGGTCCGCGCGCTGGCCGCCGGGGAGGCGCCGGCATGAATGTTCTGCAACTGGCCTGGCGCAATCTATTGCGCAATCGCCGCCGCACCTGGGCAAGCGCTTTGACCATGGCGGTGGGCATGGCGGGCGTGCTGTTGTTCGGCGGCTATCAGCGCGCGGTCCAGTACGGGCTGGAAACGGCTTTTGTCCGCAAGCTCGGCCATTTGCAGGTGCAGCATCGCGATTATCTGCAATACGGCAGCGGCAACCCGGCCGCTTACGGCATCCGCGACTACCGGCGCATCCAGCGCGAGATCGAGTCGGACCCGGAACTGAAGGGCATGTTGGCGGCCGTCACGCCGACCTTGACGCTGGGTGCCATCGCTGGCCATTACGCCAGCGGCACGTCGCGCACGGTGCTGGCGCAAGGCAGCGAGCCCGAAGGCCAGAACCGCTTGCTGCGCTGGGACGCGCGCGGTTTGCGCCAGGCGGCCAAGCCGATGGCCTTGACCGGCAGCGACGCCAACGCCGCGGTGCTGGGTGGCGGCGTCGCCAAGACTCTGGGGCTGTGCCTGTCCGACGGCGACCGGGCTTGCGCGGCGGCGGCGGCGGAAGGCGAGGGGCTGCCGCCGGACCTGGCGGCCTTGACCGGGCCGGCGCGCGCGGCGGACGGCAAGCGGATCGAACTGTTGACGGCCACCGCCGCCGGCGCGCCCAACGTCGCCCGTTTGCGGGTGTTGGGCGTGGAGCGGCAGGGCGCTCGGGAATGGGACGATGTCTATGTGGGCCTGCATCTGTCGCAGGCGCAACGGCTGCTGTACGGCGAGGGAGAGCCGATGGCGACGGCGATCTTGCTGCAGCTGAAGAGCAGCGGGCAGATCGAGGCCGCACGCCGGCGGCTGCAGCAGCTGTTTCAAGCCGGTTTGAGCGCGCAGCCGTTGGCGGCCCACGATTTCGCCGCGCTGCAGCCGCTGTACGAGCGCATCGTCGGCATGTTCGGCGCCATTTTCGGCTTCATGGCGGCGCTGATCGCCAGCGTGACGCTGTTCACCACCGGCAACACCATGAATATGGCGGTGATGGAGCGTACCCGTGAAATCGGCGCGCTGCGCTCCATCGGCCTGAGACGCGGCGGCGTCCAGCGGCTGTTCTTGTGCGAGGGCGCCCTGCTGGGCGTCATCGGCGGTTTGGGCGGCCTGCTGCTGTCGCTGGGCCTGGCCTGGCTGATCAACCGCGCCGGCCTGAGCTGGCTGCCTCCGGGCGTGGTGGATCCCAGCCCCATCCTGATCCGGATCTGGGGCGAGACGCCGCTGCTGGCTTCGTGCATGGGCGGTTTGATGGCGGTGGCGCTGCTATCGTCGTGGTGGCCGTCGCGCCGGGCGGCGCGCTGGAACATCGTCGACGCCTTGAGGCAGGCCTGAGTCGGCATGGCGGATGAGGGAAGGGAGCGGAAAATGAAGCGCGCGCGCATATTGGGCTTGGTTTTGCTGGGCTGGCAGGGTTTGGCCTGGGCCGCGCCGGACGCGCAGCAGATACTGGCCTGGAGCGACGAGGTGCGCAATCCGGGCAAGTCTTTCAGCCTGAAGGTCGACCTGCTCAGCTATAAGCAAGGCAAGCCTAGCGAAGCCAGCTCGCTGGTGTTGTATTCACGGGCCGATCCGCGGCGCGGCCAGTTTCGCAGCCTGTTGCGCTTTGTCAGCCCCAGCCGCGACGCGGGCAAGCTGACCTTGAAAAGCGGCAAGGATTTATGGGTGTTCGACCCGGCGAGCCAGGCCAGCGTGCCGATTTCGCCGCAGCAACGACTGCTGGGCCAGGCGGCCAACGGCGACGTGGTGACGGTGAACTGGCCCCTGGACTATCTGGCCACCCTCGCGGCGGAGGAAACCGTGATGGACGGCGACCGCCAGCCGCGCGCCAGCTACAAGCTGCGGCTGAGCGCGAGGCGGCCGGACGTGACTTATCACGCCATTGAGCTGTGGGTGGATCGCGACGGTTACCGCAGCCGCAAGGCGCAGTTCTACGCCGCCAGCGGCGAGTTGCTGAAAACGGCTTATTACCGCGGCTACCGCCAGGCCCTGGGCCGGGACCGCCCCACTGAAACCGTCATCATCGACGGCCTCAATCCGCAGTGGGTAACCGTGATGCGCAAGAGCGGTTTCGCTTGGCGCGAGGTGCCCGAGGCCTGGCTGCAGCGGGATTATCTGCCGCGGTTCCGGGTGGAGTGAGTGGCGGCGGTACGCTCAAATCCGCAACAAGGCGTCGCTGTCCTCCGCGTCCATGGTGTGCGGCTCGCCCACCAGCAGCGGATCGGCCGCTCGGGCGACGCGCGCGTCCTTGTCCGGGTAGTCCAGCCGGGACAGGAAGTAGCGGATGCAGTTGAGGCGGGCCCGCTTCTTGTCGTCGGATTTCACCACCGTCCACGGCGCGTCGCCGGTATGGGTGTGGAAGAAGGTCGCTTCCTTGGCCGCGGTGTAGTCGTCCCATTTGTCCAGCGACTGTATGTCTATGGGCGACAGTTTCCAGTGCTTCAAGGGATCGTCGCGGCGGGAGATGAAGCGGCGCAGCTGTTCCTCGCGGCTGACCGAGAACCAGAACTTGAACAGACGGATGCCGCTGTTGACCAGCATGCGCTCCAGTTGCGGCGTCTGGCGCATGAACTCCAGATATTCATGCGGATGGCAAAAACCCATCACGCGCTCGACGCCGGCGCGGTTGTACCAGGAGCGGTCGAAGAAGACGATCTCGCCGGCGGTGGGCAGGTGTTCGATGTAACGCTGGAAGTACCATTGGCCGCGCTCGCGGTCCGACGGCTTTTCCAGCGCCACCACGCGCGCGCCGCGCGGGTTCAGGTGTTCCATATAGCGTTTGATGGTGCCGCCCTTGCCGGCGGCGTCGCGGCCTTCGAACAGGATCACGATCTTCTGGCCGCTTTCCTTGACCCAGTTCTGCACTTTCAACAGTTCGATCTGCAGCGCCTGCTTCTGCAACTCGTACTCCGGGCGGCGCATCCGCGTGCGGTAGGGGTAGCTGGCCGGCAGTTCGGCGCTGACGCTGTCCTCCGCGCTGCCTTGCGGCGCGGCGGCCACTTGCAAGGCCACCGGCTGCTGACTGACGGTTTCGATGGCTTGCACCGATTCCTGGTGCGCGCGCTCCACATTGTTGCGGCGGTGGGAGGCGGTTCGGCGCGGCGGCTTGACGGCCGGCGGCTGGGCGTCGGCGTCCGCTTCCGCGGGCAGGGGGGCTTGGGGCTGGTTTGTGTTTTGTGTCATGCAAGCTCCTTTGCGAGGGATAAAACCATGCTACTCCCATGGAAAACCGGTGTCGATGCGCGCGCTTTGGCGCGGCCGGAACACCGTTGGAGTCCGCAATGGGCGTTTTGTCACAAGGCAAAGCTTTTCATGCCGATTTCATGCATATTCATGCCATTGTGTTTTGACGGCGGAGCGGACTATGTGGGCGGTTGAGGTGAACGGGGTGTCTAAAAGCTACTGGATGGAGCAGGTGAGGGTGCCGGCGCTGGCCGATGTCAGCCTCAAGATCGCCGCGGCGCGCTTCACCGTGCTGTCCGGCCAGTCCGGCAGCGGCAAGACCACGCTGCTGAATCTGATCGGCGGCATAGACCGCGCCGACGTTGGAGAAATCGAGGTGGCGGGACAGGCGCTGAACCGTTTGAGCGATGACGCGCTCAGCGATTTTCGCGCGCGCCACATCGGCTTCATCTTCCAGAACTTCAATCTGATGCCGGTCTTGTCGGCTTTCGAGAACGTCGAATACCCACTGCAATTGCAAGGCGTGCCGGCGCGGCAGCGGCGCGAGCGGGCGCTGGAGATGTTGGCGGCGGTGGGCTTGGCGGACAAGGCGGCGAACCGGCCCGGCCAGCTGTCCGGCGGGCAGCGCCAGCGGGTGGCGATTGCGCGCGCGCTGGTGCACGAGCCGGCCTTGGTGCTGGCCGACGAACCCACCGCCAATCTGGACAGCCAGACCGGAGCGTCCATCCTGGCCCTGTTGCGCCAATTGCAGCGAGAACGCCGAGTGGCGGTGGTGTTCTCCTCGCATGACCCGCAGGTGATCGCGGCGGCGGACGAGCGTTACCTGGTCAGCGACGGCCGGGTCGGCGTCTTGAACGCGGGGGAGGCCTTGGCGTGAACACCTTGAAACTGGCTTGGCGCAATCTGCTGCGCAACCGTCGCCGCACCTTGGCGACCTTGTCCACCATGATCATAGGCCTGGTGGCGGTGCTGCTCTTCGGCGGTTACAACCGCACGGTGCAATACGGCTTGCAAACCGGCATGGTGCGCGCGGGCGGCCATCTGCAGGTGCAGCACCGGGATTACTTCCTGTACGGCAGCGGCAATCCGGCCGCTTACGGCATCCGCGACTACCGCGCGGCGATGCGGCTGATCGAGAACGATCCGGTGCTGCGGCCCATGCTGACCGTGGTCACGCCCACGCTGAGCCTGGGCGGCATCGCCGGTCATTATTCCGCCGGCGCCTCGCGTACGGTGATTGCGCGCGGCAGCGAGGTGGACGCCCAGAACCGCTTGCGGCGCTGGGACGATTACGGCTTCAACGACAAGCGCAAGCCGGTGGCGCTGACCGGCACCGCGCCGAACGCGGCGGTGATAGGCACCGGGGTGGCGCGGGTGCTGCAACTGTGCGCGGCCTTCAAGCTCAAGGATTGCGCGCCGCCGCCGGCTCCGCCGGGCGGCAAGGACCTGCCGGCCGATCTGGAGGCCTTGGCCGCGGCGGCGCCGCCGGCCAGCGTCCGCGACGATCAGATCGAACTGCTGGCCGCCACCGCCGCCGGCGCGCCCAATGTGGCCCGTCTGCAAGTGGCCAAGGTGGAGAGCCAGGGCATCAAGGAGCTGGACGATATGTATGTCGGCCTGCATCTGCGCCAGGCGCAACAGCTGGTGTACGGCCAGGGCGAGCCGATGGCCACCGCCATCGTGTTGCAGCTGCGGCACACCGCGCAGATTCCGGAGGCCGAGGCGCGTTTGCGTCAGCTGTTCGCCACCCGCTTGCGCGGCCAGCCGCTGGCGGCGCACGACTTCGCCACGCTGCAGCCGCAATACGGCCAGATCACCGGCATGTTCGGCACCATTTTCGGCTTCCTGGCGGTGTTGATCGCCTGCGTGGCGCTGTTCACCATAGGCAACACCATGAATATGGTGGTGCTGGAGCGCACGGTGGAGATCGGCACGCTGCGGGCGATGGGCCTGCGCCGCCGCGGCATCCAGCGGCTGTTCCTGTGCGAAGGCTGGCTGCTGGGCCTGGGCGGCGGGGTGCTGGGCATCGCGCTGGCGCTGTTGCTGGCCTGGCTGATCAATCACGCCGGGCTGACCTGGCTGCCGCCGGGGCAGGTGGACCCCAGCCCCATCCTGGTGCGGGTATGGGGCGAGTGGCGGATGATGGCGGTGACCGCCGGCGGTTTGATGGCGATGGCGCTGCTGTCGTCGTGGTGGCCGGCGCGGCGGGCGGCGGCGGCCAATATCGTGGAGGCTTTGCGTCATGCGTGAAACGTTTGGAATCTCTACCGGCATGAAGACGACACGCTGGGCCGCGTTGAGCGTTGCCCTGTGGGCGGCGTCGGCGCTGGCGGCGCCGGACGCGCAGACCATCCTGGCCAATAGCGACGCGGTGCGCAATCCGGAACGCTCTTTCGGGCTGGTGGTGTCCCTGGTCAGCTATAAGGACGGCAAGCAGAACGAGGCCAGCGCGCTGGCGGTGTATTCGCGCGCCGATCAGAAAAGCGGCCAGTTCCGCAGCCTGCTGCGTTTCATCAATCCCAAGCGGGACGCCGGCAAGCTGATGCTCAAGAGCGGCAACGATCTGTGGTTTTTCGATCCGGCGAGCAAGGCCAGCGTGCCGATTTCGCCGCAGCAGCGGCTCTTGGGCCAGGCGGCCAACGGCGACGTGGTCACCGTCAATCTGGCGCTGGACTATCAGGCGGCGCTGGCCGGCGAGGAAACGATACTGGACGGGGACCGCCAGGCGCGGCTTTGCTACAAGTTGCGGCTGAGCGCGCGCAATCCCGGCGTCACCTACCACGCCATCGATCTGTGGGTGGACCGCGACGGCTACCGCAGCCGCAAGGCGCAGTTCTACGCCGAAAGCGGCGGTTTGCTGAAGACCGCGTATTACCGCGCTTACCAGCCGGTGCTGGGACGCGAGCGCCCAACCGAGACCGTGATCATAGACGGCCTCAATCCGCGCTGGATCACCGTGCTGCGCAATAGCCAGTTCGCCTGGCGCGAGGTGCCGGAAGCCTGGCTGCAGCGCGATTATCTGCCGCGCTTCCGGGCCGAATGACGATGCGGCGGCTGGCGTTTGGGCTGGCGCTGGTCTGCGCCGCCGCGCGGGGCGCAGACGCGTCGCCGGAGGAGGACGCGCTGCGGCTGGCCGATCAGACCCGGATGGAGGATGACAAGCCGCGGGATCTGAAGCTTCAACTGGAGGCCGCCGCCTTGTCGCCGCGGCCGGGGGAGGACGGCCAGCGGCTGTCCTTCGATCTGCGCTGGGACGGCCGGCTGAGCCCGGCCTGGCGCGGCGTGCTGGCCAACCGGCTGGATTGGCGCTTCGCCGGCTCGCCGCGGCGGGACCACGGCGTCAACACCTTGAAGGAAGCGTATCTGAGCCGCGAGTTCGGCGTCGAGACGATGATGGACCTGGGGCGTATCAATACCCGCTACGGCGTGGCCGTCGGCTACAACCCCACCGATTTTCTCGGCGCGGGCACCGTGCGCTCGGTGGTGTCCGCGGACCCGGACAGCCTGCGGCAAAACCGCTTGGGCAACGCCATGTTGCGCTGGCAGAAGCTGTGGGACCGCGGCTCCTTGACCGCGATCTGGTCGCCCAAGCTGGGGTCGGGGCCGAATCCGGACGGCGCCAGCCTGGACTGGGGCGCCAGCAATCCCCGGCAGCGGCTGCTGTTGGCCGGCAGTTATCGCTTTGCGGAGAACCTCAATCCGCAATGGCTGCTGTTGCAGGAGCAAGGCCGTTCGCCTCAGCTGGGCTTCAATCTGTCGCGCGTGCTCGGCGACGCCACCGTGGTTTATCTGGAATGGGCCGGCGGCCGGCAGCGGACCGATTGGAGGCAAAGCCTGGGACGGCCGGACTCTGCCTGGCGCAATCGCCTGTCCGGCGGCTTGAGCTGGACCGGCGCCAATAAGCTGAGCCTGACGCTGGAGGGACAGCAGGACGGGGCGGCGCCGGACCGGGACGAATGGCGCGCGTTGCGCGCGAGGCCCGCGCTCTACGGCGCTTATCGGGCGGGGGTGGGCGCCGGCGGCGGTCTGCCTACCCGGCGCGCCGCCTTGCTGCGCGCGCATTGGCAGGATGCGCTGGTGGACGATCTGGACGTGACCGCGATGCGCAGCTTCGACCTGGTGGACCACAGCGGCATGAATTGGGCGGAGGCCCGCTATCACCTGGGGCCGGCGGATCTGGCCTTGCAGTGGCAACGCTTCGACGGTGCGCCGGACAGCCGTTACGGCGCCAGCCCGGCGCGGCGGGTCTGGCAAGTGCTGTTCGACTATTTCTTCTGAGCGCCTGTTCACGATCCGCCGCGCTGCGGCGAAGCCTTGCAAACCCCTTCGAAATTCCCGTGCCTCGTACGGCTATTCCATTCTCTCCGCCGCAGCGCCCTGTCTCGTCCCGGCTCGCGACCGCGCGGACAGCCCTGAGTCGGCGCGCGCGATGACCGCCGCGTCGCGGGAAGGCATGGCGAGCGGCGGGGAAAGCAACCATAGTGATGTGTGGGCGACGCGATGTCGCTAGGCGTCGATAGGATCCTGACGGAGGGGGACGGGCATGGGCATGAATACGGCGGCCGCTTTGCAAACGTATCTGCGTTCCTGGAATACGGCGGGCTGCCTGCACGGCGTGGCCGCCGTCTCGCTGGCCGACGGCGAACGGGTGGCGGTGGCCGGCGGCATGGCCGATCCCGGCCTGGGCGTGGCCAACGAGAAGGACACCGTGTTTCGCATCGGCTCGCTGAGCAAGAGCTTCACCGCGGCCGCCTTGCTGCAGCAGGTGGCCCAGGGGCGGCTGGAGCTGAGCGACAGCCTGGAGCGCTTCTTCCCCGATTTCCCCAATGCGGCGGGCATCAGCCTGCATCAATTGCTGAATCACAGCGCCGGCACCGCCAATTTCACCAGCGCGGCCGAGTATTGGCCGACGCGGATGCGGCTGGCGCACCGGCCGCAGGAACTGCTGGACTGGGCGCACGCCTTGCCGCCGGCCTGCCCGCCCGGCATCGCCCACGCTTACAGCAATACCGGCTATTTGTTGCTGGCGGCCATTGTGGAGCGGGTCGCGGATCAGGACTTCGCCAGCTATCGGCAGCAATACCTGTTCCGGCCGCTGGGCCTGGAGCGCACCTATGTCGACGACGGCCGCGTCATCCTGCCGCAAGCCGCGCGCGGCCTGCATCCGGGAGCGCCATGGCGCTACGCGGAACCTATGGACATGTCGGTGGCCTGGGGCGTTTACGATCTGGCCTCCAGCGCCGGCGATCTGTGCCGCTGGTTGGAGGCCCTGCAGCGGGGAGAGGCGTTGCCGGCCCGGCTGGCGGCCTTGATGCTGGACGTGGGGGCCTTGGAGTATGCCTACGGGTTTTACGGCGAGGACTGGACGCTGGCCGGCCGCCGGCAGCGGCTGGCCCAGCATTTTGGCGACGTCAACGGCTTCTTCGCCTTCATGAGCGTCTTGCCCGGCGGCGGCGGTGTGGTGGCGCTGACCAACGCCTTCGGCTCGCCGGTGGAGCGTTTGGGCAGGGATTTGGCGCGCATCGCCAGCGGAGAAACGCTGGAAGCGCTGCCGCCGCCGGGACGGCAGCAGCCGGACGAGCAGTTGTTCGTCCCCGGTCGCTATGAGAACGGGGAAGGGGCGTGGCTGGAGTTGTTTTACAACGAGCACGGCTGCTATGCGCGCAGTCCGCGCCGTTACGATCTGCCCATCGCCTACCCGTTGACGGTGACGGCGCAGACGCCGCAACTGGCGCGCGCCGCCGTGCTGCCGGAGACCTTGTTGATAGAGGAAGGGACCTTGCAATGGTGCGACGCGGAGGGGGTGACCAGGCGTCTGCGGCGGCAGTAGGCGGTTTGTCCGGCGGGATGGCGTGGTCTATCGTGAGAACAGACAAAACCAAGCCAGCTTTCGAGTCGAGGCCGAGAATTGACGGACTTTAAACAAGGGGCGCGGGGGTGGCGTTTCCGGGCCTTTCTCGCTGTCTTTCCATGGCGCGCGTGCGGGATGGGGGTTCTGGTGCCCTTGCTGGCCCTGTCCGCGCAATGGCTGTTGTGGGACTGGGTCCGCCCTTACGCCTGGTTCCTGTTTTATCCCGCCGTCTTCCTCTCCGCCATGCTGGGCGGGCTGGCCGGCGGCCTGGTCGCCACCGCCTTGTCGGTGCCGCTGGTCTGGTATCTGTTCATCCCCCCGCAATGGAGCTTCGCCATCGCCCGGCCGGCGGATGCCGCCTCCATTGTCCTGTTCGCGCTGTGCGGCTTGATGTTGAGCCTGTTCAGCCAGCGCCTGATCAGCCGCCGCTCGCGCTGGGCGGAGAGCGAACTGACGCGTCAGCAGGCCTTGTTGCACGCCATCATCGACAACTCCACCGCGGTGATTTTCGTCAAGGACGTGGACGGCCGCTATTTATTGGTCAACCAGCGCTATCCCGAGTTGTTCCATATCAGCGCGGAGGCTATGCGCGGCTTGCGCGACGAGGATCTGTTCCCGCCTGAGGTGGTGGCCAGTTTGCGCAGCGCCGACTTGGAGGTGTTGAGCAGCGGGCAGGCGCGCGAATACGAGGAGACGGTGCCGCAGGACGATGGCCCGCACACCTATCTGGTGTACAAGTTTCCCCTGCGCGATGCCAAGGGGCGAGCCTACGCGGTGTGCGGCATCGCCTCCGACATCAGCGCGCTCAAGCGCGCCGAGGCGGAACAGAGGCAGCGGGAGGAGTGGCTGCGGGAAATGAGCGCCATCGCCCGGGTGGGTGGGTGGTGGTTCGATCCCGCCAGCGGGGACGGCGGCTGGACCTCGGAAGTGGCCCGCATTCACGATCTGCCGGCCGACGAGCCGATCAACACCCGCATTGGACTGAGTTTTTTCCACGGCGAAGACCGACAGCGCATCGAGGAGGCCGTGCGCCGGGTGGTGGCGGAAGCCGAACCCTATGATCTGGAGTTGCAACTGCTGAGCGCAAGCGGCCAGCGCAAATGGGTGCGCGTGTCCGGCAGACCGGTGCTGGCGGACGGCAAGGTGGTGTCGGTACGCGGCGCGATGCAGGATGTGTCCGAGCGCAAGGCCATGGAAAACGCCTTGCTGGAGAGCGAGGAAAGGCTGTCGCTGTTCATCGAGCACGCGCCGGCGGCGCTGGCGATGTTCGATCGCGACATGCGTTATCTGGCCGCCAGCCGCCGCTGGCTCGACGATTACCGTTTGGACGGCGAGACGCTCATCGGCCGATCCCACTATGAGGTATTTCCGGAAGTCCCCGCCGTCTGGCGGGAGGTGCATCGGCGGGCGCTGGCCGGGGAGGTGATACGCGAGGAGGAGGACCGCTTTCTGCGCCTGGACGGCGCGGCGCAGTGGCTGTGCTGGGAAGTGCGGCCATGGCATGCGCGCGACGGATCCATCGGCGGCATCGTGATATTCACCGAGGACATCACCGTCCGCAAATCCATGGAAGAAGAGCGCCACCGGCTGGCGGAAGCGCTGGATCAATCGGCGCAGCCGGTGGTGATGACCGACGCGGCCAAGAACATCTTGTACGTCAACGCCGCGTTCGGCGAACTGATGGGGTATCCGATGGGCGATTTGCTGGGCTCGTCGATCTCCCGCTTCATCCCGGACGACCCGGCAAGGAGGGCGGAACGGGCGGCGCTGGAACGGCAGGTGGTGGAACAAGGGCGCTGGAGCGGCGAACTGGCCCGCGTCGCCCGCAACGGCGAAATCATCCCGGTGTACGCTTCCGTCACCGCCATGCACGATCTGTCCGGCGCGTTTTGCGGCTTTTTCGGCACCTATAACGATTTACGGCCGTTGCGTGAAAAAACCCAGGCGCTGGCCAGCGCCGAAGCGCGGTATCGCAGCGTGCTGGATCATGCGGCCGACGCGGTCTTGGTGGCGGACGCGGAAGGGCGTTATCAGTACGCCAATCTGCAAGCCTGTCAGCTATTGGGCTATGAGGAAGCGGAAATCCTGGCGATGCGGGTGGGCGATTTCAGCGTCGACTCCGCGGCGGGCGATGCGCAGTCCTTGTTCCGGCGCCTGCTGTCCGACGAGCAGCTGAGCGCCGAGATGCTGTTGCGGCGCAAGGACGGCGCCGAGGTGCCGGTGGAAGTGAACGCGATCCGCCTGCCGGACGGCGGGGTCTACGGCGCTTTCCGCGACATCACTCTGAGACGGCAGGCGGCGGAACGGATCCGTCAGCTGTCGATGGCGGTGGAACAGAGCCCGGAGAGCGTCGTCATCACCGATCTGGAGACGCGGATCGAATACGTCAACGAAGCCTTTGTCCGCAATACCGGCTACAGCCGGGAAGAAGTGATGGGGCGAACGCCCAATCTGCTCAAGTCCGGGCTGACCCCGGCGGAAACCTATGCCGAACTCTGGGAGGCGCTGCGGGCCGGCAAGCCGTGGAAAGGCGAGCTGTTCAACCGGCGCAAGGACGGCAGCGACTATGTGGACTTCGCCCATATCTCGCCTATCCGTCAGCCGGACGGCAGAATCAGCCATTATCTGTCCTTGCAGGAGGATATCAGCGAGAAAAAACGCCTGGGCCTGGAACTGGACCAGCATCGTCATCATCTGGAAGAGTTGGTGGCGATGCGCACCGCCGAGGTGCGCGCCACCAGCGCCAAACTGCAAACGACCCAGTTCGCCATGGACAGCGTGGGCATAGGCATACATTGGGTGGACGTCGCCAGCGGGCGGCTGATCTACGTCAACCGCTACGCGGCGCAATTGCTGGGCTACGACATCGAAGACATGCTGCGCCTGAACGTGTCCGACATCGTGCCCGACACCACGCCCGACCTTTACGCGCGCACCGTGGAGCGCCTGCGGCAACAGAGCCGGGCGCAGTTCGAAACCTGGCAAAGAACGCGGGACGGGCGGCTGGTGGCGGTGGAGATGATTTTGTACTATTTGCCGGACACGCCGGGCGCCTCGGACACCATCATCGGTTTCGTCACCGACATCACCCGGCGCAAGGAAACCGAGCAGGCTCTGGTGCGCGCCAAGGAGGACGCGGAAGCGGCCAATCTGGCCAAGAGCGCCTTCGTCGCCAATATGAGCCATGAAATCCGTACGCCCTTGAACGCCATCATCGGTTTCACCCACTTGCTGATGCGCACCCAGCCGCGGCCGGAGCAGCAGGCCAAGCTGGAAAAGGTGCTGGTGGCCAGCGGGCATCTGCTCTCCATCATTAACGACATTCTGGATCTGTCCAAGATCGAAGCCGGCAAGTTGTCGCTGGAGCGGACCGACTTCTCCGTCGGGGCGCTGTTCGACCATGCGCGGTCGCTGATCGACGAAGCGGCGCAGGCCAAGGGCTTGCGCGTGGAGATCGATTACGCCGGCGTGCCGCCGTGTCTGCGCGGCGATCCCACCCGCCTGCGCCAGGCCTTGCTCAACTACGCCGGCAACGCGGTCAAATTCACCGAGCGGGGCACGATAGCCCTGCGCGCCCGGCTGCTGAGGAGCGAGGGCGAGCGCCTGCTGCTGCGCTTCGAGGTGCGCGACACCGGCATAGGCATTCCCGCCGACAAGCTGGCCGGCCTGTTCCAGGCGTTTCAGCAGGCGGACGATTCCACCACCCGCAAATACGGCGGCACCGGCCTGGGGTTGGCGATCACCCAGCGGCTGGCGGCCTTGATGGGCGGCGAAGTGGGGGTGGAACGCCGGGAAGGACAGGGCAGCGTGTTTTGGCTGACCGCCTGGCTGACCCTGGGGCGGAGCGTGGCGGCCGAGCCCGCCGGCGTGGAGCCGGACGAGGTGGAGGCCGAACTGCGCTTGCGCGCGGACGCGCGGGTGCTGGTGGTGGAGGACGACGTGATCAACCAGGAAGTGGCGCTCTGGCTATTGGGCAGCGTCGGCCTGAGAGCCGAGCTGGCGAGGAACGGCCGCGAGGCCGTGGAGTGCGCCGCCGCGAGCGAATACGATCTGGTGCTGATGGACGTGCAGATGCCGGAGCTGGACGGCTTGGAGGCGACGCGCCGGATCCGGGCCATGCCGAGCTGGGAGCGGGTCCCGATTCTGGGCATGACCGCCAACGCCTTCGACGAGGATCGCCAGCGTTGCCTGGAGGTCGGCATGAACGACTTCGTGGCCAAGCCGGTGGACCCGGAACAGCTGTTCGGCTTGCTGCTGAAATGGCTGCCGTCGATGATTCCGCCCGAGAGGATCCGCGTCGATCCGACGCCGGAAAGCGGGCGCCGGGAACAGTTGATGAGGCTGCCCGGCGTGGACCTGGAGGCGGGCCTGCGCATCGTCGGGGACGACCTGGAGCGTTTTGAGCGCTTGCTGCGCAAATTCGCGGGCATGCACCGCGACGACTTGGCCAGGCTGCAGGGCCTGGCGCGGGCCGAGGAGGGCGAGGAGGCATGCCGTATCGCTCATTCGCTGAAAGGCGCCGCCGGCTCCTTGGGGCTGGTCCGCATCCAGACCGAGGCCGCCGCGCTGGAAGCCGTCTTGCGGCAAGGGCGGCTTGAGGAGGCTATGCCCGGCATGCAGGCGCTGGGCCTGGAGCTGACGGCCTTGTGCGCGGCCCTGGACGCCTTGCCGGCAATGGCATAAGCGCGCCAGATTCTGGCCTTTTCATGCAACTTGGCGCAGCTTATTGAGTCAATCAATAGGATGAAGTCATTTTTTCCGATGGCCGGCGGCCATTCCGGTCGCCGGCCGGGCGCGAAGATCCGGCCTGGCGTTGGACGCGAGGCAGGCTGGCGCCGATGCGCCGAGGACGCGGAAGGTTTCTCTACATGAATATCCCTTTAGGCACTATCGAAGGCTTCTACGGCAAGCCGTGGAATTGGGCGCAGCGGGAGCTGCTGGTCACCACGCTGGCGGCGCACGGCTACCGTTTCTATCTGTACGCGCCCAAAGCGGACGCGTATCTGCGCCGCCAGTGGCAGCTGGACTACCCGGCTGAGCAGGAGGCTAGGCTGGCGGCGTTCGCCGCTCATTGCCGGCGGCAGGAGGTTGGTTTCGGCATGGGGCTGAGCCCGTACGAAGCGTATCTGGATTTCAACGACGAGGCCCGCCAGGCGCTGGCGCGCAAGCTGGAGCAACTGCAGCGCATCGGCGTCAGCCAACTGGCCATCCTGTTCGACGATATGCGCGGCGATCTGCCCGATCTGGCGGAGCGCCAGGCGGAGATCGTCGCCTGGGTGCGGCAGCGCTGCACGGTGGAGCGTTTGTTGGTCTGCCCCAGCTATTATTCCAGCGATCCGGTGCTGGACCGGGTGTTCGGCCAGCGCCCGGCCGGCTATCTGCAGCAACTGGGCCAGTGGCTGGCGCCGGACATCGATATTTTCTGGACCGGCGAGGAGGTGTGCTCGCGCGAAATCTCGCCTGGACACCTGCTGCAAGTGGGCAAATGGCTGGGCCGCAAGCCGGTGTTGTGGGACAACTACCCGGTGAACGACGGCGCGCGGATGTCGCAATACCTGCACCTGCGCGGCTTCACCGGGCGGTCCGCGGCCAACGCCGAGCTGCTGGCGGCGCATGGGATCAATCCGGCGCAGCAAGCCGCGCTCAGCCTGATTCCCGCGCTGACGCTGGCGGACAGCTACCGCTTGGGGCCGCGCTATCAATACGGCGCCTCGATGCGCCGGGCGGCCCAGGTGGTGGCCGGCGAGGAACTGGCCGACATGCTGTGGCGGGATCTGCTGCTGCTGCAGGACGTGGGGCTGGATCAACTGGGCGAGCGCGCGGCGGAACTGCGCGCGCGTTACGCGGCGGTGGAGCACCCTTGCGCGCACGAAGTGGTGGCCTGGCTGGATGGCGAGTATCGGATCAGCGAGCTTGAGGTGCAGACTCAGTAGGGAGGCTACTTGGCGTTACATGCCTTTACAACTGACTAACAGACGGGGGCGGGCCGGGACGCCTAGGATGAGCAGCAAGGAAACACCAAAGCCTGGCGTCGCGGCCGCACTGAGCAGACGGACGCCCCCCTGACCCGACTGGAGAATGTCATCATGAAAAAACTGAGCCTGATCGTACTGTCCGCCGCTTTCGCCCTGAGCTCCGCCGCCGGTTTCGCCGCCGAAGCCGCCAAGCCGGCTTCCGCCCCGGCCGCCAAAGCCGCTCCCGCCGCCAAGAAAGCGCAGCACAAGGCGGTGAAGAAGCACGCTTCCGCTCCGGCGCAGAAAGCCCAGGCGGCCAAGGCGGAAGCCTCCGCCCCGGCCAAGGCCGCCAAGAAGCCGGCGCAGCACAAGAAGCACGTCGCCAAGAAAGCCCACAAACAAGCGGCCTCCGCTCCGGCTCAGAAAGCGCAAGCGGCCAAGGCGGAAGCTTCCGCTCCGGCCAAGGCCGCCAAGAAACCGGCGCAGCACAAGAAGCACGCTGCTAAAAAGACCCACAAGAAAGCCGCGGCTTCCGCAGCCAAGTAAGCTGAAAGAGGCCGCGCTCAGCGCGGCCCGAACGGGGACGAAGGGAGGCTCAGGCCTCCCTTTTTGCATGCGCGCGGCGTGGATCGGGCGCCGTCCGGCCGGGCGGAATCAGCCCGCCGGCGCGGTGGCGGGGGGCTGCACGGTGTTGAGCAGCGGGGCGCAGGGATCGGGCCGCTCGCGCCAGAAGCGGCGTTCCAGCTCCGCCGCCGGCAGCGGTTTGCTGAACAGATACCCTTGCAGGGTGTCGCAGAACATATACGTCAACGCGGTGGCTTGTTCGTCGGTTTCCACGCCTTCCGCCACCACCCGGAGCTGCAGCGAATGGGCCAGCGCGATGATGGCGCCGGTCAGCGTCATCGCGTCCTGATCGTTCAGCATCGCGCGGACGAAGGACTGGTCGATTTTCAGCTCCTGGGTGGGCAGCTTGGCCAGATAGGACAGCGAGGAATAACCGGTGCCGAAATCGTCGATGGAAATGCCCACTTGCATGTCGCGGATGCGGCGCAGCGTTTCGCCGCAGGTGTTCAGATTGTCCAGCACCACGGTTTCGGTGATTTCGATGTCTATGCCCGGCACGGCGGCGCCTTCGCTCAAGGCCTGTTGCAACTGTTCGGAGAAATCGGCCTGGCGCAGTTGCAGCGGGGAGACGTTGACCGCGATGCGCGGCGCCGGATAGCCGGCCTCCAGCCAGCGCAGATGGTCGCGCGCGGCCTGACGCAAGGCCCAGACGCCCACCTCCAGGATCAGGCCGGTTTCCTCCAGCAAGGGGATGAATTGCGCCGGCGACACCAGGCCGCGCTCCGGGCTCTGCCAGCGCAGCAGCGCCTCCACGCCGACAATCTGCCGCGACACCGCGTCCACTTTGGGCTGGTAGTGCAGCACGAACTCCTGGCGCTCCAGCGCCAGACGCAGCCGGTTTTCCAGCTCCAGCGTCACCGCGGCGCGTTCGCTCATCTCCTGACGGTAGAACAAATAGCGCTCATTGGTGCTTTGCGCCAGCTTGAGCGCGGCTTCCGCGTTCTCCAGCAGGCTTTCGGCGTCGGCGCCGTCTTCCGGGAAGATGGCGATGCCGAATTTGGCCGACACGCGCAATTGCTTGTCCAGGATGGCGATGGGCTGGGCGACGCAGTGTTCCTGCAATTGCATCACCTGACGCGCGATGTCCTCCTCGCTCTTGACCTCGGGGATGATCAGCGCGAAGCGGTCTATCTTGACGCAGGCCAGCAGCCGGGCCTCTTCGGTAAACGACTCCAGCCGCGCCGCCAGCAGGCGCAGCACCTGGTCGCCGGCCCAGCGGCCGTAGACGTCGTTGATGGATTTGAAGTGCTCGATGTCGAGGAAGATCACCGCCAGGCGGCGCTGTTCATGGTGGCTGGAGCTGATTTGCTGCGCCAGGCGCTCGTGGAACAGGCTGCGGTTAGCGAGGCCGGTCAGCTCATCGTAGTAGGACAGGAAGTGCAGCCTTTCCTCTTTTTCGATGTGATCCAGCGCGAAAGCGATGTCGCCGGCCAGTTCGGCCAGCAGCTGCATTTCCTCGTGGTCGAAGGCGTTGGCTTCGTTGGAGCACAGCGTCAGCGAGGCGGCGCGTTGTCCGGGCAGCGGCAGCGGCAGGCAGGCCAGCGAGCGGATGCCTTGCGCCAGCAATTGCTCGCGCGCCGCGTAGGGCAGTGGCGAGCCAAGCTGATTGCAGACGATGTTGCCGCCGCTGGCGATGGCGGCGGCGGACAGTTGCAGCAGCGCGTCGGCGTTGGGAGGCGGCTCGGTCTGTCCTTGCAGCGCGGCGATGCGGTGTTCGCCGTCGCTCCGGTCCAGCATGCTGATCCAGACCAGTTTGAACGCGCCGCTCTGGGTGGCGATGCGGCAGGCTTCGCGAAACAGTTCCTGGCGGTCGTGGCAGCGCACGATCAACATATTGATGCCGCTGAGGATGGCGTAAACGCGGTTGAGCCGTTCTATGCGCAGCCGCAGCATGGAGTGCTGCAAGGTGATGGCCAGTTGCTGGGCGAAGGCCCGGGCGATCTCCAGATGCTCGAAGCCATGCTGGGCAACCTCCTGGAAGGCCAGGTTCAAGGAGCCCAGCAACTGTCCTTCCGCCATCAGCGGCAGCCGCAGATAAGCGCGCACGCCGTGGCTGCGCAGCCATTTGACCAGCGCCGGCGGCTGCGCCAGCGTGGTGATGTCGTGCACGAAGCTGGGCTGTCCGCGCTTGAGTTGCTCCAGATCGCTCAAGCCATAGCTGGAGAAGGGGAAGCGGCTGTCGATCGGGATCTCGTCCTTGGCGTCGCACTCCAGCGCCAGGAAGATGGTTTCCTCGTGCCTCCAGTCGAACACCGTGGCCGACGCGCCCCAGAACGGCACCAGTTGCGCAAGCATGCGCAAGGCCTCCTGCGCGGTTTGCTGCGGGCTGGCGGCGGACAGCAGGGTCAGGCCCATGTCGCGCAGCGACTCCAGCTGCTGGCTGTGGCGTTTGAGCTCCTGTTCGGTTTTCAGCCGCAGGGTGATGTCGCGCATGATGGCGGTGTAATACTTCTGGCCTTCCACCTCCAGCTGGGACACCGAGGCTTCTGCGTAGAACTCGCTGCCGTCGGCGCGCAGCCCGCGCACGCCGCCGGCCGGCGCCAGGCTGCGGCTGACCGGGCCGTTCTGGCCGAAGCCGTGGATCCGCTGAGCGTGGCCGGGCCGGAGCGCTTCCGGCACCAGCATGTCTATCTGCCGGCCCAGCACCTGCTCGGCGCGATAGCCGAATGCCTGTTCCGCCGCGGGGTTGAACAGGATGATGTTCAGATCGGCGTCGATGGTGACGATGGCGTCCATCGCGGTGTTGATGATGCCGGCGCGTTGCATCTCGCTGAGGCGGATCGCCGTGACATGCGTTTGCAACTGGTCCAGCATCAAGTTGAACTGGCGCGACACCGCGCGCAATTCTTGCGGTCCCAGTTCCGGGGCGCGCGCCTGCGCGTCGCCGTCGGCCACCGCTTGCGCGGTTTCGGCCAATCGGCGCGCCGGCCGCGTCAGCGCGCGGCTGAAGCTTTGCGCCAGCAAGCCGCAGAGCAGCAAGGTGACGATGCCGCTGGCCGCGCTCCAGCGCAGGCGGCTGTAGTAGGGCGCGAGCACCTCTTGTTCCGGCAGCGCGGCGATGATCAGCCAGTTGGCCTGGGAGAATTTGCGGTAGGAGTAAAGCCGCGACACCCCGTCGCGGCCGACGCCCAGTTCGAAACCGGAGGCGTTGCCGCGGATGCGAGCGATGGTGCGGGCGACGTTGATCGAGGTTTTGCCGTGCCACAGCGCGGGATCGGGGTAACGCAACAGAAAAGCCGCTTGCGAGCTCAGCACCGCGATGGTCAGCTTGCGGTCCAGCGTCGAGGGTAAGACCTGGGCCTGCAGCGTCAGCAAGTCCATTTGCACGGTCAGCAGACCAATGGGCCGGCCTTGTTCGTCGCGCACCGGATAGCTGGGCATCATCACCCAGCGCTGGGTGGCGGGCTCCAGCAAGGGCTCGCTGAGCATCAGTCCGGGCGCCGCCAGCGCGCGTTGGAACCAGTCGGCCTTGGTCGGCGGCGTTCTGACCGCGGGATTGGACGCGTGGCTGCAGACTTGCAGGCCGGTGGCGCTGCTGAGCGTCAGTTGGGTGGCGGAGGGAAAGCTCAGCGCGATGTCGCGGAACGCGACGGCGCATTCATCGAAGTCGAAGCGACGTATCGGCGTCCGCCTGCTCAACTGCGCCAGCACGCGTTCCAGTTCCGTGATCTTGCTCGCCAGCGCCTGGTCCACCTGGTCGGCCAGCACGCGGGTCTGATCCTGAGCGGCGTCGCGCATGTCGCGGGCCGATTCGAAGGCGCCGATGCCGATCAGCGCCGCGGCGGGCAGCAGGCAGGCCAGCGCGAACAGCAGCAACTGAGCGCGCAAGCCCAGTCCGCTGACGAAGGACAGAATGCGGTTCAGGCCTGCGCGCATGTGGCGGGTACTCTCCGGGGCTGGGGATACTCAAAAATTAGTTCCTGTCGCCGGAGGGGGCAAGTCATATGTATGCCAAATGCGTTGCCTGGGCCGCGGGCGTGCGGCCGCCCCCGCGCAAGCCTTGCCAGGAAAGGCTTTCACGGGGGAAACCCGGTGCTAAGTACTTACACTTAGACGGCTGGGGAGGGCGGCTTCCAACGCTCAGAGGAACATGCCGCCGGAGGCTTCCACGCGCTGACCGTTGACCCAGGCGGCGCCGTCGCTGAGCAGGGTGGCGATGGCGCCGCCGATGTCGTCGGGCCGGCCGACGCGGCCCAGCGCGGTTTGCGCGGCGATATGGGCGTTGACCTGTTCGTTGTCGCGCACCAGGCCGCCGCCGAAGTCGGTTTCAATCGCGCCGGGGGCGATGACGTTGACCGCGATGCCGCGCGGCCCCAGCTCCTTGGCCAGGTAGCGGGTCAGCACCTCCACGCCGCCCTTCATCGCCGCGTAGGCGGCGTAGCCGGGCAGGGCGAAGCGGGTCAGGCCGGTGGAGACGTTGAGAATGCGGCCGCCGTCGGCGATCAGCGGCAGCAGTGTCTGGGTCAGGAAGAACGGGCCTTTGAGCTGGATGTTCATCAGTTGGTCGAACTGCGCCTCGCTGGTGTCGGCGAAGGCGGCGTGGATGCCGATGCCGGCGTTGTTGACCAGAAAATCGAAGTCGGCGCGTTGCCATTGCTCGGCCAGCGTCTGGCGCAGCCGCTCGGCGAAGGCGGCGAAGCCGGCGCTCTGGCCGACGTCCAGCGCCAGCGCGGCGGCCTGGCCGCCCAGTGCTTGAATCTCGGCGACCACCGCCTCGGCGTCGGCGGCGCGGCTTTGGTAGGTGATGACGACGTCCACGCCCTGGCGCGCCAGGTGCAGGGCCGCGCTTTTGCCCAGGCCGCGGCTGCCGCCGGTGATGACTGCGATTTTCTTGCTCATGGGAATCTCCTGTAGGGGGCGGGTGCAGGCTTGGACCCGATGAGCTTAGTTTATTGTATGGTTTTTGATAAACAAATATGATTATTTAAATTATAGTGTTCGTATATTGATAACAATTGGCGGCGGCATGAACAAGCTGGAAGCGATGCAGATTTTTGTCCGGGTGGCCGAGTTGTCCAGCTTCACGCAGGCGGCGGACAGCTTGGGCCTGCCCAAGGCCAGCATCTCGGTGGCGGTCAAGCAGACCGAATCCTGGTTGGGCGCGCGCTTGCTGCACCGGACCACGCGCAAAGTGCAGATGACCCAGGACGGGCAGGCTTTTTACGAGCGTTGCAAGGATGTGTTGGCGGACATGGACGAGTTGCAAAGCATGTTCCAGCGCGGCGAGGAGGCGCTGGGCGGGCGGCTGAGGGTGGACATGCCCAGCGGCGTGGCGCGCTACCAGGTATTGCCGCGGCTGGACGAATTCCTGCAGCGCCACCCGCGTTTGGAGCTGGAGCTGAGCAGCACCGACCGCAAGGTGGACATCGTGCGAGAAGGTTTCGATTGCGTGCTGCGCGTGGGGGAGCTTGGCGACTCCAGTCTGGTGGCGCGGCCGCTGGGACGTTTTCGGCAGCTCAATTGCGCCAGCCCCGGCTATCTGGCGCGTCACGGCGCGCCGGCCGGCCTGGAGGACCTGGCGCGGCACCGGCTGGTTCACTATGTTTCCACCCTGGGCGCGCGCCCGGCCGGCTGGGAGTGGCGGGACGGCAACGGCAGCCATTGGCTGGCGATGGCCGGCAGCGTCATCGTCAACAACGCCGACGCCTACCAGGCCGCCTGTCTGGCCGGGTTGGGCCTGATTCAGGCGCCGGAGTCCGGCGTGCGCCATTTGCTGGACAGCGGCGAACTGGTGGAAGTGCTGCCGGACTACCGCGCCGCGCCGATGCCGGTCACGCTGTTGTACGCCCACCGCCGCAACCTGCCGCGCCGGGCGCAGGTTTTCATGGATTGGCTGGCGGAGGCGCTGGCGCCGCATCTTGTGTGAATCGGGCGCAAACATGGCGGCGCAGGGCCAAGCTGCCCTATCATGGGGGCCGGTCAACCATTTTAGAACCTGTTTACGATCAGCTGCGCGTTGGCGATACGGCGTTGAAAACCTCTTCGAAATGCTCATGTACCGTGTGTACATTCCGCTTTCTCGGCGGTTTTCGCCTTGTCTCGCCTTGGCTTGCGAGATCGTAAACACGTTCTTACTTCGTCATATTCCCGCCATGATTGTTAGATCCACTTCTTCCTGGCTGCGCCTGTTGTTTGTCTGGCACGGTTCGGTGCTGCCGCGCATCATGCCGCGCCTGCTGCTGGTCTTCTTCATTTCCATCGCCGCCGCCGCCGTGCGCGGCTGGTGGCTGAGCGAACACGCGGACTCCGCGCTCAGCATTCCCGCCTTTACCTTGATGGGGGTGTCGCTGGCCATCTTCCTGGGTTTTCGCAACTCGGTCAGCTACGAGCGCTTTTGGGAGGCGCGCAAGCTGTGGGGCAGCTTGCTGATCGTCAACCGCTCGCTGGCGCGGCAGGTTCTGTCGCTGGCGCCGGACAATGCGGACGCGCGGCGTCTGATAGACGGCTGTTGCGCCTTCGCCTACGCGCTCAAGGCGCAGTTGCGCGGAGACGACGCCGACGCCCATCTGCGTCGTTTGCTGCCGGAGGAGATTCTGGACAAGGCGTTGGCGGCGCGCTTCAAGCCGGCGCTGATCCTGTCCTGGCTAGGGCAATTGGCCGCGCGCATGCGCGGCGACGGCGTGTTGGGCGATATGCAATGGCATGCGCTGGACCGTAATCTGAACTCGCTGTCGGAAGTGCTGGGCGGCTGCGAGCGCATCGCCTCCACGCCCATTCCCTTCACTTACCGGGTGCTGCTCAACCGCACCGTCACGGTGTACAGCCTGCTGTTGCCGGCCGGCCTGGTTACCAGCATAGGCTGGCTGACGCCGGCGATCGCGGTCTTCATCGCCTACACCTATCTGGCGCTGGAAGTGATAGGCGAGGAGCTGGAGGAGCCATTTGGCAAGGAGGGCAACGACCTGCCGCTGTCCGCGCTCTGCCACGGCATCGAAGCCTCCTTGCGCGAGATGCAGGGCGAGGAAGTGGCGGCTCCGGCGCCTTCGCAGCAGGGCATTTATCTGTATTGAGCCATCGAGCCGCATAGCTTAGAACGTGTTTACGCTCTAGCGAGCTAAGGCGGGGCAAGGCGTACTCATCGTGCCGCATCTCACGAAGCGCAGCAGGTCGTAAACAGGTTCTTACAGCGCGGCCAGCTCGTCCAGGCTGATGATGCGGGCTATCGTCGCCAGCTGGCGCATCGAGATCTGATGCTCTTCCTCGCTGGCGGCGGCGCAGCCGTCCTCCAGCACCAGCACCTGGTAATCGCGGTCGTGAGCGTCGCGCGCGGCGGCCTGCACCGCCCAAGTGCTGCTGACGCCGGACAGGATCAGGCGTTCGATGCGATGGGCGCGCAGCACCGCTTCCAGCGAGGTGGCGTAGAAGGCGCTGACGCGCGGCTTGATCACGATGGCATCTTCTGGCCTTACGTCCAGCTCCGGGTGGAAGGCGGTGCCGGGGCCGGACAGATCCAGCGCGCCGAATTCGTGAGCGCGGCCGAACAGCGGCGAAGCCTTGGGTTGTTCCACATAGGAGGGCGCGAAGCCCACTTTCACCTGCGCCACCAGCCAGCGGCGGCGGCGCGCCTCGGCGATGGCCTGGTTGGCGGCGGCGATGACGCCGCGTTGACGCGCGTGCTCGGCGCAGCGGGCGACCTTGCCGCCGTCCATCATGATGTCGCGGATATAGTCCAGTCCGATAAAAGCGGTGTTCATCGCTGAGTTCCTTATGGCGTATTGATCAAGACCGGCGAACGGCCGGCGTTTCTGTTGCGGCCAGTTCCGCCAGCAGCTCGCCGGCGGCGAGCAGCAGTTCCAGGTGCTGCGGCGGCAGTCCGGCCAGCGCGGCGCGCAGCCAGTCGTCTTTGCGCAGGCGGTGAGCGTCAAGGACCTGGCGACCGGCGCCGCTCAGGCGAATCCGGACTTTGCGGCCGTCATTGGGGTCGCCGGCGCGCAGAATCAGACCGCCGGCGTCGAGTTCGCGCAGCAGGCTGGCCAGGTTGGAACTGCGCAGTTTTTCCGCGCGGGCCAGCGCAGACGGCGTTGCGGCGCCGTCCGCGCGTTCGATGCTGGCCAGCAGCGAAAGCTGGGCAAACGGCAGTTCGTCGTCCTGGGCCTCCTGGCGCAAACGGCGCGTCAAGGCCATCAGTTGCAGGCGCAGCCGGGACACGGCCTCCGCCGGGATCGATGAGTTAGGCATTTTTCTATTTTAACATAGCTATGTTTGTATAGATAAATCGGCGAGAAAACGGCGCCGCCAGCGACGCCGAGGCCGGCTCTAGCCTTGTTTCTGACAGTTGCTCATCCAGCGTATGCCGAAGCGGTCCACCAGCATGCCGAAGCGGGCGCCCCAGAAGGCGTCGTGCAGCGGCTCGTTGATCTGGCCGCCCTGGGCCAGGGCTTCAAAGATCGCGGTCTGCTCCGTCTCGCTGTCCAGCATGAAATTCAGCGTGATGTTTTCACCGATGGCGGGCGTGCGGCCCGGCATGCCATCGGAGGCCATGAAATGAACGCCTTCGGCTTTGAACTCGGCGTGCAGAATCTTGTTCTTGGCCTCGTCCGGGCTGGGGAAGTCCGCGTCGCCGAAGCGCATCAGCGCCACGATTTCGCCGTTGAAGCATTGGCGGTAGAAGGCCAGCGCCTGTTCGCACTGGCCGTGGAAGTTGATGTAGGGCAGCAGGGTTTTCATCAGGGAGACTCCTGGTGGGGGGGGGAGGGGCGGCCGTGTTTCAGGCTTGCAGGCATTGCCGCAGCGCATTGTTGACGGCCTCCACCGTTGCCGGCCGGGTCAGGCGAGCGGTTTCCTGGCCGTGGCGCAGGAAAATCAGCGTAGGCCACAGCTTGACGCGGTAGCTGCGTCCCAGGCGGCGGCCCGGCCCGTCTTCGATTTGCAAATGACGGACGTCGGGATAGGCCGCCAAGGCTTGTCGAATCAGAGGCTGAGCCGCCTGGCAGTGGCCGCACCAGGGCGCGCCGAATTCCAGCACGGTGACGCCGGGCTGGGCATCCAGTTCGGCGCGTTCCGGCGCCGGGTCGCGATAAAGCTTGTCCATGGTCAGGCTGGGGCAAGGGTGGATTTTAAATATGCCAAAGGACTTACGTATTTGCTAGCGCCGTGATGAGAGGGCTGGGGGGGCGGGCTTGCCAAAGCCGGGCAAAACCGCGACGATGCAGGCCGTTTCATCAATGGCTCGGGGTTTGAACTCATGAAATCGCGCAATGTTTCCGGCGGCTTGGTGTATTCCACCGAACACGGCCGCATGTGTCCGCAGTGCGGCTTTGCCGTCGCCCAATGCCAATGCGGCAAGCAGGAGGCGCCGGCCGGCGACGGCGTGGTGCGGGTGCGCAGGGAAACCAAGGGCCGCAACGGCAAGGCGGTCACCGTGATTCAGGGCGCGCCGTTGAACGCGCAGGAACTGGCGCAGCTGGGCAAACAGCTGAAAAACGCCTGCGGCAGCGGCGGCACGGTCAAGGATGGCGTCATCGAGATCCAGGGCGATCATTGCGAGCAGGTGCAGGGCTTGCTCAAGCAGCGCGGCTGGACGGTGAAGCGCGCCGGCGGCTAGACGCGCTCCAAAGCCTGTAGCGCCTTGTCGGAGACGAGGCGGCGGGAATGCTTTTCACCGTACGGCCCTGCCGCTTTTTCAGCGGCAGGGCCTTGTCTCGCGCTGGCTTGCGAGGTTTTGGAACAGCGGCTTGGGATTGCGCCGGAATGAAAAAGCCCGCGGCGTGCCGCGGGCTGGGCGGGGCGATGGAGCTTAGGCCGGCTGCGCCTGCCGCTGCGGGCTGGGGCTGAGCGGCGTCCGTCGCTGCAGCTCGGCGGCGAATTGCGCGCCGAATTGTTCCAGGTACTGGCGTTGCAGCAGGCATTCATGCGGCGCGTTCACCTCGTACTCAATCAGCTTGCCGGTGACGTAGGGCTGCCAGAGCGACGGCTGCTGGTCTTCGGGGCGCAGGATGTCGGTGGTGGCGCGGATGAAGATCAGGTCGCCGTCGTAACGCTGGTAGCGGCAGCGGGCGAGCAGTTCCAGCATCAGCTTGGAGTCGTTCACCAGCCGGGTCAGAAACTCCTCGCCGACCTGGCTGCCGCCCAGCGCTTCTTCCATTGCGCTCTTCAGCCCCTTGATGCCGGCGCGTGGCGCGCCGACGATGGCCCGGGTCATGCGGGTGATGATGGTGGCGTCGTCCAGTTTCAGCGAGGCTGGCCCGCCCTGCAGCGGATAGCTGTCGAACATGCACAGGAAGCTGACTTCGTGGCCGTCGGCCTGCAGCATGGCGGCCAGGCGCAGCGCCAGATTGCCGCCCACCGACCAGCCCGCCAGCTGATACGGCCCCTGCGGCTGCACCGCCTGGATGCGTTGCCGGTACTCCTCCGCCAGTTCGTCCAGCGATTCGACGACGCGTTCCGGGTCGCGCAGTATCGGCGACTGGATGGCGTACAGCGGCTGGTCCTCGGGCAGGAAGGGCAGCAGGCCGGCATAGGGCCAGGCGATGCCGCCGCCCGGGTGAATGCAGAACAGCGGCGGGCGGCCGCCCTGGACGCGCAGCGGCAACATGGCGTCGAAAGGATCGCTGAAAGCGGCGGGCCGTTGCAGGCGCAGGGCCAGCTGGCGCGGCGTGGGGGCGGCCAGGAAGTCGGCGATGCCCAGCGAGACGCCGAAGGTTTCCCTGACGCGGTTGATCAGTTGCAGCCCCAGCAGCGAATGGCCGCCCAGCGCGAAGAAATTCTGATTGGCGTAGACCTCGCCGCATTCCAGCGCCGTTGCGAACAAGCGGCACATGATTTCCTCTTCAGGCGTGCGCGGCGGAGCCTGTTCGCCGTCGTCCAGCAGCGTCGGCGTCGGCAGCTCGCCGGTGGCCAGCTTGCCGTTGGGCGTCAGCGGGAAGACGGGCACCACCATGATGACGCTGGGGATCATATGATGCGGCAATTGCCGGCTCAGCGCCTGTTTCAGGCCTTCGCTGTCCAGGTCCAGCTGTTGGTTGGCCACATAGCCGACGATGGCCGGGCCGTGGGGCAGGTCCCGCAGCAAGGCGACGGCGTCCTCTACGCCGCCGCAGCCCAGCAGGGCGTTCTTGATTTCGTCCAGCTCGATGCGCAGCCCGCGCAGCTTGATCTGATTGTCCTGGCGGCCCTGATAGTGGATGCGGCCGGTGTGGTCGAAGAACACGCGGTCGCCGGCCCGATACATGGTGTCGGCGGGGTCCAGCAGATCGGGAACGAAGCCTTTGGCCGTCAGCTCCGGGCTGTTGCGGTAACCGCGGGCCACGCCGGGGCCGCCGATGAACAGATCGCCCCAGGCGCCGGGCGGCAGCAGCCGCTGCCGCGGGTCCACCACATAGAGCCGGGTATTGGCGGTGGCGGGTCCGATGGACAGGTCGCCGTCGCCGTAGTCGGCGTTGATCGAGGTGGCGAAGGAGGTTTCGGTCGGTCCGTAGACATTGAGCAGGCGGCAGTGGGAGAAGCGCGCCAGCAGCGCCGGCGTGCAAGGCTCGCCGCCCAGCATCAGGACGGTGTCTTGCGGGAAGTCCTCGGTCTGGTGGTAGGCCAGCAGGCTGGGCGTCATGACCACGAGCTTGATGTTTTCCCGTTTGACCAGCGCGGCCAGCGGTTTGCCGGGCGCGCTGGCGACTTTGTCGCAGATGACCAGGGTGGCGCCGGCCAGCAGCGTCATCATGATTTCCAGCACCGACATGTCGAAGCCGGCGGCGATGAATTGCAGCACGCGCTGGCCGGCTTGCAGCCCCGCCGCCCGGATGGCGGTGTCGGCGATGGGCACCAGGTTGCGGTGGCTTACTTCCACGCCCTTGGGCTTGCCGGTGGAGCCGGAGGTGTAGATCAAATAGCCGGGCGCGGCGGGGTCTACGCGGGGAAGCGGTAGGGTGGCCGGCGGCAGCGCGTCCAACGCCGCGGCGTCCAGGAGCAGCTGTTTTTCCGGCGCGATCCCTGCCTTGACGGCGCCGCCGCCGGCGACGATGACCGCGGCCGGCGAGGCGTCGGCCAGAATGTATTCGATGCGGGCTTCCGGCAGGTCGGGGTCCACCGGCACATAGCCTGCGCCCAGCTTGAACAGCGCAACGGCCGCGACCGCCCACTCTATGCTGCGCGACACGATGACGGCGACATCGTCCCCGGGGCGCACGCCGCGCGTCAGCAGCAGGCTGGCCAGGCGGTTGGCGCGCTCGTCCAGCTCGGCGTAGCTGAGTTCGCGCTCTCCCTGGCGCAGCGCCGGCCGATGGGCGTGGCTTAGCGCAGAGGCGGCGAAGGCGTCGGCGAAGACCGGTTGCGCGTCGGCGCGCGCCGGCAGCGGATAGCGGCGTTCTCGTTCGCCCGGCAGCAGCAGTTGGTAATCCGCGGCGAGGGTTTCCGGGTTGGCGACGAAATGCTCGAGCAGCAGGATCATCCGCTGATAGTGCAGTTCCAGCGCCTCTAGCGGGTAGAGATCGGCGTTGGCGTTGAAGCCTATCTCCAGCCGCCCGTCGGCGTTGCGGTCGAAAATGTCGATGCCGAGATGATCGGCCGGACCGTTGGCGACATTCTGCACCGTGGCTTCGCAGCCGTCGAAGCTCACTTCCTGGTCATAAGCCACGATATTGAGCAGGGTGTTGAACAGTGGCTTGTGACCGCGTTCCGCGTACAGGTCGCGGATCATGGCCTCCGAGCGGTAGCCCTGATGCAGCAGATGGCGGCGCAGCTGGCGCTGGATGTCCGCCGCAACCGACAGCACCGTGGCCTCCGGCGCGAAGGAGATGCGCAGCGGCAGGATGTTGGCCACCATGGCCGGAATCTCGCGCAGGGCTTTCAGCTGACGGGCCGCCACCGGCATGCCCACCGCCAGTTCGCTCTGGCCGGTCATGCGGTGCAGATAGGTGGCGCAGGCCGCCAGCAGCAGGCTGGACAGACGCAGGCGGTGTTGGCCGGCGGTTTCCCGCAGCCCGTCCACCGCCGCGCCGGAGAAGGCCTTGCGCAGGCGGTTCAGCTTGCGCAGGGGCGCGTCGCCGGGGACCAGTTGGGTGGCGTCGGGCAGGTCCAGGCAGTATTGGCGCCAGTAAGACTGGTCCTTGAGATAGGACTCGCTCTGGCGATAGGCCTGTTCCGCCTCGAACACCTGGCTCAGCGGCTGCGCCGGCAGCGCTTCGATGGCTTCGCCGCGCGCCAGCCGGACATAGCAATCGGTGATGTGCTTGAACAGGATGGCGTGGCCGAAACCGTCCACCACCAGATGGGAGCCCAGCTCTATCATGCGGTGGCGACGGTCGCTCAGTTTGACGATCAGATACCGGATCAGCGGTTGTTGGGCCAGGTCCATATCGTCGGCCAGCAAGCCGTTCAGCATGGCGGCGTAGGCCTGCTCGGGGTCCGCTTCATCCGATAGGTCGCGCCAGGAGAAATAGGCGTCGTGCAATTCGGGACGCAGGTGTTGCCGGTATTGGCCGGTGACCGCGTCCGTCTCGAAGGCGGCGCGCAGGGTTTCCACTTGTCTGCACACGGTCTTGATGGCCTGTTCC
Organism: Chromobacterium sp. CCUG 30098; assembly: GCF_059916605.1. NCBI lineage: Bacteria > Pseudomonadati > Pseudomonadota > Betaproteobacteria > Neisseriales > Chromobacteriaceae > Chromobacterium > Chromobacterium sp. CCUG 30098. The sequence continues at coordinate 7,186 of NZ_JAUCGS010000005.1, read as the reverse complement.
AGCAGCGGGGCCTGCAAGTCGCCGGTGAATTCGATCACATCGCACAGGTGATAATGGAGATTACGGCCTTCCTGGCCGATGGCCAGGCAGACTTCCTGCTGGGCGGCGCTCAGCGGGCAGATCGATTTATCGTCTAGCATAATGTTTCCAATATGGTTTTTACAGTTGTTGATGTTTATTTAAAATAAAGTTAAGGGCGAATGAAGGCGCGACAAAAAAGAAGGACGCGTCGCCGCTATCGTTGCGGCTTTAGTACGGGATGGGTTTTACGGGCGGCGGATAGGCCCGGAGAGGGGCGGGTCGGTTGGCGACGCCGTGGATTGGCGTGGCTGACGGAGTACGGTGCGCGATGCGGCGTTTTTCATGGGTGCCCTGCACATGTCGTATAAGACAGGCCGAATATGTCGGTTTGATAATACGTGGAAATTATATCAATACAGCATGAAATTGACACAGTAAAATTCACTCGACATATGTCGGCGAAGTGGATTTGTCTCATTTGTGCAAACGCACATTTTGAGAGCGTCGATATCGGCTCAAGTACAGCCAAAGCTAGACACGGCAGGCGCTTAATGTTCCGAGATAGTACGATGCGGCGCAGCAAGCTGCGCCCTGGCTTGGCGGCGGACAGGGGCGGCGGGAGGGCGATGCATGCCGATTGGCGAACAGAGGAGGACGCTGACGCGCTTACCAGCGTGGTGTTCAAGTCCGGCTTGCCTCCGGCCCGGATAAGCGGGGCGGGCGGGAGTTAGGGCGAAACAGCAAAGAAAAAGACCGAAATCCGGCGCCATCCGCTGACGGCGCCCTGTATTTCGGTCTTGTTTGACAGTGACGATCCGGTGTTTAGAACGGAATGTCGTCGTCCATGTCGTCCAGTTGCTTGGGCGCCGGGCGCTGCTCCTGGCGGCGCGGCGCGGGCGGGGCTTCCTGGCGCGGGGCCGGGGCGTTGTAGCCGTAACCATCGTCCATGCCGCCGCCGCTCATGCCGCCGCCGGAACCGCCCATTTCATTGCGGCCGCCCTGCAGGCTCAGTTCATTGACGCGCACGTCCGGGGACAGGCGTTTATTGCCTTCTTTGTCCTGCCATTCGCGCAGGGTCAGTTGGCCGTAAACAGTTACTTGCTGGCCTTTTGCCAGGTAGTTCTTCAGCGATTCACCGCGCTTGCCCCATACCTGGCAGCTGAACCAGTTGGTGCTCTTGCGCTCGCCAAAGCCGATGTCGCTGGCTACGCGGAACGACAGTACCGGCTCACCGCTGGGGGTGTAGCGCAGTTCGGCGTCGGCGGCCAGACGGCCGTCAAAGGTGATGCTGTTCATCAGATGTCTCCGAATAAAAATCTAAATATTTGGCCTGTCGCCGCAGCTCAGAACGTGGCTCCGATCAGGCGCTGCACCGTCGCCTCGTCCCACTGCCGCTGCGATACCTTCAGGTAGGCCACGCGGTCTTCCAACACGACCACGGCTTCATGCACGCCGGTCACGCCGGCCAATTGGCGGGACAGGTCGCCGGCGTCGCCACGCCAGTCCTCGCCGATGTGATACATCACCGAGCGCACCGGCTTGGGCGGCCGCATGGCCAGCGACCACAGCAGCCAGGTGAGCATCAGCAGGCTGGTGAAGCCGAACACGCCGGCCGGACCGTAGCGGGTGTACAGCCAGCCGCCGACGGCCGCGCCCAGGAACAGGCCAAGGGATTGGGCGGTATTATACACGCCAATCGCGGTTCCCTTGGCATCCGCCGGGGCGATCTTGGAAATCAAGGACGGCAGCGTGGCTTCAAGAATATTGAAGGCGATGAAATACAGGCCCAGCCAGGCCACGATCTGCCAGAAGCTGTCCAGCGCCATCGCCATGCCCAGTTGGGCGGCGGCCATCAGCGCGATGGCGCCGACGAAGACCTGCTTGAGCCTGGCCTTTTTCTCGCCGTAGATGATGGCCGGCACCATCAGCAGGAAACCGATCACCGTCACCGGCAGATACACCTGCCAGTGTTGGGTCTTGTCCAGATGCGCGGTCTTGATCAGCGCAAAGGGGATGGTGACGAACATCGCCATCTGCGCCGCGTGCAAGGCGAAGATGCCGTAATTGAGCTGCAGCAGCTGCGGGTCTTTCAGCACCGCCGGCAGCCGTTTGGCGTTGGCCTCGGTGTCGGAGTGGAAGCGGGAGCTGACCGGGTCCGGGATGATCAGCCAGACGCCGATCAGCGCCGCCAGCGACAGCACGCCGGTGAGCGCGAAAATGCCGTTGACCCCGATGTATTTGGCCAAGAGCGGCCCCAGCACCAGGCTGGCGGCGAAGGTGGTGCCGATGGACATGCCTATCATCGCCATCGCCTTGGTGCGGTTTTCCTCGCGGGTCAGGTCCGCCAGCAGCGCGGTGATGGCGGCGGAAATGGCGCCTGCGCCCTGGATGACCCGGCCCACGGTCAGGGTGGCGATGTCGTGGGCGCCGGCGGCGACGAAGCTGCCCAGCGCGAACAGCAGCAAGCCGCCGTAAATCACCTTCTTGCGGCCTATCTTGTCGGAGAGCATGCCCAGCGGCAGTTGCAGCAGGGCCTGGGTCAGGCCGTAACTGCCCAGCGCGATGCCGATCAGCGTGTGATTGTCCGCGCCTTCCAGGGTTTGGGCGTACAGGGCGAATACCGGCAGGATCAGGAACATGCCCAGCATGCGCAGGGCGTAGATGCCGGCGAGGCCAAGGCTGGCCCGGAGTTCTGTTGCGTTCATTCTTGTGTGCGTCGTTTGTGTTGCTGGCGGGCTGCGGCCTGCGGGCCGCGCCCCATGGTTCTAGTAACGGTCCGGCGCCGTTCCGGATGACGCCGCGCGTTAAAGACTGGTGGAGTCAGACTTGCCAAGTCAGGTATATTAACAGGTTCCCTGACCGACGGTGAGTTACGCTCCAATATGGACAGCATTCGCATTCGCGGCGCACGCACGCACAATCTGAAGAACATCAACCTGGATTTGCCCCGCCACCAATTGATCGTGATTACCGGCCTGTCCGGCTCCGGCAAATCCTCGCTGGCCTTCGACACCCTGTACGCGGAAGGGCAGCGCCGTTACGTGGAAAGCTTGTCCGCCTATGCGCGCCAGTTCCTGCAATTGATGGAAAAGCCGGACGTGGACCTGATCGAAGGCCTGTCGCCGGCGATCTCCATCGAACAGAAGGCCACCAGCCACAACCCGCGTTCCACCGTGGGCACCGTCACCGAAATCCACGACTACCTGCGTCTGCTGTACGCGCGCGTCGGCGAGCCGCACTGCCCGGAGCACGGCGTGCCGCTGTCCTCGCAAACCGTCAGCCAGATGGTGGACCATGTGCTGGCCTTGCCGGAGGAAAGCCGGGTGATGATCCTGGCCCCGGTCATCGTCGGCCGCAAGGGGGAGAATCTGGACTTGTTCGAAGACCTGCGCGCCCAGGGCTTCGTGCGGGTGCGGGTGGACGGCGAAGTGTTTGAACTCGACGCCGTGCCCAAGCTGGACAAGAACAAGAAGCACACCATAGAAGTGGTGATAGACCGCCTGAAAGTGCGCGAGGACATGAAACAGCGGCTGGCGGAAAGCTTTGAAACCGCGCTGCGCCACGCCGAGGGCCGCGCCATCGCCGTGGAAATGGACAGCGCCAAGGAGCACTGGTTTTCCGCCAAGTTCGCCTGCCCGGTGTGCTCCTACAGCCTGCCGGAGCTGGAGCCGCGGCTGTTCTCCTTCAACAACCCCATGGGCGCCTGCCCCAAGTGCGACGGCCTGGGCGAAATCACCTTCTTCGATCCGCGCCGCGTGGTGGCGCATCCGGAACTGAGCCTGGCCGCCGGCGCGATCAAGGGCTGGGACAAGCGCAACCAGTTCTATTTCCAGATGCTGATGGCGCTGGGCGAGCATTACGGTTTTTCCGTGGCCGAACTCGCCTTTGAAGACCTGCCGGAAAAAGTGCGCAACGTGGTGCTGCACGGCTCCGGCCGCGACAGCATCGAGTTCAGCTATATGTCGGAGAAGGGCACCAAATTCAGCCGCGCGCATCCGTTTGAGGGCATCATCCCCAATCTGGAGCGCCGCTACCGCGAAACCGACTCCTCCGCGGTGCGCGAGGAACTGGCCAAGTACCAGAACAACCAGCCCTGCCCGCACTGTCAGGGCTCGCGGCTGCGCCTGGAGGCGCGCCATGTCTTCGTCGGCGACAAGACGCTGTACGAGATCAACCAGATGCCGCTGAAGGACACCGCCGGCTTTTTCGCCCAACTGGCTTTCAGCGGCCAGAAACAGGCGGTGGCGGAGAAAATCGTCAAGGAAATCAGCGAGCGGGTGTCCTTCCTCAATAATGTGGGCCTGGACTACCTGAACCTGTCCCGTTCCGCGGACACCTTGTCCGGCGGCGAGGCGCAGCGCATCCGCCTGGCCAGCCAGATCGGCTCCGGCCTGACCGGGGTGATGTACGTGCTGGACGAGCCGTCCATCGGCCTGCATCAGCGCGACAACGACCGCCTGCTGACCACCTTGATGCGGCTGCGCGATCTGGGCAATAGCGTGATCGTGGTCGAGCACGACGAAGACGCCATCCGCGCCGCGGACTACCTGGTGGACATGGGGCCGGGCGCCGGCGAGCACGGCGGCGAAGTGCTGGTGGCCGGCACCCCGGCGGAAGTGGCCGCCTGCGCCCATTCCGTCACCGGCGATTACCTGTCCGGCCGCCGCCGCATCGCGCTGGGCGGCGAGCGCCGCGAGGTGGATCCGGAGCGCATGCTGCGCCTGATCGGCGCCAGCGGCAACAACCTCAAGCACGTCACCCTGGACCTGCCCTTGGGCATGCTGGTGTGCATTACCGGCGTGTCCGGCTCCGGCAAGTCCACGCTGATCAACGACACCCTGTACAAGATCACCGCGCGCGAACTCAACGGCGCCAGCGAAGAACCGGCGGCCTACCAGGACATCCAGGGCCTGAAGCAGCTGGACAAGGTGATCAACGTAGACCAGAGCCCGATCGGCCGCACCCCGCGCTCCAACCCGGCCACCTATACCGGGCTGTTCACCCCCATCCGCGAACTGTTCGCCGGCGTGCCGCTGTCGCGCGAGCGCGGCTACGGGCCGGGGCGCTTCTCCTTCAACGTCAAGGGCGGCCGCTGCGAGGCCTGCCAGGGCGACGGCGTGATCAAGGTGGAAATGCACTTCCTGCCGGATGTCTACGTGCCTTGCGACGTATGCCACGGCAAGCGCTACAACCGCGAAACCCTGGAAGTGCAATACAAGGGCAAGAGCATTCACGAAGTGCTGGAAATGACGGTGGAACAGGCGCTGGACTTCTTCAGCGTGGTGCCCACCGTGGCGCGCAAGCTGAAAACGCTGATGGATGTGGGCCTGGGCTACATCCGGCTGGGGCAGAGCGCCACCACCCTGTCCGGCGGCGAGGCCCAGCGCGTCAAGCTGGGACTGGAATTGTCCAAGCGAGACACCGGCCGCACCCTGTACATCCTGGACGAGCCCACCACCGGCCTGCATTTCCATGACATCGACCTGCTGTTGCAAGTGCTGCACCGCCTGCGCGAAAGCGGCAACACCGTCGTGGTGATCGAGCATAATCTGGACGTGGTCAAAACCGCGGACTGGCTGATAGATTTGGGGCCGGAAGGCGGCGCCGGCGGCGGCCAGATCATCGCCACCGGCACGCCGGAACAAGTGGCGGCCAATCCGGTCAGCCATACCGGGCGCTATTTGCAGCCTTTGTTGCAGCGCGAGCAAGGCTGATGGCAATCAAGTACAATGCGCGGATAGACAGCTTGCTGTTATAAAGAAATACCGGCGGCGGCAAGGGGCGAACAGCGTCGCCAGCCCAGCTGGACGGCGCGTCGCCCAAGGGCCATCGCATCAAAAACAATATGAGGAAGTCATGCTGACTTTAGGCAAGATCGATCACATCCACATTCGTGTGACTGACGTGCCCAAGGCCCTGAAATGGTATCAGCGCGTGCTGGCCATGGCCCCGGACCCGCGCTACAAGCACATGCGCGAAGGCCCGCACGGAGCGGTGATGTTGGCCAATGCCAACGGCGCGGTGCGCCTGGCGGTGAGCGAAGACAAGAGCGGGGCGGCCAATCACCAGGGCGACATCGCCTTTGTGGTGAGCGGCCAAGATTTTCTGGAGTGGATAGACCAGCTGGCCGGCGAGCGCGTCACCAATCGCGACGGCCAGACCATCGCCCGGGACTCCGTGCGCGACCATCGCTTTTTCTGCTCGCTGTCCTTTGTCGATCCCTTCGGCAATCCGTTCGAGATCGTCAGCTACGATCACACCTGGTTGGTGGGCAAGCTCAAGCTGAACGAACAGCTGGAGTGACAACCGTCATCCGAAACTAAAACCGCCGGTCTTGCGCCGGCGGTTTTTTATTGCCTGTTTGTGTTCTTTTTGTGTTTTTTTTATGATGTTAATCATGTCTGTATCGATGAATTTCCTCTCAATTATTATTAATTTCTTGTTAATTGTTGCGAAATAGATTGTTGTATTTGTCGCAGAGACTTTGCCGGATATTGACTAGATACATTGACGGCATATGACATTGGTGGGCAAATTCTCGCAAATCGTAAATTTGTGTTGCCGCCATGGAACTTTCCACATCTTTTCCCGAGCTTTCGTCTGAGGACTCCGATCAAGCGCTTTCAGCACGGCAGGATCTGGGCTTGCTCGGCCTGGTCTTGCTGGCCCAGTTCCACGGCGTAGCCGCCGACCCGGCGCAACTCACCCACCAATACGGCCGCCAGGCCGAACCCTTCAGTGAAACCGACCTGCTGCTGGCCGCCAAAGGCCTGGACCTTAAAGCCCGCATCGTCAAACAAAGCCCGGACCGCCTCAGCCTGACCGCCTTGCCGGCGCTGGCGCTGCGGCCGGACGGCGAACACTTCATCATCGCCCGCTGCGACGGCGACAAAGTGCTGATCCACGACCTCAAGCACGGCCGGCCGCAAGTGCTGAGCCAGGCGGAGCTGACGGCGCGCTACGCCGGCCGGCTGCTGCTGATGGCCTCGCGCGCGTCGGCGGCGGGGGCCTTGGCCAAGTTCGACTTCACCTGGTTCGTGCCGGCCATCGTCAAATACCGCAAGCTCTTGCTGGAAGTGCTGGCGGTATCGCTGGTGTTGCAGCTGTTCGCGCTGGTGACGCCGCTGTTCTTCCAGGTGGTGATGGACAAGGTGCTGGTCAACCG
>NZ_JAUCGS010000004.1:375921-447234 GCF_059916605.1 Chromobacterium sp. CCUG 30098 | reverse complement strand
TGCTGCGCCTTGCTCGGGTATTCCGGGGCTTGCAGCTGGGTGCAGTTGGCCTTGGCCGACACCGGGCCCTTGGGCGCCTCCACCGCCGGGGCGGGGGTGGGCGCCGGCTGCGGCGCCGGGTCCGAGGTGGTGGACTGGATCGCGTTGGCCGTGGAGGTGACCGGCGGCGGATTGACCACCGGCGGCACATAGGCTTGCGGCTTGGGCGCGGCGGTGGGCTGCACCACTTTTTCTATTTTGGGGGGCGGAGGGGGCGGAGGCGGCGGCGGTTCGCTGATGACCGCCACTTCCACTTTTTGCTGGATCACTTTGACCACGCCCTGGGCCAGGCCCGACACCAGCGCGTAGATCAACAGTGCATGGAAGACGATCACACCGACCAAGCCCGCGATGCGGCGCTTGGGCGGGGGACCGCCGATTCCTCTGGCTGTGATGCTCGTCATGTTTATACCCACAATTGCGGCGACTAGACCGGCCCCTCCCCGCCTTGTGAGCGGGCGGAGCCGGCGCGGCCGCCATTTGCCACTCCGGCCTTCGCGCGAAAGCCGGTTCCTGCGTCCTCCCTCCAGCCGGGGCGGCGCAAGGCCGTCCCGGCATGGCGGAGTTACATCTTGTAGCTGGCCTTCACGAAGTAGGCTCGGCCCACCGCGTCGGTGAAGCGCGGGTCATAGCCCTGGGGCGTGGTTTCGCCCTGATTGCTCCACGGCGGCAGTTGGTCGAACAGGTTCTTGATGCCGGCGGTCACGGTCAGTTGCTTGTTCCAGGCGTAGGATCCGGACAGGTTCCAGGTGGAGTAAGGCTTGACCATGTGGCTGGGGTCGGAATCGGTGTAACCGGACTTGTAAGCCTGGGCCAAGATGCCGCTCCACGAGCCACGCATCCAGTTCAGCGCCAGATTGTGCTGCCAGCGGAAGGTGGGGCTGCCGTTGACATAGGCGCCCAGATCGCTGTGGTAGTCTCCGCCCTTCTCGTACTGGAAGCTGTGCTTACTGATGTAAGTGCCGTCCAGATTCACCGTGAAATCGCCAACCGAGGTGCGCGGCAGACGGTAGGAGAAACCCAGGTCGACGCCGGCGGCGCTGGTGTTGCCCAGGTTGTCGGTGAGGTCGGTCACGTACAGCAGATTGTTCTTCGAATCCCGGACGAACAAATTGGCGTATTTGCCCGGGTTGGCGAAGATGGTCTGCTCGTTCAGCGAACCGATGGAGTTCTGGATATTGGTCCACCAGAAGTCCACGCTGGTGGTCAGGTCCTTGACCGGCTCCAGCACCATGCCGAAGGAGATGGACGAGGATTTTTCCGGCTGCAGGCTCTTGTTGCCGCCGGTCAGCAGATTTTGCTGCGTCTTGACGCAAGAGGACGAACCGGCGCCCGGCTGCGCCACGCCGCCCGGGCACAATACCGGGTCGGTGTAGTTCTTGGCGGTCAGCTGCTGCTGGGCGGGCTGATTGATGTCGTACAGCGACGGCGCGCGGAAGCCGGTGCTGGCCGAGCTGCGCAGCAGCAGTTGCGGCACCGGCTGGTACTTCAGCGACACCTTGGGATTCACCGAGCTGCCGGAATCGCTGTAGTGGTCGTAACGCACCGCCAGGTTGGCGTCCAGATGCTTGATCACCGGGATGTCCAGCTCGCCGTACAAGGCCTGGGCGCTGCGCTGGCCGCTGCCGTCGTTGGTTTTGGTCAGGCCGGTGCTCAGGGTGTCGGTGGACAGCGCATGGTTGTAGGTATGCTCGATGGTTTCGCGGCGCGCTTCGGCGCCGATGGCCACCGCCAGCATGCCGGCCGGCAGTTGCAGCACTTCCTTGCTGACCTTGAAATCCGCCAGATCGAGTTTGGACTTGGCCTGCTCGATGCGGCCGCTGGACGAGAACGGTTTCCAGGCGGCCGGATCGGAAGTCCCTGGATCGAAGCCGCTGTTCAACGCGTTCTGCAGCTTGCTCTGGCTCAGGTAGCCGCCGTCCAGATCGTGGGTGACCTTGCTTTCCGAGTGACCGAGGCCGGCGCGGTAGTCCCAACCGGCGATCAAGCCCTCCAGATTCATCTGCAAACGCTGGGTGGTGGCGGTGGTGCTGTCCACGCGCGCGCCGGCCGGCACCGAGCGGCCATACACCGGGAACGGGCCGTCCGCCGGGTTCTGACCCGGCGCGGTCGGCGAAGTCACGTCGCCGGAGAACGGCGTCGGCGCCACCCAGGTGGTGTTCTTGGTTTCGGTCACCAGATATTGCAAGGACAGCTCGTGGTCGCCGATGCGGGTGGTGCCCTTGAGCACGCCGGTCTGCTGCTCGACCTCGGGCTGGATGGACGGATACAGCGAATACAGCTGCGAACAGGCGCCGCTGCCGTCCGGCGTCGAATACGGCGGCGCGCAATTGGGCGAACCGGTAATCAGGTCGCCGCTGGGCAACAGGTAGTTGGGGGGAAAGCTGTTGACGCTGCGCTTGGTGCTGCTGGTGATCTGGGACGCGAAATCACGCTGGGTGGCCATGATCTTGTTGGTCTTGTGATACTCGTAAGCGCCGTAGATATTGAAGCCGTCCTTACCCAGATCGCCGTAGCCGTAGGACAGATTGACGCTGCGCTCCTGGCCGCCGGAACGCTGCGGGGACAGAAACTCGCCGCCGATGGACAGGCCCTGCATGGTTTTCTTGGTGATGAAGTTGATCACGCCGCCGATGGCGTCGGTGCCGTAGATGGCGGAAGCGCCGTCGCGCACCACTTCGATGCGGTCTATCACCGTCAGCGGAATGGCGTTGAGGTCGACCGAGGTGCCGTCCATTGGCTGGTTCACGATGCGGCGGCCGTCCAGCAGGATCAAGGTGTACTGGTGACCCAGGCCTCGCAGGCTGGCGTAGGAAGCCCCCCCGGTGGAAGCGCCCACCGCGGCGTTGGCCCCCTGGGAGGACTGGTTGGCGGCCAGGCTGTTGACCACTTGTTCAACCGACGTCATGCCCTGTTTGATCAGGTCGTCGGTCTTGATGATGGTCATCGGGATCGCCTGCTCCTGCTTGATGGAGCGCTTGATGTTGGAGCCGGTGATCTCCACTCGGTCCAGGGTGCCGCTTGCGTCGTCCGCATGGGCCAGAGGCATGGCTCCGGCGCCGAGCATGGCGAGCGCCAGCGCGATTCTCTTCTTGCGATAGTTCATGATTCTCCAATCCCTTGTAAGTTCATCCGGCCACTGACCTCGTCGGGTTTATGGCTCTATTCAGAGCATCGTTGTGCTCATTTTTTGATCTGAACCGAAGGCGATCCGAGTGTGCGAATTAATCATGATCAGCGTCAATAAACTTTTCCGCGGCGGCCCCCCGCCATCTTCATAGCGAGCAGGCACTATGTTTTAAGCAATGATTCTTAAGGGCTCAAAACCTTTATTAAACAAGCGTCTAACCGGTATTAGAAATCCAATATACAAAAACCCTCATCGCATACTTAGAGCAGAAACTACAAAAAAAAGGCATGCATCTATCCCGTAAGCATGTTGCTTTTTTGCAATTGCGTTAAAAACAGCGCAGCGTAAATACTTCTTATTCTGTGTTTTTAATACTTGTTACATGTAAAAAGCTGGTGGCTGCCATGCATTATTCAGATGTCACTTTCTAAATCTCCTCCGGCAGGCGGCGCGGCCGCGGATTACGCCACGCCGGCCAGCCGGCCGCGCTCGCCCCGCGCGCCGGCCCGGCATGAAGCGCGCTCATGCAAGACCCGCCGCCGGCGCCGCTCTCTCGGGCAATCGGCCCACGCGGCGCGACCGATCCGCTACAGTTCACCCCTGTCCTGATTGCCATTTTCAAAGTTTGTGATTGACCGGCTAAATGATAACGATTATCATTTCTAAAAATTCACCCAGGAGGGATGTCCAATGAATGCCATGCTTGTGGGAGCCGATACCCTCGGCAATATTCCGGATGTGCTGCGCGATTTCGGCATCAACATCCATCGTCACGTCAGCGGCCGCAACAGCTCGCACCAGCGCAAGGTGGACCGCCTGCCGGCCGGCACCGACCTCTTGATTCTGTTCACCGATTTTCTGGGCCACAACGTGATGCGCCATTTCCGCGAACTGGCCTCGGAAAACCAGATCCGCTTCATCGCCTGCCGCCGCTCGGTCTGTGCGCTCAAGCAATCGCTCACCGGAGCCGGCCTCAACGACAGCCAATGCGCCGCCTGCCCGCACCAGTGCGCGGCGGCCAAGAGCGGCGGCGGCAAGCGCAAGCGCTGATTTTTTCTTACCACCCTTGAAGTTAAAAGCCGGCTTGCGCCGGCTTCTTTTTATCCCGCCCCGCGGGCAAGAAAAAACCGGCCAGAAGGCCGGTTTCCCCTTGCGCTTTCAAATGGCTACTCCCCGCGCCCCGCCTTGCGCGCGGCCTCCCCCAACTGCTTCAGCTGTTGCGAGAAATTGCGGCAATTGCCGCACATGAACAGGTGCACGCGCAGACGCACGTGTTCCCACTGGCTCAAGGGACGATCCTGCGAGGCCGAGATCAAACGGCTGGCCTGACGACAACTCAACTTCATACGCTAGCCTCCCGGCTCCAGCGAATCGAAAAACATTCCCGCAAGCTCATGCGGGCGCGATACAGCAATACGGAACAGTTAGTCGCGCTGATCTCCAGATTCTTACAGATCTCCGCGATCTCCATGCCCATCACCTCGCGCATCACGAACACCATCGCGGTGCGGCGCGGCATCACTTCCGAACACTGCTCGAACACCTCCCAGAACTGGCGCGAGATCAAGGACTGCTCCGGCCCGCTCCAGGCCTTGACCGGCTCGCGCCAGTGGCCGTCCCGGCTGAACAGACCGTCGAAATCGCCGTCGTCGGCCTCGTTCTCCAGCGATTCGAACAGCTTCTCCTTGCCCTTGCGGCGCAAGGCGTCGATCAGCTTGAAGCGCAGGATGGAGGTCAGCCAGGTGCGCAGCGTGGATTTGCCGCTAAAGGAGGTGCGGGACTCCAGCGCCGCCAGCAGCGTTTCCTGCACCGCCTCGTCGGCGGCGTCCTTCTCGCGCAATTGCGCCAGCGCGTAGCGGAACAGATAAGGGCGTTCCGCTTCTATGTCTCGGTCTTCTATCATTCGCTATCCGCTTTCTTAGAGTCTGTTTACGATCTCGCGAGCTAAAGCGAGACGCAGCAGATCGTAAACAGGCTCTTGCCGCTCACTCGCGGCAGAATTCCACCGCCTGATCCAGGCGCTCCACCGCGATCACCCGCAGCCCTTCTATCGGCTGGCGCGGGCTGTTGGCCTGCGGCACGATGGCGCGGGTGAAGCCCAGCTTGGCCGCTTCCTTCAAGCGCTCCTGGCCGCGCGCCACCGGGCGCACCTCGCCGGCCAGACCCACTTCGCCGAACACCACCAGCTTTTCCGGCAAGGGCTTGTTGCGCAAGGAGGACACCATGGCCAGGATGATGGCCAGATCGGCCGCCGGTTCGTTGATCTTGACCCCGCCCACCGCGTTGAGGAACACGTCCTGGTCGAAGCAGGCGACGCCGCCGTGACGGTGCAGCACCGCCAGCAACATGGCCAGGCGGTTCTGCTCCAGGCCCACGGTCAGGCGCTTGGGCTGGAAGCCGTGGCAGTCGTCCACCAAGGCCTGGATTTCCACCAGCAAGGGCCGGCTGCCCTCCTGGGTGACCAGCACGCAGGAGCCGGACACATCGTCGCGGTAGGAGGACAGGAAGATGGCCGAGGGATTGGACACGCCCTTGAGGCCGCGGTCCGTCATCACGAACACGCCCAGCTCGTTGACCGCGCCGAAACGGTTCTTGATCGCGCGTATCATCCGGTAATTGGAGTGGGAATCGCCCTCGAAATACAGCACGGTGTCCACCATGTGCTCCAGCACGCGCGGGCCGGCCAGCGAACCCTCCTTGGTGACGTGTCCCACCAGCAGGATGGTGATGCCGGTCTGCTTGGCCATGCGCGTCAGCTGCGCCGCGCATTCTCGCACCTGGGACACCGAGCCGGGCGCCGAGGTCACTTGGTCGGTGTACAGGGTCTGGATGGAGTCGATCACCGCCACTTCCGGCTGCTCGCGCTTCAGCGTTTCCAGGATGGTTTCCAGCCGGATTTCCGCCAGCAGGTTGACGCGCTCGGTGGCCACCGCCAAACGGGTGGCGCGCAGCGCGATCTGCTGCGGCGATTCCTCGCCGGACACGTAGAGCACTTTGCGGCGCGCGCCGATTTCGGACAGCGCTTGCAGCAATAGCGTGGATTTGCCGATGCCGGGATCGCCGCCGATCAGGATCACCGCGCCGCGCACCACGCCGCCGCCCAGCACCCGGTCCAGCTCGTCGATGCCGGATGGGTCGCGCGGCACTTCCTCGGTTTGCACATCGGACAGCTTTTGCACCTGGGTGGCGCAGTCGCTCCAGGACTGGAAACGGGCGTTGGCCGCCGGCGCGGCCTGCACCGCCTCGGTCAGCGTGTTCCAGGCGTTGCAATGCGGGCATTGGCCCTGCCATTTGGGCGTTTGACCGCCGCACTCGGCGCAACTGAATACGGTTTTGATTTTTGCCATCAGGACAACGGAAAGAAGTGGGCGGGCTCAGCCGTGCGAACCAGGCGCAGGGCTGTTCTTATTGAGTTCATTGATGATGTTGAGCAGGCGTTTCTGCTCCGGCTCCGCGCCGGAGGCGGCCTTGGATTTTTCCCCGCCTTCGCCGGCGGGCTTGTTGCGGATGGCCGCCAGCACCGCCTCCACTTGCGGATCGGTGCGCGCGGCGCGTTCGGCTTCTTCGTTGCTCAGCGGCCTGGGGCCGGAGGGAGAGGTGTTGGCGCTGGATTTTTCCGCCGGCGCGGACGCGGCGCCGTGGCCGCTGGCGGTGGGCGCCGGCATGCCGGCGGAGGCGGAGGCTTCCCGTGGCGGCTCCATGGTGTCCAGCTTGTTCTTGGCCATGTACTCGTTCATCTCGCGCCAGCCGGCGTAAATCGCCGCCTTGTCGGCTTCGGGATTGCGCAGATAGCACTCTTCCAGCGAACGGCCGGTCTGACGGCAGGCCGCGCCTATCGCCTTATTGGCGTCCTTGGTCAAGCCGGTGACGTTGCCCACCCAGTTGCAGCCGGTCAACGCCAGCAACAGCGGCAACCATAGCCATCGCCCTATGCTCATGCCTCCCCCTTCCCCTCAAGCGCGCCGGGCGCGCAAATCCAGTTCCACGATCTCGCCGCTGCGGCCCTGGCTGGCGGGCCCCAGCCAGTACAGCAAATGCGGCATCAGTTCGGACAGATTGCCGCGTTCGGACTTGTCCTCGCCCGGGTGGGTGCGGTTGCGCTGCGGCGAATTCACCGGCCCCGGGATCAGCTGGTTGACGCGCAACTGCGGGTAAACGTCCCATTCATTGGCCGCCACCTGGGTCAGGTAGTTGAGGCCGGCCTTGGACGCGCCGAAACCGCCCCAGTACGGCGCCGGGTGCAAGCCGTGGGTTTCGCCGACGAACAGCACCGCCGCGTCCGGCGAATCCTTCAACAGCGGCAGACAGGCTCGGGTCAGCGCGAACGGCGCCACGGTATTGATCCGGTACTGGTCCATCCATTCTTCCACCGTCTGATTGGACAGCGGCGACAGCGCGTAAAAATGCGAGGCGCAGTGCAGAATGCCGTCCAGGCGGCCCAGCTCGCGCTTGATCATCATCGCCAGATTGTTGAAATCGCCCTCCGCCGCCTTCAGCAGGTCCAGCGGCACCGCCGCCGGCTCCGGCCCTCCGGCGGCCGCTATTTCATCGTAGACCTTCTCCAGGCCTTTGACGCTGCGCGCCAGCAACACCACGGTGGCGCCGTGACGCGCCAACGTCAGCGCGGCCTCGCGGCCCATGCCCTGGGAGGCGCCGGTAATCAGCACCACGCGGTCCTTGAATGCGTTAGAGGCGATATCTGTCGTCATTTTTTTTCGCTATCTTGTAATCAGGGCCATCGGCGGCGCGCCCCTGCGGCCGCCGGATGGCTCACAGTCTTCCAATCACCGCGCGGGCGGCTGCGACGCCGCTTCGGACGGCCCCCTCCAAAGTGGCAGGATAATCAGCATGCGTCCAATCTCCCGCCAAATAAAGCGATTGTACCGGGCTTGGCTGCGCCGGTCGCCTCATATCGACCAAACTGGCAAAAGTGGCCCGCCGCTCCGCCAGCACCCGGAAATCAAGCCGCCGGCCGGCGCGCGGATCAAGCCGGCGCACGTCGGCCTCCACCAAAGCAGCCAGTTCCTCTTGCGCAAGCGCGTCCAGATGCTGCGGCGCGCTCATCACCGCGGCCACCCAGCCGGTCTCGCCCATCAGCGCGCCGCGGTCGAACAGCCAGTCGCCGACGCCGCCGCTGCAGGCGCACATCGGCGCCGGCAAACGAACCGCGCCTTCAAACTGCAGGTAGACGGTGTAGATGGGCCAATAACGATAAGCATCGGTCAGCTGGCGCAGCGCTGGATCCGCCGTCAGTTCCGCAGCGTGATACGGCGCCACCGCCAGCACGGCGGCGTCGAAGCGCTCGCCGTCCACGCTCACCCCCGTTGAATCCGCCGCCACGCCGCGCACGCGCCGGCCGGCGCGCAGATCCGCGCCGCGCGCCGCCAGCCAGCGCCAGGCCGGCTCCGGGAACAGGGCGGACAAGTCCACTTTGGGCAGCAAGAGATCGCTGGCGGCGCGCTCCGCGCCCAGGCTGTCGCGCAGCACCGCGGCCAGCACCCGCATCGACGCCTGCTCCGGCGGCGTGTTGAGGCCGGACAACACCAGCGGCCGCCAGAATTCGCGGATCAGCGTTTCGGACTGCCCTTGCTCCAGCAGCCATTGCGTCACCGCGCAGTCCGGCTCCACCCGCCAGCCCTGCCCTTTCAAACGCTGCAAGGCCAGCGCCAGCCGGGCCTTGTCGCGCCAGCTTATGCCGCGCGCCGTCAGCAGGCCGGCCGCCAGATGCAAGGGCGCCGGCAGCCGCGGGCAGCTCAGGCTGATGCCGCCCTGGCGCCGCCAGTTCATCGGCAGGCGCAGCAAGGCCCGGCTCTCGTCCACGCCCACCGCGGCCATCAGCCGCAGGCATTCGCGATACGCGCCGATCAGGATGTGCTGGCCGTTGTCCAGCCGGCTGCCGGGCACGCCGATGCGGCGGGCGCGGCCGCCCGGCTCGCGGCCGGCCTCGAACACGGTCAGCTCCGCCCGCCCGGCCAGCTCCACCGCGGCGGCGAGGCCGGCCCAGCCGGCGCCGATCACGGCGACGCGCGGCCTGCTCATGCGCGGCTCACGGCCGGTAGCCGAAAGTCCAGGTTTTCCATGCCAGCCACAACTTGCGGATGGGCGTCAGCGACAGCCGCTGATTGAGCACCTTGGCCGGGCCGTCCAGCTTGATCTCCTCCAGCGTGGCGCGGTAGATCGCGGCCATCAGCAGGCCGGGGCGCTGAGACTTGCGGTCCGCCGCCGGCAGCATCTCCCAGGCCTGACGGTAGTATTGCTGCGCGCGCTCGATCTGGAATTCCATCAAGTCCTTGAAGGCCGGGCTTTCCTCGTAGTGCAGGATGTCCATCGCCGGGCAATTGAAGCGCTGCAACTCCTCCATCGGCAGATAGATGCGGTCGCGGCGCGCGTCCTCGCCCACGTCCCGGATGATGTTGGTCAGCTGGAAGGCGATGCCCAGCTCATGCGCGTACTCCAGCGTCTTCTCGTCGCCGTAGCCGAAGATGCGCGCCGCCAGTTGCCCCACCACGCCGGCCACGCGGTGGCAGTACAGCAGCAGGTCCTGGAAACGCTGGTAGCGCACCATGCTCAGGTCCATGGCCATGCCGTCTATGATTTCTTCCAGCTCGCTCTGCGGCAGGCCGAAGGCCCGCGCATGCGGCTGCAGCGCCTGCATCACCGGGTGCTCCGGCGCGCCCTGGTAGAGCTTGGCGATTTCGCCGCGCCACCAGGCCAGCTTGGCGCTGGCCACGCCGGGGTCGTGGCATTCGTCCACCACGTCGTCCACCTCGCGGCAGAAGGCGTACAGCGCGGTAATCGCGCGGCGGCGCGACTCCGGCAAGAAGCGGAAGCTGTAATAGAAGCTGGAGCCGCTGGCGGCGGCCTTGTCTTCGCAATACTGATCAGGCGTCACGCGCCACTCCTGTCCAAGCGGCGGCCGCGGCGGGCCGCCGTCCTTCAATCATATTCATCGTCGTCGCGCCGCGGCGCTCACTTGGCGCGCGCCGCGCGCCACAGCATGTAAATCCAGTCGCGCCATCCCAGCACCGGACGGCGGCGGAACACGTCGCCGCCGGAGTCGTGCAGCTTTTTCAGTATCCGTTC
The DNA here is from genome assembly GCF_059916605.1 of Chromobacterium sp. CCUG 30098. Taxonomy (NCBI): domain Bacteria; kingdom Pseudomonadati; phylum Pseudomonadota; class Betaproteobacteria; order Neisseriales; family Chromobacteriaceae; genus Chromobacterium; species Chromobacterium sp. CCUG 30098. The sequence continues at coordinate 436,982 of NZ_JAUCGS010000004.1, read as the reverse complement.
GCCGCCCAGGATGATCAGCCTCAGTTCCAGCCCCATCCGGCCCTTCAACACTTTGCCCAGCGGCGCGCCGGCCTGCAACATCTTGCGCGCGCGCTCGATCTGGGCGCGCATCATAGGCTGCCACAGGCCGCCGGCGTCGCGCGCGGCGATCTGCGCCTCGCTCACCCGGAAACGCTGCAAATCCTCCTGCGGCAAGTAGACCCGGCCCTTGCGCCAGTCCAGCTCGACATCCTGCAGGAAATTGATCAGCTGCAAGGCGGTGCAGATGCCGTCCGACATCGCCAGCGAGCGCCTATCGTTCTCGCCGTACAGCGCCAGCATCAGCCGGCCCACCGGATTGGCGGAACGGCGGCAGTAATCCGCCAGTTCCGCGTAATCGCGGTAGCGGGTTTTCCCCACGTCCTGGCGGAAGGCCGCCAGCAGATCGTGAAACGGCTGCAAGTCCAGGCTGTGCTCGGCGATCGCCGCCGCCAGATTGCGCATCATGGCCGTGTCCGGCGTCTGGCCGGCGCCGATGCGCTCCAGCTCCGCGCCCAGGCGGTCTAGTTCGGCCAGCCTCAGCTCGGGGGCGTCGTCGCCCTCGTCCGCCACGTCGTCGGCGTAACGCGCGAAATGGTAGATGGCGTGCACGGCGCGGCGCATCCTGCGCGGCAGCAGGATGGAGCCCACCGGGAAATTCTCGTAATGCCCAACCGACATCGGCTTGCTTCCTGTTGTATGGCTGGCGAATGGGCGATTATAACCGAGCGCTCCGGACCCTCCTATGCCGGCGGCCGCGCCGCCGCCGGAAAATTATCCAAAAAAAGTGGCGGAGGCTATTTACACGCTCCTGCCGCTGCCATATACTGCGCAGCACTGTGAAACGCAGCCGGTGCGGGGGTATAGCTCAGTTGGGAGAGCGCTTGCATGGCATGCAAGAGGTCAGCGGTTCGATCCCGCTTACCTCCACCAAAAACTGCTTCACAGCGAGACGCCGCCCAGCGCGGCGCGCAGCAAAAGCCGATTCCGAGGAATCGGCTTTTTGCATTGTCCCCGCCCTTTTCCCGCTTGCCTTTTTTTGTTGCGGCGCAAATAACTAAAGCAAGTCCATCCCCTCCCGTCGCGGAGCTTCCGTATGCCGCGTGCCCGCCTGATCTTCCTGCTGCTGTCCCTGTGCGCCTTCGGCGCCGCGGCCGAGCCGCGCCCGGCCAGCCTGCGGCTGTGCACCGAAGACATGGACTCGCCGCCGTGGCGCAGCCAGAACGGCCCCAGCCTGAGCTTGCAGATGCTGAAGTCCGCCGCCCAAAGAAGCAATATCAAGCTGGAAATCCGGGAGATGGCCTGGGTGCGCTGCCTGAACGAGGTGCAGAACAATCAGTTGGACGGCGTCTTCGAGATCAGCTTCAAGCCGGAACGGCTGCGCATCGGCGTCTATCCGATGAAAGGCGACGCCGCCGACCCGGCGATGCGCATGCATCTGGACAGCTACAGCCTGTACCGGCTCAAAGGCTCGCCATTGGAATGGGACGGGCAAAGCCTCAGCCACCTGGAAGGCGCCGTCGGCGCGCAGACCGGCTTCTCCGTCATCGCCCAGCTTCAGGCGCTGGGCGCGCAGGTGGACGACAGTTCGCGCAATCCGGAGCAGAATCTGAACAAGCTCTTGGCGCGCCGCATCGGCGCCCTGGCCTTGCCCACACTGACCGGCGACAGCCTGCTGGCGGGCAATCCGGCCTATAGGGACAGGATAGAAAAAGTGGGGCCGGACCTGGTCGCCAAGCCTTACTACCTGATTTTTTCCCACCGCTTCGCGGACGGCCACCCCAAGCTGACCCGCCAATTCTGGGAAGCCATCGCCCAGACGCGGGACACCCCCGAGTACCGCAAGGCCCTGCAAGACGCGCTGCGCCAGCTCAACCGCTGACGCCGCCGTGTTGCGCCCCCGCTATCCCAAATCGGCAAAACGCCGTCCGTCCGCTTGCCCCCAAACGCGAATCTTGCGAGCGTAAGCTCTGGTTCACCACTCGCCCGTCGGGGGAAAACATGAGCGTTCGTCTGCCCGCCCACACCGTCGCGCCCGTCCGCGGCGGCGCCTTGATCGCCCTGATCGCCTTCGCCGCCGTCGCGCCGCTGGTGCTGATGACCGCGCCGGCGCTGGCCGGCCAATTGGCCAGCCAGTTCGGCCTGGGGCCGGAACGCATCGGCCGCCTGTTCGCGGTGGAGCTGGGCGCGATGAGCCTGGCGACACTGCCGGCCTATTTCTGGCTGCCGCGCGTGGACTGGCGGCGTGCCGCCGCCTGCGCCGCCTGGCTGTTCATCGCCGCCAATCTCGCCTCCTGTTTCGCCGCCACTTACGCCGAGCTGCTGCCGCTGCGGCTGCTTAGCGCGCTGGCCGGCGGCTCGCTGATGATTTTATGCCTGTCCACCGCCGCGGCCAGCGCCAATCCCGAACGCGCCTACGGCCTGTGGGTGTGCGGCCAGCTGGCGCTGGGCGCCCTGGGCCTGCTGCTGTTTCCGGCCTGGTTCGCCCGTCACGGCGTCGCCGCCTGTTATCTGAGCCTGGCGGCGCTGATGGCACTCTGCCTGCCGCTGGCCCGCTGTTTTCCGTCCGCGGCGGCCCGGCCCGCCGCGCCGTCCGGCGCGGGAGCGACGCCCTGGCGCCCGGCGCTGATCGGGGCGGCCGCCACCTTGTGCTTCTACGTCAGCCTGAGCGGCACCTGGACTTTCATCGGCAGCATCGCCGCCCAGGCGGGGCTGAGCCCGGAGCAAAGCGGAGACTGGCTGGCCCTCGCCACGCTGATGGGCATCGCCGGTTCGGTCTGCGCCGCGGCGATCGGCGGCCGCGGCGCGCGCCGCCGTCTGCTGATCGCCGGCTACGGGCTGATGCTGCTGGCGCTGGCCCTGCTGCTGGGCGCGCCGCGCGCCGGCCGCTTCGCCGCGGCGGCGCTCGTCTTCAAATACGCGTGGACCTTCATCCTGCCCTTCATTCTGGCCACGCTGGCCGCGCTGGATCACAGCGGCCGGCTGATGAACACCGTCAATCTGGCGATAGGCGGCGGCCTGGCGCTGGGACCGGCGCTGGCCGGCGAATTGATGGCCGCCCGTGGCCAAAACCCTCAAACCCTGCTGCTCGTCGCCATGGGACTCGCCGCCTTGTCGCTGGCCCTGTTGCTGACGCTGCGGCCCGCAAGCGTCAGGAGTCCGCAATGACCGCCCGCACCGCGTTTTTCTTCGACGAACTCTGCCTGTGGCACAGCGCCGGCCCCCACGCTCAGATCCTGCCGGTGGGCGGCTGGGTGCAACCGCCTTCCGGCGGCGGCCACGCCGAATCCCCGGACAGCAAGCGCAGGCTGAAAAGCCTGATGGACGTGTCCGGCCTCGGCGCCCGGCTGCAAGTGCGCGGCGCGCCGCCCCTGGACGAGGACGCGCTGCTGCGCGTGCACACGCCCGCCTATCTGCAGCGCTTCAAGGCGCTCAGCGACGCCGGCGGCGGCGAGCTGGGACCGCAGGCGCCGATAGGCCCCGGCAGCTATGAAATCGCCAAACTGTCCGCCGGCCTGGCCTGGGCCGCGGTGAACGCCGTGCTCGCCGGCGAGGCGGACAAGGCCTACGCGCTGTCGCGCCCGCCCGGCCATCATTGCTCGGCGGACGGCGCGATGGGCTTCTGTTTTCTGGCCAACGCCGCCCTCGCCGCGGAGCTGGCCATCGCCCGCCACGGCCTGAGCCGCGTCGCCATCGTCGATTGGGACGTGCACCACGGCAACGGCACCCAGTCCATTTTTTACCGGCGCGGCGATGTGCTGACCCTCTCCCTGCATCAGGACGGCTGTTATCCGCCCGGCTACGGCGGGGCCGAGGACCGCGGCGAGGGCGAGGGCCTGGACGCCAATCTGAACATCCCCTTGCTGCCCGGCGGCGGCCACCGGGCCTATCTGGACGCGATGCGGCTGCTGGTGCTGCCGGCGCTGCGGCGTTTCCGGCCCGAGTTGATCATCGTCGCCTGCGGCTACGACGCCAACGCCGTCGACCCCCTGGCCAGAATGCAGGCGCACAGCGACACCTTCCGCGAGATGACGCGGCAGCTGGCCGACTACGCCGACGCCGAGGCGGGCGGACGGCTGGTCCTGCTGCACGAGGGCGGCTATTCCGAGGCCTATGTGCCCTTTTGCGGCCTGGCCGCGCTGGAGGCGCTGTCCGGCGTCCGCACCGAGGTGCGGGACCCGCTGCTGGAACTGATCATCGCGCAGCAGCCCGGCGCGCCGCTGCGCGAGCTGCAAACGCGCCTGCTGGAAGCGCAGGCCGAGCGGCTCGGGTTTTGAACGCCCGCCCCAAAACGAGCCGAGTCCGCCATTTAGCCATCGATAAGGAGCCGCCCCATGTCCAATCCCACTCCCGAATTCATCCAGGTCGGCGCGCTGGCCGACGGCTTCGCGCCCGACAGCCTGACCCTGCCCCGCTGCGCCGAGCTGGACGGCCGCAGCCTGCGGCTGTGCTTCGACGACGACAGCGCCGCGGACTGCCGGCTGGAGTCCGGCGGCGACGCCCGCGTCTTGCTTGACCGTCCGGGGCGAGCCTCGGCGCTGGCGGAGATAGACGGCTTCCACGCCAGCTCCTTGCGCGCCGGCGTCTATTTCATCGATTTCCGTCACCAGGGCCCGGCCGCGCAGTCCCTCAGCCTGATCCTGGACCTGGCGCAGCGCCGCTTCACCCTGGTTCTGGGCCGGCTGCCCGACGCCGACGCCGCGCGGATCTGCGCTTTCGACCGGGTGGAGCGCCAACTGGAATTGACCGGCGTGGACGTCGAGTTCCTCCACGGCGCCGTCGGCCAGGCCGCCGCGAGCGTCCCGCCGCATCCGCCCAGCGCGGAGCTGATCGGCATGCGCAACCGCTACCGCTACAGCCCCACCGAGTGCTACGAGCACATTTATCTGAACGACAGCTTCTACGCCTGGCACTGCCTGGAAGGCGTGGAGCGCGGCCTGGCCGACGTCGACCGCTGCCACTGCCTGCAAGTGGCGGAGCGGCTGTATTTATTCGTCTGGCGCGAAAAAATCATCCCCACCCTGGGCGTGATCCTGATCGATCTGGAACGGATGCGCACCGACGGCAAGATCTTCGGCTATCAGGACGGCGGCTTCGGCGCCACCCGCAACTTCCGGGTGGGCGCGCGGGCCAGCGTTGTCAACCACGTTCGCGGCTGAGGACGCGCGCCGGGCTTCAGTCCCGCTCCAGCCGGGAGTACGCCAGCGTCGGCACATCCACCGCCGTCGCGCCGCCGTCCGCCGCCAGGCAGGCGCCGCTGACCATGGCCGCCTCGTCGGACAAGAGGAAACGGCAGACCGCGGCGATGTCCTCCGGCGTCGCCGGCCGCCGCAACGGCACATCGGCGGTGACGCGCCGGTAGGCGGCGTCCAGGTCCTCGCCATAAGCCGCCATCAGCGGCAGCATCTCCTCGTCCGCCATCGGCGTGCGCACCCAGCCCGGACACAGCGCGTTGACCCGCACCGCCGGCCCGTAGTCGCGCGCCAGCGACCGGGCCAGGCCCAGCAAGGCGTGCTTGGCCGTCACATAGCCGCAGGCCGCAGGCCCGGCCGCCAGACCGGCGATGGACGCCAGCAACACCATGCTGCCGCCCTGCCGGATCAGGTCCGGCAGGCAGGCGCGGGCGCTGACGAAGGCGGTGTCCAGATTGGCGCGCATCGCGGCGCGCCAGGCCGCGTCGTCGGTGTCCAGCGCCGCGCCCATGCCCAGGCCGCCGGCGCAGGCGGCCAAGCCGTCCACCCTGCCCCAGCGCGCGCGGATGCGCGCCAGGAAATCCTCCCAGGCCGCGGCGTCGGCGGCGTCGCCGGCCAAGGCCAGACCGCCGGTTTCCTCCGCCAGCGCCAGCAAGGGGCCGGCCCGCCGTCCCACCAGGGCCAGCCGCGCGCCTTCGGCGGCGAAGCGCCGCGCGCAAGCGGCGCCGATGCCGGAGCCCGCGCCGGTGATCACTATGGTTTTATCGCGCAAAGACATCTCAGCCTCCTTGTCGTTCGCCGTCTAAACCCGACGGCATTATGTTAATATATTCATTTAAAGTAAACAGGCCGCCCCCCCCTTACCCTCCCGCGACTTTAAACCAAGGAGCCGCCATGGACCCTACGCAGCGTCCCTACCAATACCAACTGCCGCAACGCCTGCTGCGCGCGCGCGAAGCGGTGATGTCCTACTTCCGTCCGGTGCTGAGCCGTCACGGCCTGTCGGAACAGCAATGGCGCGTCCTGCGCCTGCTGGCGGAACGCGGAAACATGGAAGCCGGCGAGATCGCCCAGCGCGCCGGCATCCACCCGCCCAGCCTCAGCGGCATCCTGGCGCGCATGGAAAGGGACGATCTGGTTTACCGCCACCGCGCCCAAGCGGACAACCGTCGCTTGATCGTCACGCCGACGCAGCGCGCCAAGACGCTGACCCAGCGCATCATTCCGCTGTCCAACGACTGTTACCGCCAGATCGAAGCCCATTTTTCCCAGGCCAAACTGCAAGCCTTGCTCGCCTTGCTGGATGAGCTGGAAAGCCTGCCCGCGCCGTCTTAGAACCTGTTCAAGAGCGGACCGCCCGCCAGACCTAGCCCCGCCCCGCCTCCGCCGCCAGCAAGGCGCGGCGGCAGGCGGCCAGACTGGCCAGCACCGCCAGGCCCTGCACCCCGCGCAGGCCGATGTAGCGCCGCAATGGCGGCAGACGGCAGGCCACCTCGCTGGCGCCGTAAGGCTCCAGGCACACCTGCCAGCCGTCCCGGCCGCCCAGCAGCTCGCAGCGCTTGAAGTCCAGCGGCGACAAGGCGGTGCGCAGATCCGCGTCCGAGCGCAGGCGCTCCAGCAACGGCGCCAGCGCCGCGGCGTCTCCGTCCAGCAAGTCGACGACGATGCCGCTACGGCGCCAGAAGCCGCCGTGACGCAGGCGGATGCGCGCGCGGCCCGGCGCGCCCGGCACCGTCAGCCGGAACTCGCAAGCCACCATATAGGCCAGCCAGCCCGCTTCCACCCGCTCCCGCGCCGAAAAGCTCCACTCCCCGTGCGGAAAGCGAAAACGCCGCTCCGCCTCCTCTTCGGCCTGGCAATCCAGCTCCGGCCAGTCCAGGCTCAGCCGCGCCAGCGTCGCGCCCGGACGATAGCCGCCCGGCCTGCGCCAGGCCTCAACCAGCCGCGGCCACACGTTCCAGCTCCCGCCGCAAGACCTCGTCCTCGTCCAAAGGCTGCGCGTTCAGAATCTGCTCCAGCGGCACCGGCCGGAACGGGTTGACCTTTTGCACCAGCAAGGTCCACAGCAGCGCATACAGCAGGGTCAGCCCCAACATCCAGCCGAAGGGCACGTAGATGTCGCGCGCCTGCATGCCGGGCGGGGTGATGAAACAGATCGCCAGCACGATGCCCAGCGCGGAGCCTATCTGCGGCAGCGGAAACCACGGCGAGCGGTAGGCGCGCGGGAAATCCGGCCGCGTCAGCCTCAGCCGCACCACGGACAGCGTCACCAGCAGATAGGCCACGCCCCAGGAACAGACCGCCGCCAGCACCAGGGGCATGATGCGGTCCAGATCGCCCTGGATCAACCAGGCGTGGACACAGGGGATGAGCACCGCCGCCGCGATGCCGCACCACGGCGTGTTGAAACGCGGATGCAGATAGGCGAAGCAGCGCGGCAAGGCGCCGTCCTGGGCCATGCCGTACAGGATGCGCGGCAGCGCCGCCATCAGGGTGTTGATCGTCGCCGCGCCGGCCAGCAGCAGGCCGATGCCCAGCCAGATCTTGCCGAAGGGCCCCATCACCCGCTCGGCGAAGGCCGGCAGCGCCATCGGCGTGTCCAGCAGCCGCGGGCCGTCCGCATGGGCCGGGTCCAGCGGCGTATTGGCCACCTGCCTCACCATGGCCGCACCGTACAGCAGCATGGTGACGGCCACGCCGCTGAGCCCCATCTTCAAAGCCCGCGGAATGGCGCGGCCGGAATCGCGCAGCTCCGGCGCCAGCGGCGTCACCAGTTCCGCGCCGACGAACATGAACATCGCCATGCCCACCAGGCTGAGCAGCAGGCCCGGATCGTCCAGACGCAGCGGCGCGCCGAACCAGCCGCCCAGATCCACCGCCGGCGCGCGCAGCAGGCCGGCCACGCCGAAGACGGTCAGCGTCGCCCACATGCCGAAGGTCAGCGCCACCTCGGCCTTGCCGAACAGGGTCACGCCCAGCGCGTTGAGCGCGCCGAAAACGATGACCAGGCCCACGCCCACCATCCAGGCGCTGCCGCTCTTTTCCAGCATGGTGTTGAGATGGTCGAAATTCACCAGCGCCATGATGCCGGACAGTATGGTCTCGGCGGTGCCGGCGAACACATGCACCAATAGATAGGCCGACAAGGTGCCGGCGATGGCCAGGCCGCGGCCCAGGCCGGCGCTGATGTAGTCGTACACCGCGCCGGAAGTCGGCAGCATCGCCGCCGCTTCGGCGAAAGTGGTGGCCTGCGCCTGCATCATCAGATAGGCGATCAGCATCGCCAAGGCGAAAGTGCCGCCGGCCATGCCGAAGCCGCTGGTGGCGGTCAGTATCACCGGGCTGGCCATCACCACGCCCACCGAGCTGGCCAGCGCCACCGGAAAGCCCACCACGCCGCGGCTCAGGCTGCGGCTCAAACGTTCGCTTACAGACATGGTTCTCCTCCCTCTCCATCCGCCGTCGCGCCGGCCGCCGCTCTCTGTCTTCCTGGCGGCGTGCCGGCGCGGCCGGCTGCTCCCCGTTCGGGCCGGGCCGTTCAGGCCTCGGCCAGCCCGGCTTCCAAGGCCGACGCGATCACATCGGCGTGCTCGCGCTGCAACACCAGCGGCGGCGACAGAATGATCTTGCTGCCCACCGGCCGCACCAGCGCGCCGGCCCGGCGCGCGATCTCCGCCACCTTGTCGGCGTAGCCGCTTTGCGGGTCTATCGGCTCCCGGCTGGCCTTGTCCTTGACCAGGTCCAGGGCCAGCATCAGGCCCTTGCCGCGCACCTCGCCCACCGCCGGATAACGCTCGGCCAGCGGCAGCAGCCGCCGCAGCAGGTAGTCGCCCGTTTCCGCCGCGCGGGCCGGCAGGTCTTCCTCCTGCACGATGCGCAGATTGGCGAGGGCGGCGGCGCAGGCCACCGGGTGGCCGGCGTAGGTGTAGCCGTGCATGATGACGCCGCCGAAATCGCCGTTGGCGGCGAAGGCGTCCGCCACGCGCTGATTGACCACGGTGGCGCCCAGCGGCAGATAGCCGGAGGAGATGCCCTTGGCCAGGCACATCATGTCCGGCTTCACCCCCCACAGCCGGCTGCCGAACATGGAGCCGGAGCGGCCGAAGCCGGTGACCACCTCGTCGGCGATCAGCAGCACGCCGTGGCGGTCGCACACCTCGCGCACCCGCGGCCAATAGCTGGCCGGCGGCACGATGACGCCGCCGGCGCCCTGTATCGGCTCGGCGATGAAGGCCGCCACCGTGTCCGGGCTCTGGAACAGGATTTCGCGCTCCAGCATCCGCGCGCAGATTTCGGCCAGCTCCTCAGGGTCGTCGGTGAAGGGGTTGCGGTAGGGCCACGGGGTTTCCACATGGAAGCAGCCGGGCAGCAGCGGTTCGTAATTGCGGCGGAACACCGTGTTGCCGTTGACCGAGCCGCCGCCAAAGTGGGTGCCGTGATAGCCCTGCTTCAAGGAGATGAATTTGACCCGGTCCGGCTGGCCCTTGAGCCGCCAGTATTGGCGCGCCAGCTTGAGCGCGGTTTCCACCGCGTCCGAGCCGCCGGAGCTGAACACTACCCGCGCCATGTCTTCCGGCCGCAGCATGTCGATCAGCAGCGCGGACAACTCCTCCGCCCGCGGATGGGAGATGCCGTCGAAAAGCTGGAAATACTCCAGCTCGTCCAGCTGCCGGGCGATGGCCTGCTTGATTTCGGCGCGGTTGTGGCCGACGTTGACGTTCCACAGCCCGGCCACGCCGTCCACCAGCTTGACGCCCTGGTCGTCGAACACATGGCAGCCGTCGCCGCGCACGATGCGGATGGGCGTCCGCTCTTTCATTGCGTTGGGATGCAGCATGGGATGCCAGAAACGGGCCTTGTCGTAGGACATGTCTTTCTCCTGAATCAAAGTGGAAGCGCGTCCGCGCTCAATGGGCGATGCAGACCGATTTGATCTCGGTGAAACTCTCCACCGCACCCTTGCCGAACTCGCGGCCGAGGCCGGATTCCTTGTAGCCGCCGAAGGGCATGCCCGGGTCCAGCGGTATATGGCTGTTGACCCAGACCGTGCCGGCCTGCAAACGCGGCACGATGTCCAGCGCCGCCGACAAATCATTGGTCCACACGCTGGCGGCCAGGCCGTAGCGCGTGTCGTTGGCCAGCGCCACCGCCTCGTCCACCTCGTCGAAGGGCATCAGCGCCAGCACCGGGCCGAAGACTTCCTCGCGCGCCACCGGATTGTCCGGCGCCAGGTCCGCCATCACCGTGGGCTGCACGAAATAGCCGGGCAAGTCGGCGGCGCCGCCGCCCGTCAGCACGCGGGCGCCGGCGGCGCGGCCGCGCTCAATCAGCCGGCACACCGCCTGCTGACGCCGCTGCGACACCAGCGGGTTGACCTGGGCGTCCAGATCCATGCCCGGCCCCAGCCGCATGCCGGCCACGGCGGCGGACAACGCCTCGGCGAACAGATTGAACTTGCTGCGGTGCACGTACAGCCGCGAGGCGGCGGCGCAGACCTGGCCCTGATTGAGAAAGCCGCCCAGCAAAGCGCCCCGCACCGCCTGGTCGATGTCGGCGTCGCCCAGCACCAGCATCGGGTTCTTGCCGCCCAGCTCCAGCGCCAGCCGGGTCATATTGTCCAGCGCGGCGTGGCCGACGGCCTTGCCCACCTCGGTGGAGCCGGTGAAGCTGACCTTGCCGATCAGCGGATGCCCGGCCAGCGCGCGGCCCGCCGCCTCGCCGCGCCCGGTCACCACATTGAACACGCCCGGCGGCACCCCGGCCTCCAGCGCCAGCTCCGCCAGGCGCAAGGCGCTCAGCGGCGTCTCGCTGGCCGGCTTCAACACCGCCGTGCAGCCGGCCGCCAAGGCCGGCACCGTTTTCCACAAGGCGATCATCAAAGGGAAGTTCCACGGCGCGATGCCGGCGGCCACGCCCACCGGCTCGCGTCGGGTGAAGGCGGTGAAGCGCGCGCCCGGCGGCGCCGGAATCGACACGTCCAGGGTTTCGCCGGTGATCTTGGTGGCCCAGCCCGCCATATAGCGCACGTATTCGATGGAGCCGCCCACCTCGATGGCCCGCGCCAGATGGATGGACTTGCCCTGGTTCAGCGTTTCCAGCTGCGCCAGCTCCTCGGCGTGCGCTTCCAGCACATCCGCCAGCCTCAGCAATACGCGTTCGCGCTCGGCCGGCCGCAGGCCGGACCAGACGCCGGATTCGAAGGCGCGTCGCGCGCTGCCCACCGCCGCGTCCACATCGGCGGCCTCGCCGTCCGCCACGCTGGCGATCACCGCGCCGCTGGCCGGATTGCGCACGTCCTTGCGCCGGCCGGACAAAGCCGCCCGCGGCTTGCCGTCTATCCACAGCCCGTGCTCCCGTTCCAGAAAGGCCCGCACCGAATCCAGCACCGGCACCAGGTTTTGATCCATCCTCGTCTCCTTTTCGATCAAGCTTGCCGCCGCGTAGGCGCGGCCGGCGATGGCCCAATATACCCAGCGCCGCCGCCGCGGCTGATCCCAAATCGGCAAAGCGCGACCCGGCCCTTCTCGTTGCGGCGCAGCATGTCGCCAGATGGAAACATTCAGTAAAAACAATGCTTAAGCGACGCAAAGAGCGCTGGACATTTCGATTTAAATAACATATTAATCATTTTGAGATCCAGAGAATGGACCGAGAACAGGCGGACTCCATCCCCACCCACCGGAGAAAGCAGATGATTGCCGCAGCCCGTTGCTTTGACGACGCCCACCTGCACGCCGAGGCCCTGCCCGGCTGGGAGCAGCTGTACAGCCAGATCAGCGGCGGCCGCTTCCGCAGCACCTTGAGCCGGGTGCGCACCGCGCGCCTGGATATTTTTCGCGAAAGCTTCAACCAGCGCGTGGTGCAGCAAGGCCGCGCGCCCGGCGGCATGATCCATTTCGCGCTGCCCATCCGCGCGCCGTCGCCGCTGAGCCTGCAGGGCGTCGCCGTGCCCGACGACGCCCTGATGGCGCTGCGCGGCGGCGAGGACTTCGTCCTCCATCTGCCGCCGGGCGCGGATTCCGTCCAGGTGTCGGTGCCTTACGAGGATCTGGCCGAACTGACGCCCGCGCTGTGCCGCCCGCTGCGCGAGGCCCGCGGCAAAACGCCGGTGTTCCCGGCCCGGCCGGCGGCGCTGGCGGCGCTGCGCGCGCTGCTGAATGGCGTGTTCGAACAGGCTTTATTGGACCCGGCGCTGCTGTCCTACGCCGGCAACCAGAAAGTGATCCAGCACCAGTTGCTCAGCCTGCTGCAAGACGCCTTGGCGGACGGCGCGCTGGGCGAGCGCCGCGGCAACCTGACCTTCGCCACCCATTGCGACATCGTCAGGCGCAGCCAGGCGCTGGCGCTGGCCAAGCCGGACGAGCCGGTGACGGTGCTGGAGTTGTGCAGCCGGCTGCGCGTCAGCCGCCGCACGCTGCAAAACAGCTTTCAACTGGTGGCGGACACCACGCCGGTCGATTATCTGCGCTCCATCCGTCTGAACGCGGTGCGCCGGATGCTGCTGAACCCGGCGCGGCCCGGCCACGGCGTGCGCGACGCCGCCGGCGCCTGGGGCTTTTACCACCTGGGCCATTTCGCCGCCGATTACCGCAAGCTGTTCGGCGAGGCCCCATCACACACCCGCGGCCGGGCCCTGGCCCATCTGGGCGCGCCTCCCGGCGCGCGCGGACTGGAGCCGGTCAACGATCCAGCCAACTAGACGCGGGCTCAGGCCTGACGGCGCGCGCGGTAGTCGCTGGGCGAGCGCCCGGCCATGCGCTGGAAGAAACGGGAAAAATAGGCCGGGTCCTTGAAGCCCAAATCGTAGGCGATGGCGTGCACCGAGGCGGCGGAGTAGATCAGCAGACGCTTGGCCTCCTGCAACAGCCTATCGTGCGCCAGCCGCTTGGACGGCAGGTCCGCCAGCCGGCGGCACACATCGTTGAGCCGCGCCTCGCTGACCCCCAGCTCGGCCGCGTAGCGGTCCAGGCTCCAGTGTTCGCGGTAATGCGCTTCTATCAAGCCGTTGAAGCGATGGTAGAGCCGCCACTCGTCGCGCCGCGGCCCGCGGCGCGGTCCCGGCAGGCCGGACAGCCGCAGCACGTCCACCAGCACCAGCTGGGCCAGGGCTTGCCGCGCCAGCTCCGCGCCCGGCGCCGGCGCCTCGCTCTCCCGCTGCAACTGCGCCAGCCGCTCGGGCAGGCGCCGCGCCATATCGGCCCATTCCGCCGGCACCTCGGCCAGCTCCACGCAGAACGGCGCGCTCAAGGCGTCCGGCCCCGCCTCCGCCAGCCAGCCGCGCGCCAGCTCCTGGCGCAAGGTCAGCACATGGCCGTCGGCCTCCGGCCCGGTGATGAAGGCGTGCGGCACCGTCGGCGGGGTCAGGAACAAGAGCGGGGCGCGCGCCTGGTAATGGTCTTCCTCCAGTTGCAGACGGATGTCGCCGCTGGCGAGATAGTGCAATTGCAAAAAGCGGTCGTGCCTATGCACCGGCATATTGCGGCCGAAGAAGGCCGCCAGCCGGCCAAAGGATTCGCAATGGATGTCGACGGACTCGTAGGGGCTGTCGTAAGCCTTGCCGATGTCGATATTGGGTATGCGCGCGCCCAGACCGCGCGGGATTCTGCTCATCGCCGCCCCTCCCTTGTGACATTTTCGCCATAGTCGGCCGCCCTCGCCCTCCGCTCTCGCCAAAAGGCCGCCGCTCAGGCTTTCGCGCCGGATCGGCGGCCCGGGCCGCCGCCGCGCAAACGCGGCTTTTGACGATATTACCCGCAACGCAGCATGGATAAACATTGACAGCGGGCCGCCGTCATCGTTATAAACTTTAACATGTTAATGAATATTTGAACAACGGCGATTCATTCAATAACAAGGAGTTAAGCATGAGTCTGGTCCTAGACGCCGCGACGGAGCGGCCGGCGGCCATCTACGGCGCGGCGCTCAACCACCGTCGTCTGCAGGCGGCGCTGGCCGCGGAGTTCGAACAAGCGCCCTATCAGCGCCCGCCGCAAGCGCCGGTCTTGTTCGTCAAACCGCGCAACACCGTCAGCGTCGCCGGCGCGCCCATCCCCTTTCCCGCCGACGCGGATGCCGTCTACGCCGGCGGCGCGCTGGGCGTGCGCATCGGCCGCGACGCCTGCCGCGTCAGCGCGGCCGACGCGCTGTCCCATGTCGGCAGCTACGCGGTGGTCAACGAGGTCAGCCTGGCGGAAACCAGCTTCTACCGCCCGGCGATCCAGGCCAAATGCCGCGACGGCTTCTGCCCCGTCGGCCCGGAGGCCGGCCCCGACGCGATCGACCCGCAACGGGTGCAGGTGCGCACCTACGTCAACGGCGCGCTGGCCGAAACCAACGACAGCGCCGACTGGCTGCGCGGCGTCGCCCAGTTGATCGCCGACGTCAGCCAGTTCCTCACCCTCTACGCCGGCGACCTGCTGATCGTGGCCACGCCGCCGCGCGGCGCGCGGCTGCGGCCGGGCGACGCCGTGGCAGTGGAGATAGACGGCATAGGCCGCCTGGAAAACATCGTCGCGGCCGAGGAGGACATGCAATGAGACACGCCCGCATCCGTTATCAGGGCCGAACCTGGCGCGCGCAGGCCGACGCCGACGGCGCGCTCTTGCTGCCGGACGGCCGCCGCCTGGACGAAACCGAGGCGGAATGGCTGCCGCCCTGCCAGGGCACGCTGTTCGCGCTGGGCCTCAACTACGCCGATCACGCCGCCGAACTGGATTTCAAGCCGCCCAGCGAACCGCTGGTGTTCCTGAAGACCCCGGCCACGCTGACCGGCCACCGGCAACGCTCGATGCGTCCGGACAATGTTGAATATATGCATTACGAGTGCGAACTGGTGGCGGTGATCGGCAAGACCGCGCGCAAGGTCAAGCGCGCCCAGGCGATGGACTACGTCGCCGGCTACACCGTGTGCAACGACTACGCGGTGCGCGACTACCTGGAAAACTACTACCGGCCCAATCTGCGGGTGAAAAACCGCGACGGCCTGACCCCGATAGGCCCGTGGCTGGTGGACCGCGACGAGGTGGCGGACCCGCACAGCCTGGAGCTGGCCACCTATGTCAACGGCCGCCGCGTCCAAAGCGGCAATACCCGCGACATGGTGTTCGACATCCCCCATCTGATCGAATACCTGTCCGCCTTCATGACGCTGCAAGCGGGCGACATGATCGCCACCGGCACCCCGCAAGGCCTGTCCGACGTGCGCCCCGGCGACGAAGTCGTCGTAGAGGTCGAAGGCGTCGGACGGCTGCTCAACCAGATCATCAGCGAAGCGGACTGGCTCGCGCGCCGGAACGCGGAAAAGGAAACCCCATGATCAAACACTGGATAGACGGCCGCGAAGTGGCCAGCCAAGACAGCTTCGTCAACTACAACCCGGCCACCGGCGAAGCGCTGGGCGAAGTGGCGGCCGGCGGCGTCGAGGAAATCAATCTGGCGGTGGCCGCCGCCAAGGCGGCTTTTCCCAAGTGGGCGGCCACCCCGGCCAAGGAGCGCGCGCGGCTGATGCGCCGGCTGGGCGAATTGATCCAGCGCGATGTGCCGCGGCTGGCGGAACTGGAAACCCTGGACACCGGCCTGCCCATCCACCAGACCCGCAATGTGCTGATCCCGCGCGCCTCGCACAACTTCGACTTTTTCGCCGAAGTCTGCACCCGGATGAACGGCCACAGCTACCCGGTGGACGAGCAGATGCTCAACTACACGCTG
Organism: Chromobacterium sp. CCUG 30098; assembly: GCF_059916605.1. Taxonomy (NCBI): domain Bacteria; kingdom Pseudomonadati; phylum Pseudomonadota; class Betaproteobacteria; order Neisseriales; family Chromobacteriaceae; genus Chromobacterium; species Chromobacterium sp. CCUG 30098. The sequence continues at coordinate 421,065 of NZ_JAUCGS010000004.1, read as the reverse complement.
TACCAGCCGGTGGGCGTGTGCGCGCTGGTGTCGCCGTGGAACGTGCCCTTCATGACCGCCACCTGGAAGACCGCGCCCTGCCTGGCGCTGGGCAATACCGCGGTGCTGAAGATGTCCGAGCTGTCGCCGCTGACCGCCAACGAACTGGGCCGGCTGGCGCTGGAGGCCGGCATTCCGCCCGGCGTGTTCAACGTGGTGCAGGGCTACGGCGCCAGCGCCGGCGAGGCTCTGGTCAGCCATCCGGACGTGCGCGCGGTGTCCTTCACCGGCGGCACCGCCACCGGGCGGCGCATCATGCAGAACGCCGGGCTGAAGAAGTACTCGATGGAGCTGGGCGGCAAATCGCCGGTGCTGGTGTTCGACGACGCCGACTTCGATCGCGCGCTGGACGCCGCGCTGTTCACCATCTTCTCCCTCAACGGCGAACGCTGCACCGCCGGCAGCCGCATCTTCGTGCAAAACGGCATCTACGATCGCTTCGTCGCGGAATTCGCCGCCCGCGCCCAGCGATTGATCGTCGGCGATCCGCAGAACCCCGCCACCCAGGTGGGTTCGATGATCACCCGCCAGCATTACGACAAGGTCACCGGCTATATCCGCATCGGCCTGGAAGAAGGCGCGCGGCTGGTGGCCGGCGGCCTGGAACGTCCGGCCGGCCTGCCCGAGTCGCTGGCCTCCGGCCACTTCATCCGCCCCACCGTCTTCGCCGATGTCGACAACCGCATGCGCATCGCCCAGGAGGAAATCTTCGGCCCGGTGGCTTGCCTGCTGCGCTTCAGCGACGAGGCCGAGGCGCTGCGCCTGGCCAACGACGTCGATTACGGCCTGGCCTCCTACATCTGGACCCAGGACATCGGCAAGGCCCACCGGCTGGCGCGCGGCATTGAGGCCGGCATGGTCTTCGTCAACAGCCAGAACGTCCGCGATCTGCGCCAGCCCTTCGGCGGCGTCAAGGCCTCCGGCGTGGGCCGCGAGGGCGGCGAATACAGCTTTGAAGCCTTCGCCGAGGTGAAAAACGTCTGCGTCTCCATGGGCGGCCATTTCATCCCGCGCTGGGGCGTGGAACAAGCCTGAGGCGCCGCCGGGGCCCAGGCCGCGCAGACGGCCGGCCCCGGCGCGACACCGATCCAAGCAGCAAGACTGCGCCGGCCCCGCGGCCCAGTCGCACCGAGGAGAACGCAATGGGAACCCTAGCCCTGGCGGCCAAGATCACGCATGTGCCATCCATGTATCTGTCGGAACTGCCCGGCCCGCATCAAGGCTGCCGCCAGGCCGCCATAGACGGCCACAAGGAAATCAGCCGTCGCTGCCGCGAACTGGGCGTGGACACCATCGTGGTGTTCGACACCCACTGGCTGGTCAACTCCGGCTACCACGTCAACTGCGCGCCGGCCTTCGAAGGCGTGTACACCAGCAACGAGTTGCCGCACTTCATCAAGAACATGCCCTACGCCTATCCGGGCAACCCCGCGCTGGGCAAGTTGCTGGCCGAGGCGGCCACCGCGGCCGGCGTGCATACCCGCGCCCACGACGCCACCACGCTGGCGCTGGAGTACGGCACCCTGGTGCCGATGCGCTATATGAACACCGACCAGCATTTCAAAGTGGTGTCGGTGGCCGCGCTGTGCACGGTGCACAACCTGGCCGACAGCGCGCGGCTGGGCGCGGCGATGCGCGAAGCGGTGGAGCGCGATTACGACGGCCGCGTCGCCTTCTTCGCCAGCGGCTCGCTGTCGCACCGCTTCGCCCAGAACGGCACCGCCGACCAATACCTGCACAAGGCCTGGAGCCCCTTCCTGGAAAGCATGGACCAGGAAGTGGTGGAAATGTGGCGGAACGGCGACTGGAAAACCTTCTGCGACATGCTGCCCGAGTACGCCGAGAAGTGTCACGGCGAGGGCTTCATGCACGACACCGCGATGCTGTTGGGGGCGCTGGGCTGGGATAGCTACCGTGGCCGCGCCGAAATCATCACTCCCTACTTCGGCAGCTCCGGCACTGGCCAGATCAATGTGGTGCTGCCGGTGGAACCGCAAGGAGAGCGCCATGCCGCACTTCATCGCTGAATGCACCGACAATCTGCGCGAGCAGGCCGACCTGCCGGAACTATTCCGCCAGGTGCACGACTGCCTGGCCGCCAGCGGCCTGTTTCCGCTGGCCGGCATCCGCAGCCGCGCCCACTGGCTGGACACCTGGCGCATGGCCGACGGCGAGGCCGACTACGCCTTCGTCCACTGCCGCTTGCAGATCGGCAGCGGGCGCAGCGAGGCCGAGCGCCGCGCCACCGCCGAACAAGTATTCGCGCTGATCCAGCGTCACTTTGAGCCGCTGTTCGCCCAGCGCTACCTGGCGCTCAGCTTCGAACTGACCGAGTTGTCCGCCACGCTCAACTTCAAGCACAACAATGTGCACCAACGTTTCCGCCAGCCCTCCTGAGGAGCCCGCATGCTGAGCCAAGACCAGATCCGCGGCATTGCGCGCCGCCTGCACGACGCCGAAAGCGAACGCCGGCAGATCCGCCAGATCTCGCTGGACCATCCCGAAATCACCATCGAGGACGCCTACGCCATCCAGCGCTGCTGGGTGGACATCAAGCTGGCAGAAGGCCGCAAGCTCAAGGGCCACAAGATAGGCCTGACCTCGCGCGCGATGCAGATGTCCTCGCAGATAGACGAACCCGACTACGGCGCGCTGCTGGACGATATGTTCTTCCGCGACGGCGCCGACATCCCGGTGTCGCGCTTCATCGTGCCACGAGTGGAAGTGGAGCTGGCCTTCATCCTCGGCCGGCCGCTGTCCGGCCCCGGCGCCACGCTATTCGACGTCTATGACGCCACCGAATACGTGATTCCGGCGCTGGAAATCATAGACGCGCGCAGCCAGTCCATCGACCCGGACAGCCAGCGGCCGCGCAAGGTGTTCGACACCATCGCCGACAACGCCGCCAACGCCGGCGTGGTGCTGGGCGGCCGCCCGATCCGCCCGCGCGAGCTGGACCTGCGCTGGGTGGCGGCGCTGATGTACCGCAACGGCGTGATCGAGGAATCCGGCGTCGCCGCCGCGGTGCTCAACCACCCGGCCAACGGCGTGGCCTGGCTGGCCAACAAGCTCTCGCCCTTCGACGTCGAACTCAAGGCCGGCCAGGTGATTCTGGCCGGCTCCTTCACCCGGCCGGTGCCGGCGCGCGCCGGCGACACCTTCCATGTCGACTACGGCCCGCTGGGCGCGATCAGCTGCCGCTTCGTCTGAACCCGCTCGAGGAACCGCCATGCAACTCCCCGCCAACCCATTCAAAGCCGCGCTGCGGGACGGCCGCAGCCAGATCGGCCTGTGGCTGGGCCTGGCCAGCCCCTATAGCGCCGAACTGCTGGCCGGCGCCGGTTTCGACTGGTTGTTGATAGACGGCGAACACGCGCCCAATGAACTGAACGACGTGCTGCTGCAACTGCAGGCCATCGCCCCCTACCCCTGCCACCCCATTGTGCGCGCCGCCAGCAACGACCCGGTGCGCATCAAGCAGTTGCTGGACATCGGCGCGCAAACGCTGATGTTGCCCATGGTGCAAACCGCCGACGAGGCGGCGCGGGCGGTGGCCGCCACCCGCTATCCGCCGCGCGGCGTCCGCGGCGTGGGCAGCGCGCTGGCGCGCGCCTCGCGCTGGAACCGCGTGCCGGACTATCTGACGCGGGCCGACAGCGAAATCTGCGTGCTGGTCCAAGTGGAAACCCGCCAGGCCCTGGCGGCACTGGACGCCATCGCCGCCACCGACGGCGTGGACGGCGTCTTCATCGGCCCGGCCGACCTGGCCGCCGACATGGGCCATCCGGGCCGGCCCGACCACCCTGAAGTGCGCGCGGCGATGGACGACGCCATCCGCCGCATCCACGCCCAGGGCAAGGCCGCCGGCATCCTGATGGCCGACGAGGCCGAAGCGCGCCGGCTGTTGGCGCTGGGCGCGGGCTTCGTCGCCGTCGGCGTCGACACCACCTTGCTGGCGCGCCGCGCCGAAGCGCTGGCGGCGGCCTTTCGCGACGAAGCGCCCGGCCGGCCGCCGACGCCATCCGCCTACTGACTGACCCGCGGCGACCACACAAGAACAAGGCGCCGCCCGGAGCCGATCCCGGCCCCACCCCCGAGGAGAACGCAAGATGAGCCACACCCCCGCCGCCGCAAGCGCCCACGCGCGCAAAGTCGCCTACGCCACCGTGATCGGCACCGCCATCGAATGGTACGACTTCTTCATCTACGCCAGCGCCGCCGGCCTGGTGTTCAACAAACTGTTCTTCGCTCCGGCCGGCGACCGCTTCGCCACCCTGATCGCCTTCGCCTCCGTCGGCGTCAGCTTTCTGTTTCGGCCGCTGGGCGCCTTTCTCGCCGGCCACTACGGCGACCGCCTGGGCCGGCGCGCGATGCTGGTGCTGACCCTGGTGCTGATGGGCGCCTCCACCGCGCTGATCGGCCTGTTGCCCACTTATGAATCCGCCGGCCTGCTGGCGCCGCTGGCCCTGATCCTGCTGCGCGTGCTGCAAGGCATTTCCGCCGGCGGCGAATGGGGCGGCGCGGTGCTGATGGCGGTGGAGCACGCGCCGCGCGGCCAGCGCGGCCGCTACGGCGCCTTCCCGCAGATAGGCGTGCCGCTGGGCCTGCTGCTGGCCTCCGGCGTGTTCGCGCTGATGAGCGGCGTGGTCTCCCCCGGCGACGCCTTCCTGGAATGGGGCTGGCGCGTGCCCTTCCTGCTTAGCGTCGTACTGCTGTTCATCGGCCAATGGGTGCGCCGCTCGGTGGAGGAAAGCCCGGTCTTCGAGGAGATCAAGGCGCGCAAGGCCGGATCGCGCACCCCAGTGCTGGACCTGTTCCGCCGCCACGCACCGCTGGTGCTGCTGGCCGCGCTGCTCTTCGCCGGCAACAGCGCCGTCGGTTACATGACCACCGGCGGCTTCATCCAGAACTACACCACCGACCCCGCCGGCGCGCTGCGCATGGAGCGCACCCCGGTGCTGCTCGCCGTCGCCTTCGCCTCCGCCTGCTGGATGGCCTTCACCTGGCTGGCCGGCGTCTGGTCGGACCATATCGGCCGCCGCCGCGTCTACCTGATCGGCTTCGGCGTGCAGCTGGCCGGCGTGCTGACGCTGTTCCCGCTGATCAATAGCGCCAGCCTGCCGGCGGTGCTGCTGGCGCTGTGCCTGCTGTCGGTGGGCACCGGCCTGACGTACGGCGCGCAATCCGCGTTCTACGCCGAGCTCTTCCCCGCCTCGGTGCGATTCTCCGGCGTCTCCATTTCCTATGCGCTGGGCGCCATCCTCGGCGGCGCCTTCGCGCCGATGATCGCCAAGGCCCTGATCGCCCAGACCGGCTCCACCGCCGCGGTGACCGCCTATCTGAGCGGCATGACGCTGATCGGCCTCGCCTCCGCGCTCTTGCTGCGCGACCGCCGCGACATTCCGCTGGGGCCGGAGCACGAGGCCGAGCAAGCCGCCTCGCCGATACGCTGGCGCCGGCCCGTCGTCGCCGCCGTTCATGCTGAAGCGCCATGAAAAGTACCTAAGACAGCTTGGAAGATGCATTCCAGTGCGTGGTGTCGCTATCCATAATGCAAATTCGCTGAATGTATTCATTATTGAAACGCCCGCCGCCAAAGGCGGGCCGCTTCAGCGCCATCAAGCACAAAGGAGACCTCCATGCGCCACCCCAACCCCTTGCTGGAAACCCTGCTTCCCATCCTGCCCGCCATCGCCGCCAACGCGGAGCGGGCGGAACGCGAACGCACCGTGCCGGCGGAAAACATCGCCCTCTTGAAAAGCGTGGGCTTTCATCGCGCCTTTCAGCCCAGGCCCTACGGCGGCCTGGAAATCAGCCTGCCCGAATTCGCCGATTGCGTGGCGGCGCTGGCCGGCGCCTGCGCCAGCACCGCCTGGGCCGCCAGCCTGCTGGCCACCCACAGCCATCAGATCGCGCTGTTCTCCGCCCGGCTGCAAGAGGAAGTCTGGGGCGGCGCGCCGGACGCCACCGCCAGCAGCAGCATCGCGCCGCTGGGCCGGGCCGAGGCCGCGGACGGCGGCGTGCTGCTCAGCGGAGAAATGGGCTGGAGCAGCGGCTGCGACCACGCCGAATGGGCGATCCTGGGCTTCCGCCGCCCCGGCCCGGACGGCGAGCCGCAATACTGCTTCGGCGTGGTGCCGCGCGCCGATTACCAAATCCGCGACGACTGGCGCGCCGCCGGCATGCAGGGCAGCGGCACCAAGACCCTGCTGGTGGACAAGGTCTTCGTGCCGGAACACCGGATCGAAGCGGCCAAGGACATGATGGAAGGCCGCTCCGCCGGCTTCGGCCTGTACCCGGACAGCAAGATCTTCTACGCGCCCTACCGGCCCTACTTCGCCAGCGGCTTCGCCGCCATCAGCCTGGGCGTGGCCGAGCGCATGCTGCAAGTGTTCAAGGAGCGCAGCCGCAACCGCATCCGCGCCTATACCGGCGCCCAGGTGGGCGCGGCGCTGCCCGCCTATATGCGGCTGGCCGAATCCACCCACCAAGTGCTGGCCGCGCGCGCCTTGCTGGAAGCCAGCTGGCGCGAGCACGCCGAGCACGGCGCGGCCAAACGCTATCCCACGGCGGAAACGCTGGCTTTCTGGCGCACCAATCAGGCTTACGCGGTGAAAATGTGCATCCAGGCGGTGGACCGCTTGTTCGAATCCATGGGCGGCAATTGCTGGCGGCTGGAAAACGAGGCGCAGCGGCTGTTCCGCGACTCGCACATGACCGGCGCCCACGCCTACACCGACTACGACGTCTGCGCCCAGATCCTGGGCCGTTCGCTGCTGGGGCTGGAGCCGGACCCCGCCATGGTCTAGACGAGCCGTTTACGATCTTCCCGGAGGCCCGACAGGGTGAACGCCGCTTCGAAACGTTCATGCGCCGTATGAGCAAAGCCGCTGTCCCAGTGGTTTTCGCCCTGCCCCGTTCCAGCCCGCGAAATCGCGAACAGGCTCTACCGACATTAGCCCCTCCCACCCGCGCCGCGCCGGCCCCGCGCCGGACGGCCCCGAGGACACGCCATGAACGCACCCGCCCCTGCCCACGACGCGCGCGCGCTGCGCCGCGCGCTCGGCAACTTCGCCACCGGCGTCACCGTCGTCACCGCGACCGCGCCGGACGGCGAACGCGCCGGCGTCACCGCCAACAGCTTCAACTCCGTCTCGCTGGACCCGCCGCTGGTGCTGTGGAGCCTGGACAAACGCTCCGCCAGCAACGCTGTGTTCGAACGGGCCGGCCACTTCGTCGTCCACGTGCTGGCCGCCGACCAGATCGAGCTGTCCAACCGCTTCGCCCGCGCCGGCGCCGACAAATTCGCCGGCCTGACGCCGGAAACCGGCCTTGGCGGCGCGCCCTTGCTGGACGGCTGCGCCGCCCGCTTCCATTGCCGCCTGCATCAAAAGCTGGACGGCGGCGACCACTGGATTCTGCTCGGCCTGGTCGAAACCTTCGACGACTGCGGCGCCGCGCCGCTGCTCTACCACCAGGGCGTGTACGCCGCCGCGCTGCCGCGCGCGCGCCCGGCCGCCGCCGCGGAACCGCTGCCCGGCTGGCTGGGCGACAATCTGCTCTATCTGCTGACCCAGGCGCTGCAGGCCTACCAGGCCAGCTACCGGCCGCGCCAGCTCGCCACCGGGCTGAGCGGCGGCGAAGCGCGGCTGCTGCTGGTGCTGGAACAGCAAGCGGAACAGGATGCCTGCGCGCTGCAACGCGAGACGGCGATGCCGCCGGAGGCGATAGAACTGGCCGAGGCCGAGCTGCGCCGCAAGGGCCTGCTGAGCCGCGACACCGCCGGCTGCCGCCTCAGCGAGGCCGGCCGCGAGCAGGCCGCCACGCTGTGGCGCATCGCCGGCCAGCAGCAACGGGAGATTCAGTCCGGCCTGGACGAACAGGATCTGGCCGCCTGCAAGCGCGTGCTGCGCGCGCTGATCCGCCAGGGCTGAGCCCGCCTCCCCTCGCCGCGTCCGCGGCGGTCAAGGTCCGGGGCGCGCCGGGTCAAGGCCGCCGCGCGCGGCCGCCCTATGCTGGAGCAACCGCCCATCCTCAAACAGTCCAAGGGCGGCGCGACCACAAGGGAGACGCCATGCGCGACTACGACTACATCCTGATCGGAGCCGGCTCCGCCGGCTGCGTGCTGACCCACAGGCTGATCCAGGCCGGCAAGCGCGTGCTGCTGCTGGAAGACGGCCCGCCGGACGACAACCCCTACATCCGCATGCCGGCCGCCTTCATCAAGGTGCTGGGCAGCGAACGCACCGTCACCTACCGCAGCGAACCGCAGCCGGAAGCCGCCGGCAGACGCATCTTCGTCCCGCAGGGCCGCACCCTGGGCGGCGGCAGCTCGGTCAACGCCATGGTCTATATCCGCGGCCAGGCCGCCGACTACGACGACTGGGCCGCCCTGGGCTGCGCGGGCTGGGAATGGTCGCAAGTGCTGCCCGCCTTCAAAAAGGCGGAAAGCCATATGCGCTTGTCCGAGCCCTACCACGGCGTGGACGGGCCGCTGAAAGTCAGCGACGCCCGCTACCACCATCCGCTGAGCCTGGCCTTCGTCCAGGGCGCGCAGGAAGCCGGCCTGGCCTACAACGACGACTTCAACGGCCGCGAACAGGCCGGCGTCGGCTTCTACCACACCACCACCTTCGACGGACAGCGCGGCAGCACCGCCGCCACCTATCTGGCCGCGGTCCGCCAAGACCCCAAGCTGGACCTGCGCACCGGCTGCTATGTGCAAAAAATCGGGTTCGACGGCGGCCGCGCCTGTCAGGTGGAATGGCGCGACGCCGGCGGCGTCCAGCGCGCGCGCGCCGCGGCGGAAATCGTGCTCTGCGCCGGCGCGCTGTCCAGCCCCAAGCTGCTGATGCTGTCCGGCATCGGCCCGGCGGCGCAGCTGCGCGAACACGGCGTCGCCGTGCTGCGCGACGCGCCGCAAGTGGGCGCCAACTACCAGGACCATCTGGAAGTGTCGGTCTACGGCCGCGCCCGCGCGCCCATCAGCCTGCTGGGCCAGGACCGCGGCCTGGCCGCGCTGCGCCACGGCCTGCAATGGCAGCTGTTCCGCACCGGCTTGCTGAGCTCCAACGTGGTGGAGTCCGGCGCTTTCGTCGACACCGCCGGCGGCGGCCGGCCGGACATCCAGTTCCACGTGCTGCCCACCCTGGTGGGCGACGTCGACCGCGAGCCCTTGCCCGGCCACGGCATTTCCATCAATCCCTGCCTGCTGCGCCCCAAGTCGCGCGGCAGCGTCGCGCTGGCCTCCGCCGACCCGGCCGCGCCGCTGCGCTTCGACAGCGGTGCCCTGCGCGAGGCCGACGACCTCGCCGGCCTGCTGCGCGGCGTCAAGCTGGCGCGCCGCGTCCTGCGGGCGCCGTCCATGCGCCGGCTGATCGCCGAAGAACTGCTGCCCTCGCCGGCCGAAGACGCCGACGACGCGCTGCTGGAACAACACATCCGCCAGTTCGCCAAGACCGTCTACCACCCGGCCGGCACCTGCCGCATGGGCGCCGACGCCGACGCGGTGGTGGACCCGAGGCTGCGCGTCAAGGGCGTGGCCGGCCTGCGCGTCTGCGACGCCTCGGTGATGCCCGCCATCGTCTCCGGCAACACCAACGCGCCGGTGGTGATGATCGCCGAGCGCTGCGCGGAATTCATGCTCAGCGGCCAGTAAGCGCCGCCCCCCTGCGTTTCAAGATCCTGCGACGGCGGGGATGGAAACATCCAAGCCGCGCAGCGAAGGGTTAATCCGCTCCGGCGCGGCTTGCCTTCAAATGAAACTCCGTGATCAGCATGCCCAGAATAATCAGCCCGGCCCCCAGTAAATTCAAAGGCGACAAGCGGTCGCCGGCCAGGAAATAAGCAAAAACACCGCCAAACAGCGGTTCCAGCACAATGATCAATGCGATTCGATTGGGCGAAGAGGCCACTTGGGCCCGGGTCTGCACATAAAAACCGACTGCCGTTCCCAATAGGGCGATGATAAGAATCGCCGTCATCGTCTCGCTTCGAAAGGGAAGCGAGAACTCATTCAAAGCCAATGACTGCAGCAAGGACAAGCCCCCCACGACCGCGACCTGGACAAAGGCGATGTTCAATACCCGCGCTGTTTTGCTGACCTTGGACAAAACAACAATGTGCAAAGCGAAGGAAGCCGCACAAAGCACAACCAGCATATCTCCCCAATGAATGGCCAGATTTTTCAAGGTCAGCAAAGCAAGCCCAATCGTCGCCGTGGCTGCGCCGAATAGCTGACGTTTTTCCGGGCGCACCTTTAACAGCCAATAAGCAAACAGCGGAGTAAAGACAACGGCCAAGCCCGTAATGAAACTGGCATTGGAAGCCGTGGTGTAAGCCAAGCCCTTGGTTTGAAAAAAGAAGGCCAGATATAGCGCGACGCCAGCGGCGATGCCTCCGAAAACATCCTGCCGCGAGAATCGACTCCCTTTGACCCGCACCACGATCCACATCGCCAGCGCGGCGATGAGAAACCGGTAGGCGTTAAACGCCGAGTCGCTTAGATAATTCAGCGCATCGTGAATAGCGACAAAAGACCACCCCCATAAGGCGGTGACTAAAATCAGCGCGATTTCCCATCCCTGTCTGTGATGGCGTGGCTCAAGCTTACTCATGGATTTTCTTTCCAACTCAGCGACAAGCTGCGGGGAGATGCGCAATAAGCGATCAACTTGCCCGCCATGACGAATTTGGGACCGCCAGGCCTGCGGCGGGCAGCGGTCATCCGGACTGCGTCGCGGAATGGGAAGCGCACTGGATTGCACAAGAATTCCAATCATGCGGCATCTCGATGACGGCGCGGTGAAGAAAGAAGAAGCAAGAGAAGAAAATAAAGACGAGCGCGCGCGGGAGCGCCGCTCCGCCAAGAAAAAAGCCGGACGCAAGCGCCCGGCCGTGTTTGCAAGCCCCATGTCCGCCCGCTACAGCGGCAGCACCAGCTTGGCCCAGACTGCGCTGCCCTCGGGCCGGTTGCGCACATCGAACTCCTTCAACCACCTCAATTCCAGACCGGCCTTGTCGAACTGGTAGCGCAGCGCCGGACCGATGGCGAAAGCCTGGCCGCGAAAACCGTTGCCCGCCACCGCCCGACCGTACTGGACATCGTCCGTGGTCTGCTTGATGAAGTAGCCGTTCAAGCCCAGCCTCCAGGCCGGGCTGACCGCGTAGCTCAGCGAGTAATCGAAGTGGAACAGCTGGCCGGACTGGTAATCGGTATCGCGGTTCTTGCCGTTGAAGGTGTAGCTGATCTTGGACGACAGCTCCCAGCCGGACGCCGGCAGATAGGAAAAGGCGAATACCGGACGCAGCGAATAATGATGGGCCCCCAGGTTCAACATCCGATTGCGGTCGTAGTCGCCGGTGGGCAGCACGATGTCGGCCGCCAGCGCCGTGTGCAGCGGCCCGGCGTCGCCCCAGGCCAGCACCGGCCCCAGCACCGCGTCGCCCAGGCCGCCGCGGCTCTCATGCGCGCCGCCGGCGTCCAGACTCAGTCTGGGCAGCGGCGCCAGCACGAAGCCGCCCAAGCGCCCGCCCCACAGCGTCCGGTCCGACATATACAGCAGCCGCGGCACCAGCACGTCGGCGCTCAGCTTGAAGCCCGGCGCAGCGGAACGGCCGGCGTCGTCGTTGAAGCGGTCCGCCTGGTAATGGGTGTAATAGAACACGCCGTACCAGCCGGCCGGCGGCAGCGCGCCGGCGAGAAAACCCTCGGCGCCGGCGCCTATGGTGTCCGCGCCGGACTGGGTGGCCTGAGCCGTCGCGCAGGCCAGCGCCGCCGACAGCCCGGCCAGCGCCTTGATCAAAGTCTTGTGCATGATGATCTCCGTCAGGGAGTGCGGCGTCCCGGCGCAGCGGGACGCGCAATGAGAATGGCGGCTCAGGTCGGCGCCCGGTCGGCTTCCAGCGCGGCCCCGCCCGGCTTCAGCCGCAGCGGCGCGGTTTCGCGCAGGCCCAAGGACAGCAAGGCCGGCAGCAGCGCGCCGGCCATGGCGATCCACATCACGATGGACAGGCCGTAGCGGTCCGCGGCGAAGCCGGCCACCGTGGGCGCGACAAAACCGCCCGCCAGCTCGCCCACCCCCATGATCATGCCCAGCGCGGTGGCGATGCGCCGCGGCGACACCGTCTCCGCCGGAATCGTGGCCATGAACAGGGTGAAACAGCCCAGACCGGTGTAAGTGAGGAAGACCAGCGGCAACAGCCAGACCATGCGGTCCACGTTCAGCAACACCAGCGGGCAGCAGGCGGCGATCAAGGAAAACGCCACCATGGCCGGCTTGCGGCCGATGCGGTCCGAAATCGCCGGCACCAGCCCGCCCCACGCCACCCAGGCGAAGCCCAGGCTGCTCATCACCGCCCCCATCGCCTGCGGGCTCATGCCCTTGACCTGGATCAGAAAGGTGGGTGTGAAGGAAATCAGGATGATGAACCAGGTGATGTAGCTGCAGGCGATCAACACGCACAGCAGGATGTTGCGCTCGGCCAGCAACGAAGCGAAACCGCCGCCGCGGCCGGCCGGCGCCGGCGCGGGCGCCGGCTCGCGCACATGCCGCCACACCAGCCAGGCGATCAGCAGGCCGGGCAGGCAGGACAGATAGAAGGCCGCGCGCCAGCCGTAGGCCTCGGCCAGCGCCACCAGCAGCGGCGGCCCCAGCACCGCGCCCAGCAAGCCCGGCGCGGAGCCGTTGACGATGCCCATATTGAAGCCGCGCCGCGCCGGCGTGGACGCCGCCGCCAGCAAGGATTGGGAAATGGGCAGCACCGGTCCTTCCGCCACGCCCATCAGCGCGCGGAACAGCAGCAAGGACAGAAAACCGGCCACCAGGCCGGAAGCGGCGGAAAACAGCGAAAACGCCAGCACCGCCGCCACCAGCATCGGCTTCTTCGCGCCGCGCCGGTCCGACCATGCGCCCAGGCCCAGGCCGGACAGCGACCAGGTCAGCGCCAGCGCCGACGCCAGCATGCCCAGATGCGCGGGGCTCAAACGCAGTTCCGCCGCCATGAAGGGAAACAGGAAGGACAGCGCCAGCCGGTCGAAAAACACGAAACCGAAGCTCAGCGCCAGGATGGCCAACAATTTGTTTTCATAGGAGAGGCGCATGGCGGGCCTCTCTTTCGCCAGCGGCGCGCGCGCGGCCGCCCGGCGGCGAACCGCCCATTCGTGTGTGCATGATGGTGTCTCCTCTTTATTAGTTGGGCGTCCCCCGCGCCAGAAAGCGCAGCGGACCCGTCCACTCTAACGATGGGGAGAACGTGGAATTTGTCTAATGAGGACAGTATTGTTGTCTGGGAAGGACGCGTGCGGCCAGGGCCTCGGCTCGGGTATGACTCGGCGTTTCGCCGTAACGGCGTTTATAGCTGCGACAGAAATGGGCGATATGGTTGAAGCCCCAGCGGAAAGCCAGCTCGCTCACCGATAAATGGCGCAAGGCCGGATCGGCCAGGTCCACGCGGCAGCGTTCCAGCCGGCGGCCCCACAGGTGGCGCGTCACCGACTCGCCCTCCTGTTCGAAGATGCGGGCCAGCTGACGCGCGGACACGCCCACCGCGCGGCTGATGCGCTCGCAATCCAGATCGTCCTCGGCCAGATGCCGCTCGATATAAGCCTTGGCCCGCCACAGGCTGCACAAGGTGGAACGGGAGGCCGGCAGGCCCAGGCGCGCGCTCCACAAGGAATGCAGCCATTCCAGCAACTGGCTGGCCAGATGCCGCCGCGCGGCCTCGCCACCGCTGAGCAGGCGATGGGCGGCCAAGGCGTCCATGCCGGCGGCGCGCTCGATGCGCACCAGGCCGCGCTCGTTCCACACCCCCACCTGCTCCTGGAACAAGGACCGCGGAATGTCCAGCACCGCCATCGCCATATCGGCCGGAAAGCCGTGGCCGTAAGGGCGGGCGGTATCGTACAGCACCACATCGCCCGGGCCGTGGCGGGCGTACTCCACGCCCTGATGGCTGAAGCCCTGCCCCTGCAGCATCAAACAGGCGAAGATGGAGTCCCGGCCGTCCCGGCTCAGGCTATGTCCGCTGCGCGTCACCGCGTGCTGGTTGGCCCGTATCGTGGCCATGCGCAGCAGGCCGAAGTCCTGCCAGTCCAGCGAAGCCTCCAGCCGCTCTTCCGGACGGCGGTCGCACTCCACCCGGACCAAGAGGCGGTCCACCTCGCTCAGCCAGAAATCCAGCTTGTCGCCGTCCGCCGCCTGGCGTGTGGAAAGATGAATGTCCCCGGTGTAACGCGTGTCCATGGCGGGCCTCCTCCTGACGGCCGCCCGGCTGGGCGGCGATGGCTGAAACGGCATCGGCAAATCATGGCACAATATTTAATACATTAAAAATCAAAACCGCGGCCGCCTTCCGCGCCGGACCAGAGGCTGTCTCGCCGCCGCCACAAGCGCGGCGGCTAGCCCTCGGCCAGGCTGGAGCCCCGCACCACCAAACGGCCGGTCAGCACCACCTTGCGCGTGGGCCGCAGCGGCTGTTCCAGCCGTTCCAGCAGCATCGCCATCGCCGCGCGGCCGATCTCGTCCACCGGCTGCTCGATCACCGTCAGCCCCGGACCGGCCAGCTCGGTCCAGCTGTCGTTGTCGAAACCGGCCAGCGCCAGCTGGCGCGGCAAGGCCAGGCCCAGCGCGCGCACCGCGCGCATCGCCCCCAGCAGCAGCAGGCCGTTGCTGATCACCAGCGCCCGCGGCGCCTCCGCCTCCGTCAGCCAGGCGGACACCGCCTGCTGCGCCGCCTCGGCCGTGGGCGCGACGAAGCGCGCCGGCGCGGCCAGCCCGGCCGCCGCCAGCGCCGCGGCGAAGCCGGCGTGCCGCTCCGCGCCGGTGCTGCTGGTATTGCCGAACAGCCCGCCGATGCGGTCATGGCCCTGCTCGCGCAGATGGCCGACCAACAGGCCGGCGGCGGCGGCGTTGTCCAAGACCACCGCGTCGGCCGCGCCGCCGGGCGCGGCCCGGTCGATCAAGACCACCGGAAACCCCAGCGCCTCCGCGTCCAGCGTCTCCGCCGTGGCGCGGGTGGCGGCGAAGATCACCCCGGTGACGCGCTCCTCCTGCATCAGCCTGAGGTACATCGCCTCCTTGTCCGGGTTCTCGTCGGTATTGCACAGAATCACCCGCATGCCGGCCTGGTAGGCCACATCCTCCACCGCGCGGCTGACCGCGGTGAAGAAGGGGTTGCGGATGTCGGACACGATCAGGCCTATGGTGTCGCTGTGCCGCGAGCGCAAGCGCCGCGCGGACAAATTGGGCCGATAACCGGTGGCGGCGATGGCCGCCTCCACCTTGGCCTTCAGCGCCGCGCTCACCGGGCCCTTGGCCAGGGCCCGCGATACGGTGGCCACCGACACGCCGGCCGCCAGCGCCACATCCTTGATGCTGACCGTCATATGAAATCGTTTTCTCTTACCAAGATAGAAACTGGGTTTACGCAAGCATACCCTTAAAGCGTAATTTTACAACACTTCCGCTTGAGACGGTGCAAAGATGTAGCGACGGGACTACGACTGTATTGACAGAAAAAATGTAATCGTTTTCAATCCACTCAGCGCGTGAACGGCGCCGCCCCTCCGCAATGACAGCTGGACGGACGCGGGCCGATCCGCTATACCGAGCCCGTCCCAAGCCGCGCCGCTTGCGCGTCGGGCCGTGAACGGGTTCCCGGAACCGCGCAGCCAATTGAACCGACAGAAGAGACCGCCATGCACGACACCGGATCGCCCTCCTCCCTGATCCAGCCCGAACTGATCCGGCTGGGCTGTCAGCCCGCCGACAAAGAGGCGGCCATCCGCCTGGCCGGACAATTGCTGGCCGACGCCGGCTGCATAGACCCGGCCTACATCGACAGCCTGCTGCGGCGCGAAGCGGTGGCCAACACCTTCCTGGGCAACGGCCTGGCCATCCCGCACGGCATGGTGGAAGACCGTCAGCTGATCCGCCGCACCGGCATCGCCATCGTGCAGATCCCGGACGGCCTGGAATGGAACCCCGGCCAGCGCACCCGGCTGCTGTTCGCCATCGCCGCCCAATCCGACGAACACATCACCCTGCTGCGCCGGCTGACCCGGCTGCTGCAGGACGAGGCCAGGCTCGAGCAATTGTTCACCGCCGCAGAGCCGGCCCGGGTGCTGGCCCTGCTGGAAGAAGACGCGCCGCCCGCCGCCGTCGACGCCGCGGCCGATCTGGCCGAGCGCGCGCAATGGATAGTCGACTACCCCAACGGCCTGCACGCGCGCCCGGCCGCGCAATGGGTGGAAGCCGCGCGCCGCCACGCCGCCCAGCTGCAAGTGCGCCACGGCCAGGACGCCGCCGACGCCAAGAACCTGATCAGCCTGCTGCAACTGGGCCTGCGCCACGGCGACACCGTCACCGTGTCCGCCCAGGGGCCGGACGCCGCCGCCGCTTTGTCCGGCCTGCTGGCCGCGATGCGCGACGCCTCGGCCCAGGAACAGACCGACGCCGCGCTCGCCGCGCAAAAAGCGCAGCTGCTGGCCGCGCAACAGGGCTGGACCCCGCCCGGCCACCCGCTGTCCATCGCCGGCATCGCCGCCAGCCCCGGCCTCGCCATCGGCGTGGTGCGCGTGCTGCACGCCGGCCAGCTCAAAGTGCCGGACCGCCCGGTGGCGCTGGGCGAAGGCGGCGACCGCCTGCACGCGGCGCTGAGCGCCACCCGCGCCGAACTGAACGAACTGGCCGCGGCCACCGCCAGCCGGCTGGGCAAGGCCGAGGCCGGTATTTTCCACGCCCAGGCGGAACTTCTGTCCGATACCGATCTGATCACCCTGGCCTGCCAGCTGATGGTGGGCGGCCACGGCGTGGAATGGGCCTGGCACCAGGCGGTGGAGCGCATGGCGGAACGGCTGGCCGCGCTGGGCAACCCGCTGCTGGCGGCGCGCGCCGCCGACCTGCGCGACGTGGGCCGCCGCGTGCTGCGCCAGCTGGACCCGGCGCTGAACAGCACCACCCTGGCCGACATCGACGGCGACGACTGCATCCTGCTGGCCGCCGACCTCACCCCGTCCGACACCGCCACCCTGGACACCGACCGCATCCGCGCGCTGGCCACCGCCCAGGGCGGTCCCACCTCGCACACCGCCATCCTGGCGCGCACCCTGGGCCTGCCGGCGCTGGTGGCCGGCGGCCCGGCGCTGCTGGACATCGCCGACGGCACCCCGGCCATTCTGGACGGCCTGGGCGGCCGGCTCTATCTGAACCCCGGCGAGCAAGACCTGGCCTCCGCCCGCGACTGGCTGCAGACCCAGCAACGCACCCAGCAGCAGCAGGCGGAGCAGCGGCAGCGCCCGGCGGTGACGCCGGACGGCCACCACGTGGAAATCGCCGCCAACATCAACCGTCCGGACCAGGTGGCCGCCGCGCTGGACGCCGGCGCCGAGGGCGTGGGCCTGATGCGCACCGAATTCCTGTTCCTGGAACGCGAGCAGGCGCCGAGCGAGGACGAACAGTTCCACACCTACAGCGCCATGCTGGACGCGCTGGACGGCCGGCCGCTGATCGTGCGCGCGCTGGACATAGGCGGCGACAAACAGGTGGACTATCTGAAGCTGCCGGCCGAGGACAATCCCTTCCTCGGCATGCGCGGCTCGCGTCTGCTGCTGCGCCGCCGCGACCTGCTGGAACCCCAGCTGCGCGCGCTCTACCGCGCCGCCCGCGGCGGCCAGCCGTTGTCCATCATGTTCCCGATGATCACCTCGCTGAAGGAAATCACCCGGCTCAAGGGATGGTGCGAAGGCATACGCCGCGAGCTGGACGCCCCGGCGGTGCCGTTGGGCATCATGGTGGAAGTGCCGGCCGCGGCCATGCTGGCCGATCAACTGGCCGAATACGTGGACTTCTTCTCCATCGGCACCAACGACCTCACCCAATACACGCTGGCGATGGACCGGCAGCACCCGGAACTGGCGGCCGAAGCCGACAGCCTGCACCCCGCGGTGCTGCGGCTGATCCAGCACACCGTGGCCGGCGCCTCCCGCCATCAGCGCTGGGTGGGCGTGTGCGGCGGCATCGCCGGCGATCCCTTCGGCGCCGCGCTGCTGACCGGCCTGGGCGTGGCCGAGCTGTCGATGAGCCCGCGCGACGTGGCCGCGGTCAAGGCCAAGCTGTGCGCCAACGGCCACGACCGGCTGCGCGAGCTGGCACAGCAAGCGCTGGCCTGCGACAGCGCCGACGAAGTGCGCATGCTGGCGCGGGAGCTGACATGAGCGCGCGCGTCCACACCCTCACCCTCAATCCGGCGCTGGACCAGACCATCGCCCTGGCCCGGCTGACGCCCGGCGCGGTCAACCTGGCGCAAAGCGCCAGCAGCAACGCCGGCGGCAAGGGCGTCAACGTGGCCAGCTGCCTGGCGGACTGGGGCGCGCCGGTAAGCGTCTGCGGCCTGCTGGGCCGCAACAACAGCGAAGCCTTCGAACAGTTGTTCCTGGACAAGCGCATCGCCGACCACATGCTGCGCCTGCCCGGCGACACCCGGGTCAACATCAAGCTGGCCGACCTCTCCAGCGGCGACACCACCGACATCAATCTGCCCGGCATCGCCGCCGGCGAAGCGCAGCTGGAACAAGTGGGCGCCGAACTGGCCGCCCGGCTGCGCCCCGGCGACATCGTGGCCTTGTGCGGCAGCCTGCCGCCCGGCCTGCCCGCCAACAGCTATCTGCGGCTGTGCCGGCTGCTGCGGCCGCTGGGCGCGCGGCTGCTGCTGGACAGCAGCGGCGAGGCGCTGAGCCAGGCGCTGGACGGCGATGCGCCGCCGCATTGCGTCAAGCCCAACCGCCACGAACTGGAGCACTGGGCCGGCCGCGCCCTGCCCGACACCGCCGCGGTGCTGGACGGCGCGCGCGGGCTGCTGCAACGCGGCGTGGAACAAGTGGTGGTGTCGCTGGGCGCGGACGGCGCGCTGTTCGCCGGCCGCGACCACGCGCTGCTGGCCGCCTTGCCGGCCCAACAACCGCTCAGCACCGTAGGCGCCGGCGACGCGCTGGTGGCCGGCCTCGCCGCCGCGCGGCTGGACGGACTGGACCGCGAGGCCGAAGCCCGGCTGGCGGTGGCCTTCGCCGCCGCCAAGCTGGCGCGCGTCGGCCCGCACCTGCCGCCGCCGGAACAAGTGCGCGCGCTGGCGGCGCAAGTCCGGCTGCGAAACCTGGGCTAAGCGCCTGTTAGCGACGCGGCATCAGGGGGCTTCGCCTGCGGCTCCAAACTAAAAACACAAGGGAAACAACGCCATGAACCTACTTGCCATCATCGCCTCCGGCGAACGCAGCACCCAGGGCCGGCTGGCCGCGGAAGCGCTGCGCCAGGCCGCCCAAGGGCTCGGGCATTCTCTCAGCCTGGAGCTGGACGGCGCGCCGCCGCTGGACGCGGCCGAAATCGCCGCCGCCCAGGCCGCGCTCCTGATCGGCCCCGCCGCCGATCCGCGCCTGGACGGCCTGTCCGCGCTCCGCCTGAGCCTGGACCAGGCCCTGGCCGATCCGGCCGAAGCCGTCCGCCGGGCCGCGGCCCTGAGCGCCCCGCAAACCGAAGCGCTGCGCATCGTCGCCGTCACCTCCTGCCCCACCGGCATCGCCCACACCTTCATGGCGGCGGAGGGCCTGAGCCAGGCCGCCCAGGCGCTGGGCCACGCCATCCGCGTGGAAACCCAGGGCTCGGTGGGCGCGCAGAGCGCGCTCAGCGCCGGCGAGATCGCCGAGGCCGATCTGGTGCTGATCGCCGCCGACACCCAGGTGGAGCTGAGCCGCTTCCACGGCAAGCGTCTGTTCCAGAGCGGCACCAAGGCCGCCATCAACGACGGCCGGGCGCTGCTGCGCCGCGCCATCGCCGAGGCCGCGCCCCACCGGCCGGACGCCGCCGGTGCCGCGCCGGAAAAACCGGCCAGCGAGCGCAGCGGCCCGTACAAGCATCTGATGACCGGCGTTTCCTTCATGCTGCCCTTCGTCACCGCCGGCGGCATCATGATCGCGCTGGCTTTCGCGCTGGGCGGCATCTACGCCTTCGACGACGCCAACAAGGGCACCCTGGCCTGGGCGCTGTTCCAGATCGGCGCCAAATCCGCCTTCGCGCTGATGGTGCCCATCCTCGCCGGCTATATCGCCTACTCCATCGCCAACCGCCCCGGCATCGCGCCCGGCATGGTGGGCGGCATGCTGGCCGCCAGCCTGGGCTCCGGCTTTCTCGGCGGCATCATCGCCGGCTTCATCGCCGGCTACGGCACCGACTGGCTGAACCGCAAGATCCAGCTGGGCCGCAATCTGGACGGCCTCAAGCCCGTGCTCATCCTGCCGGTGCTGGGCTCGCTGCTGGTGGGCCTCTTGATGATCTACGTGATCGGCGGCCCGGTGGCCGCCCTGCTGGGCATGCTGACCGAGGCGCTGAAGAGCTTGCAAGGCAGCAGCGCGCTGGTCCTGGGCGCCATCATCGGCGCGATGATGGCCTTCGACATGGGCGGCCCGGTCAACAAGGCCGCCTACGCCTTCTCCACCGGCCTGATCGCCAGCCAAGTCTATACGCCGATGGCCGCGGCCATGGCCGCCGGTATGACGCCGCCGCTGGGCATCGCGCTGGCCACCAAGCTGTTCGCCGACCGCTTCAGCGCCGACGAGCGCGAGGCCGGCAAGGCCGCCGGCGTGTTGGGCCTGGCCTTCATCAGCGAAGGCGCCATCCCCTTCGCCGCGCGCGATCCGCTGCGGGTGATCCCCGCGCTGATGCTGGGTTCCGCCGTGGCCGGCGCCATCTCCATGCTGGCCGGCGTGGAGCTGAAAGTGCCGCACGGCGGCGTCTTCGTGCTGCCCATCCCCAACGCCGTCAGCCATCTGGGCCTCTATCTGCTGGCCTTGCTGGCCGGCACCGCCGTCACCGCGGTCGCGCTGCGCGCGCTGAAAAAGCCCGCCCAGCCCGCCGCGGTCTGAGCCCGCCGGCGCCCAAGCAAGCGAAAGCCCCTCCCGGCCATGGCCGGAAGGGGCTTTTCCACGCGGGTTTCAGCGCCGTGGCGCCGACGCGCGGCGAACCGTGAAAATCCTCAGCGCCTGCTCCACGTCTCGCGAGCAAGCGCGAGACAAGGCCTTGCGACTGAAGAAGCGGCATGGCCATACGGCACATGAGCATTCTGAAGTCGTACTCGCCGGGCGACTTTTCACGAAGCGCAGCAGAATTTGAACAGGTTCTCAGAGGCGCAAACCCACCCCCAACTGCGGACGCGCCAGCCCGGCCAAGACCATCTGCACCGAGGCCGAGGCGCGCTCAAACGCCTGATCGATGCGCCGCTCGTCCTCCGGCCCCGCCATCTGCAAATCCGCCTTCAACATCTTGCCGATGCCGGACAAGGTCTCCGTCACCTCCGCGCCGCGGGCGTTGAAACGCTCCAGCAGCTTGTGCAAGGGGTAATGTTTCTTGGCCACCGCCGAATCCTTGCCGGCCAGATAGTTGCGGCCCACCGTCTCCGCCAGCGAGCAGCCTTCGCGGTTGAACAGGTAATCGATGTCGTTGAAGCGCTCCGCCTCGAACGACTCGCCGAACTTGGCGCGGCCAAAGTCGATCGCCTTCAGGAACACCGCGCCGTCCTCCTTGCGTTCGTGCACCAGCAGGTTCTGCATGTGCAGATCGCGGTGGGACAGCTGATGGCAGTAGAAGGTCCTGGTCATGTCCACCAATTGCGCCGCCACGCTGCGGGCCTGATCCAGCGACAGCAGAGGCAGGCCGACATCCAGTTCGCGGCTGACGATGACCGCCGGGTCGTACTGCTCGACCCGGGCGTAGGCGAACTTGTCGCTGACGCCCGGCGGCGCGGCGATCTGCTGCTGGGTGGAGAGATAAGCCCGCAGCGCCGGACGCGACTCGGCGTACGCCTCCAACTGGCCTTCGCGGACGAAATCCGCCCGGCCCACCCCGTCCCGCGCCTGCAAGACCCCGGTATCGGCGTGAAAGCGCTTGTGCACCCCGCCGGAAGCAAAATCGCCGTCCAGCAGATACATCAGCCCCGGCGAGACGTCCATCCGGTAATCCGCCAGCGACGCCGCCTGCGCCTGAGCCTGCTCGGCGCCCAGCGGCGCGCCCAGCCGCGCCAGCACCACTTCGCGCCCCTCCTGCGACAGCCGCTCCGTTTTCAGCGGCTGGCCGTTGATGCAGTAACTGATCTTGCCGCCGCCCTGTTCCGGCGCCACCGCCACCGTGAACAAGTTCCGGTTGCTGGGCGTGGCCAATTGCGCCAAGCGATTGAAAATATCGAAGGAGCGCGCCGGCGACGGGCTGTCCACCAGCTTGAACAGGGTGTTCAGCGCATCCTGCTTTTTCTCGGCGCGGAACACATCCTTGAACTTGTCCCACAAGCTCATATGCGTGGCCGTCTGCTGATCGCCGCTCATCATGCGGGCCACCCGCTCGTTGCTCAGGGAAAACGCCGGACCGCCGGCGCTGAAACTAATGGAAGAAGACATCGCGGCTTACCCCGTCAATGATAGTGCGAACCGACCGCGCCCCGCCCAGGGGGCGCCCCTGACGGCCATTCTCGGCAAGGCCGCCGCGGGACGCTTGCAAAAACCGCCCGGCTTGCCGCCCCGCCCCGCTCCGGCTATACCAACGGAAGGCGGCGACGACGGGGGCAACCATGAGGCGTGTGTTGAGCATGCTGTTGTTTTGCGGGGCGGCCTGGGCGGCCCAGCCGGAGACCTGGCGCATCGCCGGCGACATCCAGTTCGCGCCCTATAGCTACCAGAACGACGCCGGCGCCAAACCCCAGGGCCTGGACGTGGACATTGTCCAGGCGGTGATGGCGGAAGCCAGAATCCCCTATCAGTTGCACCTCTACCCCTGGGAACGCGTCAAGCAGATGCTGGGCAACGGCGATGTGGACATGGCTTTTCAGTTCGCCGGCACCGCCGAGCGGCGCGGCCAGTACGAACTGGCCGGCCCGATACGCACCGGCCGCACCGTGTTCATGGTCTTGAAGCAGCACGGCCTGCAAAACTGGAACACCCTGGCCGACCTGGCCCCGCTGACCATAGGCCAGGTTCACGGCTACGCCTATGAATCCGCCTTCGACAGAGCCCAGCTCAAGCGCGACGCCAGCGCCACCAATCCCGAACAGCTGCTGCTGATGCTGCTGGCCGGCCGCATCGACCTGATCGTCGGCGACCGCGGCCAGCTGCTCTACTACGCCCGCCAGCTGCGCGCCTTGCCCAATGTGCGCATCCTGCCCAAACCGCTGGTGGAAATGCCGCGCTTCGTCGCCTTCGCCAAGGGAGACAGCCGCGCCGTCCAATTCAACGCCGCGCTGGCCCGGCTGCAGCAAAACGGAAAACTGCAAACGATTTACAACCACTGGCAGCAATGAGCGCCCGCCCTTGGACGCAAAAAAGCCCGGCCGCCTTCTGAGGAAGGCGCGCCGGGCCGGTCCCCGCCCGCGGCTACAAGCAGCCGGCGGTGCCGCCGCCCACGTTCAGCCTGGCCGCCGCGTTGCCGCGCAGCGACATCACGTTCTCCTTCAAGGACTGCAGCCGACGTCCGTTGAATTCATGCGCCAACTCGCGCGCCGCGCTGTTTTCCGCCTCCTCCGCCGCCTTGGGCAGATAAGAGATCTTGATGTCGGACACGTAGTCGGTCTGATTGGCCAACTGTTGGCGGATCACATTGTCGCAAGACGCGCACGGCGCTTGCGAGATATAGCCGACCATGCGTCCGCCGCGCGGCACCGCGCCGTCTAGGATGTCCTTCTCAAAGGTTTTCAAGGCCTTCAGCTCCGCGTCCGTCGCCTGCTTGTCTATGATGGCGGACAGCTTGCCATTGGGCACGTTCACATTGGTGGCGGCCTTTTCCACGCTGCTCTGACGCAGATAGCCGGGATAGGCCTTATGGCCCGGGGAATTGGCCTCGTACAGCAAATCCGCGGTGTCCTGGCCGGACATCGCGTTGTACACGCGGGTGCCGCCCGGATAGTTGTACTCGAAACGGGCCACCGTGGCTCCGCGCCACTTGGTCTCCAGCTTCTTCAGCTTGGACGAGGACGGCGGATTGGCCTTGGCCGCGCCGCTGACGCCGTTGACGTGAAACTCCATCGCGTTGACCAGTTCGCCGGGCACCAGGCTGTTCTTGTCGGTCACCTTGCTGATGTCCACCGTCGCGCCCGCCAGCGCCGCGGCGGACAAGGCCAGCATCAGAACGGCCGCCGCCGCCCTGCGCGCTTGCTTGAATGTACGCATAGTCATCTTCAATCCTGTTCGCATTGCTTGATCGCCAAGCTCAAATCCGGCAGAAGCGGCTGAGATAGCCGGACTCTGTGGCCGCCACTTCCTCTTCGGTCAAGGCCGCTTCGGCCCCCAATTCGGACGCCTCCAAAGTGGAGAAGAACTCCATCGCCGCCATGCCCTCCATCAGCAGCGCGATCGGCAGCAAGAGCTTGGCCAGCCGTTGGAAACCGCTGCTTTCCTGTTCGGACGGCGGATGCGGCTTCATTTGCTGCTGATAGAGCTTGCGATACCAGTCGCTCAGCTTCTGGTCGGTCATATTGGCGTAGCACAGCTTGCCGCTGCTCTCCGGGTAGAGGTTCTTGCCGTCCTTGGCGCAGGGGAAGTCGAACAGATAGCCCTTGCGGTCCTGATAGGCCGCGGCCAGGCGCGCCACGCGGAACTGCGCGGCCGGCTGGAACTGGCCGCTCTTGAAGCCGGACGAATTGAAACGGGTACGCCGCACCTCGTTGTGCAGCAGGTTCATCAGATAATGCTTGTCGTATTCGGACAGGCTGTTCACGCCGGTGGTGGCGCTGCTCAGATAGCGGTCCAGCACCTCCTTGCGGATGCCGTTCTGCAACTGCTTGGCCGCCGGCACTTTCTGCGTCGCGTCGCGCAGCAACTGCGCCGCCACCGCGAACTTGGCGGCGATGGTGCTGTAACCGTAGCCGAACACGTCCAGGCTCTTGTAGAAGATGTCGCCGTCCACCCCGGCCTTGAAGGCATTGGCCAACACCAGCTTGTCCTCATCCTGGCGATAGCCGGCGCGGCGGCGGTTCAGATCCACGTCCGCGCCCGGCAAGGCCTTGTTCAGACCCGCCTCGCTGGCGAACAATTTGACCGAATCGTCCATGCTCAGATTGACGCGGTGATAGCGGTTGAAATCGCTGAGCGCGTTATTCCACTCAATGGAATTGATGATGGGCGGCTGGAGATTGAGATCGGAGTAGGCCGAGCCCGGCGTTTTCAGGAAATCCTTGGCGATCTTGTCGCCGCCGAGATCGCCCTGGCTGCGGTTCTTGGTCTTGTAATACAGCACCGACTTCAACAGGGTGTCGGGCACAAAGGTTTCGGCCATCGCCGGCGGCGTCAGCAGCAGGCCGGCGGCTGCCAGGCCGCTTAGCCAGCGCGAACGCCGAGTAAAGCTTTGGGTCATCACGGACTCCAATGGAGATTAGAAACAGGAGGGAGGCATGGGTCGCTTTCAGGTCTGTTCAAAATCCGCCGCGGCGAGCGCCGCTTTGGTACAGGCTCATGGACGATGAGGCGCGGATCGGGCTGCCACCCGTTCACGCCAATAAATAAGCGTAATATAAAATTCTAATAGACTAGAGCCTAAACTCAGGGTTCCGCCTGAAATTGCAAAAATCGCTCATCGCGCATAAAAGCAGCCTATCCGCCATGCCGCGGGCAATAAAAAAGCCGCCTGACGGCGGCGGTTCTCCCTCCCGGCTTCAAGCCTCGGGCGGCGCCACGGCCCACTCCGCCGCCGACAACAGATACAGGCAATGCCGCCGCAGCGGATGCCCGGGTGCCAGGGCCGGATGATCGAAATCCCGTCCGGCGTTGCGCATGCCCAGCCGCTGCATCAGCCGCTGCGACGGCAGATTGGGCAAGGCGGTGAAAGACACGATTTCGTCCAGGCCCAAGGTCTCGAAACCGAAGGCCAGCGCCCGACGCGCGGCCTCGGAGGCGTAGCCCCGGCCCCAGGATGCGCGCCGCAGCCGCCAGCCCGCCTCCACGCAGGGCATGCACGGCAATTCCGCGCGCGGCACCGCCAGGCCGACGAAACCGAGGAAGTCCCCGGACGCTTTCTCCTCCAGCGCCCATAGCCCCCAGCCGCGCGTCGCGATCAAGCCGCGCTGGCGTTCCATGCCTTCCGCGCTGTCCTCGGCGCTCAGCAGCGCCGGAAAATAACGCATCACCTCCGGATCCCGCCCCATGGCGACGAAGGGCGCCAGATCTTCGTCCCGCCATTGGCGCAGCCATAAACGCTCCGTCTCCATCTCCATCGCTTCCCCTTCCCGTTCACCGCGGATTCATCCCGAATCCGTCATTATCACGGAACCGTAACCGCCGGCTGAGTAAAATCTGCAAGGCAAGCCGTCCGCGTCCCTTTAGCATGCGGCGATCAACCTTCTCACGCGTCTGCCCATCATGCTCATTCAAGCTTCCCGCGCCGCCGCGCCCCAAACCACGGCAGCGGACGAACCCGCCCGCTCCCACGCCGCCGCCAGCCCGATAAAGACGCGGCTCAGCCAGACGGCCAACCGCGCGGACGCCCCCGCCCCGACGCGGACCGCGCCGCGCGCCAATCCGCTGGACGGTCTCTGCGCGCCGCAGCCGCTGGAGCGACTCAACCCCGAGCCGGCCCGGCAAAGACTCAAGGACAGCGCCCTGCTCGCCAACTTCCCCTATAGCCGGGATCTGGACAGCCTGCGCGCCACCCAATGGAGCCCGGACGCGGAACTGGCGCGGCTGCTGGCCAAGGGCAGCAAACTGGAGTTTCAGCCCCAGCAGGCGCGCCTGATGGACCCGGAAAGCGGCCTGGTGGCCTATGTGTTCCGCAACAAGGCCGAGGGGGACATCCGCCTGGTCTTCGGCGGCACCACCAGCGGCCGCGGCGTGGGCGGCCTCGCTCAGCGCAATCTGAAAAACCTGGCCAGCGTGGCGCGGCAGTGGCGCGCCAACATCGGCAACGCCGCCTTTGGCGGCCGTCCCGCCTGCTACGCCCAGGCCGCCCAGCTCACCCGCAAGCTGCAAAGCCTGGCCGCCGGCCTGCCGCTGATGCGCAGCGGCGAGCCCGGCTACACCGTCAGCACCGGCGGCCACTCGCTGGGCGGCGGCATGGCCGCCTACGCGGCGATGCAGCTGTCCACCCCGCAGCGCCCCGTTCACGCCGAGTGCTTCAGCAGCGCCCAGTTCGGCCGCGGCCTGCAAAACGAACTGCTGGCGCGACACGGCAACGATCTGGATCAGGCGCGCGCGGCCGCAGCCCATATCCGTCATTACTGCGTCCAGGGCGATCTGGTGCCGGCGCTGGACGGGCTGTTGCCGGTGCGCCACGTCGGCCAGCTCTATCTGCTGCCGGCCAACCGCCAGGCCGACGACAGCCGCCTGGGCCGCCATGACAAATTCCTGAATCATGTGCAAGACTTCGTCGCCAGCGCCTGGCAGGGACAATCCCGGTTTTACGCCTAGAAGACCCGGCCGCCGCCCGGTCCCGGCCGGGCGGCTCAATCAGCGGCCCAGGCGCCGATGCCGCCTTGACCCCCTCATCTCCGCTAGGCACAATCGCAAACGCGCCGCCCCAACCGGCAGCGCCCAGATTGGAGTCTGGCCCCGCCGCCTCGGCCCAAGCGCCGCAACCGCTTGGTCCGTGCCCTTGCACCCTTCAGCCATACCTAAAACGGGCAGGCCGTGGTGGGAGGGTGCTCGCACCCGCCGGACCGTGGCGCCGGAACTCCAATCCTGCCATGCGCCTGCCATGAGCCTGCGGCTGCCCGTCGCCCCATCGGCAGCCTGAATCAACAGGAGTGCGCGCATGTCCGTCAAATACCCGATTCGCCGCCATTACCGCCCCAATCTCAAACCCGTTTCCTATCAGGAACTGCCCTTCGCCGCGCGCTTGCCGGACCATCCTCAAGTCCATTGCTGGCAAGTGCCGCCGGCCGACAATTATCGCCAGGCCTATTTGCTGGGACGCGAATACGCCGGCCATTTCATCCAGTACCTGCAGGACAATCCCGACGTCCCGAAACGCGCCTTGCTGGCGCGCATCGCCGCCGACGTCGATTTCTCGGTGCAAGGACCCGAGCAAGGCTATTGGGCCGGCTTCTTCGCCTTGGTCGAACAGGTGCTGATCTTCCCCATCGACATCTTCGGCTACATCGACCGCATCAAGCTCCGGGAAGACGCCTTGCGCCAGCAGACGGCAAAACGCTTGGCTGATACTGAATAAGTGCAGCTATTGCGCCGCCGACGACTGAGCCGCTTTTGGCACAGCCGCCGGCGGCGCTGGCTGAATCCGGCCACGCGCTCCCGACGCAAGCCATGAAAATCAACAGTTTAACGATGAAGTGAGCTGGCACGCGCTTTGCCTAATAAGAACCACCTCGCGGCCTCGCTCCGCGTCGCCGCGTCGTTTAAATGCAAACGTCGTATAAATAGAAGGTTGCCGCGCTCCGCCCGGCCCCATACCCGCAAAGGAGAAACACCATGCAACGCATCCGCACCTGGCTCTGTCTCGCCGCCCTGGGCGGCGGCCTTTCACTGCCCGCCCTCGCCGCCGACGTGGTCCGCCTGGGCAATCTCAAGTTCGCCCACTACGGCGCCATCAGCTATATGAAGGAGATTGCGCCCAAATACGATCTGAAGATCGAGGAGCGCATGTTCGCCAAAGGCATAGACATCATGCCGGCCATCGTCGCCGGCGAAGTGGATATCGCCGCCAGCGCGGCGGACGCGGCGGTGGCCGGCCGCGCCGGCGGCGCGCCCATCTTCGCGGTGGCCGGCTTCGCCAAGGGTGGCGCGCGCATCGTGGCCGCCAAGGACAGCGGCATCAAGAGCGTCAAGGATTTGAAGGGCAAGAAAGTGGGCGTGGCGCGCGGCGGCGCGCAGGAACTGCTGCTGGCGGCAGAGCTGGCCAAATACAAGCTCAGCTGGTCCGACAAGCCGGGCAAGGACGTGCAGGTGATCTATATGCCCTTCGCCGATCTGAACCAGGCCTTGATGGGCAAGCAGATAGACGCGATGAGCCAGTCCGAGCCGCAGTCGTCCCAGGCCATCAACAAGGGCTTCGGCGTGGAAGTGCTGAAGCCTTACGACACCCCGCTGGGCGAGCCCATCCGCACCCTGGTGATGACGGAGAAAATGTACAAGGAACGCCGCGGCGTGGCGGAGCGCCTGATCAAATGCTTTGTGGAGGCCACCAACACCTTCATCAAGAACCCCAAGCTGGCGGAAAAATACGTGCGCGAGAATATGTTCAAGAACCAGATCAGCGCCGACGATTTCCAGGACGCGATCTCCAACTCCCCGTACAGCTACGATCTGAGCGTGGCCCATATCCAGACCACCACCGACATGATGCAGCAGTACGGCATCGGCAAGATGGCCAAGCCGCCCAAGGCGGCGGACTGGGTGAAGCTGGACTTGCTGAGCAAGGCCAAGCAGGACCTCAAGGTTAATTGACGGCGGCGGGAGCGAATCATGCAGCAGACTGTGTTTTCCCGGCTGGGCCAGGCCTGGTCCAGCCTGGCGGTGCCCATCGCCATCGTGCTGATCTGGCAGGCCAGTTCCAGCCTGGGCTGGATCAATCCGCAAATCCTGCCCTCGCCGCTGGCGGTATTGCAAAAGTGGCTGGCTTACTGGCAGCCGCTGGAAGCCTACGATCCGGCCTCCGGCGGCTATCTCGCCTGGCTGCTGTCCGGCGAGCTGGTCCACGACGTGGCGGCCAGCCTGTGGCGGGTGGTGCTGGGCTTTGCGCTGGGCGGCGGCCTGGGCTTGCTGCTGGGGCTGTTCATGGGCGTCAGCGACCCGGTGTACCGGGCCTTCAACCCCTTGATCCAGTTCCTGCGGCCGATCCCGCCCATCGCCTGGACCCCGCTGTCCATCCTGTGGTTCGGCCTGGGCAATCCGCCGGCGGTGTTCCTCATCACCATAGGCGCTTTCTTCCCCATCCTGATGAACACCATTTCCGGCGTGCGCAATGTGGACGGCATCTATATCCGCGCCGCGCGCAACCTGGGCGCCAGCCGCGCCACCCTGTTCCGCCGGGTGATCCTGCCGGCGGCCACGCCCTTCATCTTCACCGGCGCGCGGGTGGGCATGGGCACCGCCTTCATCGTGGTGATCGTGGCGGAGATGATCGCGGTGAACAGCGGCGTCGGCTACCGCATCATGGAGGCGCGCGAGTATTTCTGGACCGACAAGGTCATCGCCGGCATGGTCACCATCGGCATTCTCGGCCTGTTGATCGACATGCTGATGCAGGGGCTGAACAACCGCCTGCTGAAATGGCATCGCGGCATCGACCAGTAAAAACCCGCTCAATGTCCGCTGCGCGTTGTGGGGCCTCGCAAGGTGAGCGCCGCTTAGAAATGCTCATGTACCACGCGTACATTCCGCTTTCTCGGCAGTTGTCGCCTTGTCTCGCCCTAGCGCGCGGAACATTGGACAGGCTCTGATCACAATGCGCCGCCGGGCCCGCTTCGACGCGGGCGCGGCGCAAAGAACGAATTCGCGCAACAGCGGCCCCCACTGCTGCGCGACATGGAAGGATGAGGCATGAGCGCCCAGATCGAAGTGCAACAGGTGCAAAAAGTATTCAAGACGCCGGGCGGCGACGTAATCGCCCTGCGCGACATCCAGCTGGACATCCAGCCCGGCGAGTTCGTCTGCCTGCTGGGCCCGTCCGGCTGCGGCAAATCCACGCTGCTCAACGCCATCGCCGGCTTCGCGCCGCCCAGCGGCGGCGAGATTCTGGTGGCCGGACAGCGCGTCGCCGCGCCCGGGCCGGACCGCGGCATGGTGTTTCAGGAGTACGCGCTGTTTCCGTGGATGACGGTGGAACAGAACATAGGCTTCGGCCTGGAAATCCAGAAACGCTCCCCGGCCGAGATCCGCGCCGCGGTGGAGCCGCTGCTGGACAAGCTGCACCTGCGCGACTTCCGCCACCGCTTCCCCAAGGACCTGTCCGGCGGCATGCGCCAGCGGGTGGCGATTGCGCGGGTGCTGGCGCTGGATTCGCCGGTGATGCTGATGGACGAGCCCTTCGGCGCGCTGGACGCGCTGACCCGGCGCTCCTTGCAAGACGAGCTGCTGCGCATCTGGCAGGAGAGCGGCAAGACCATCATCTTCGTCACCCACAGCATCGAGGAATCCATCTACCTGGCGGACCGAGTGGTGATGATGACCTACCGCCCCGGCACCATCAAGCGCGACGTGCGGGTGGAGCTGCCGCGCCCGCGCGACCCCAGCGCGCCGGGCTTCAACGATCTGAAACGGGAGCTGACCCGGCTGGTGATGGAGGAACATTCACGCCACGAAGCCGCGGAACTGCAAGCTGCGGTAGACTGAGGCATCGCCGATTTCCGATCCGCCGCCATGCTCGCACGCGCGTTGCGTTTCCTGCTGAAAAGCCTGCCCTCCCTCTTCTTGCTGGCCTTGGCGCTGGGCGGCGGCTGGGTGTTGGCCAGCCGCATGCTGTTGACCGAAGCGGAGCGCGAGGGCCGGCACCGGGCGGAGATGCACGCCGCCAACCTCGGCGCCACGCTGGAGCAATACCGCTACCTGCCCTATGTGCTGGCGCTGAACCAGGACATCCTCAACCTGCTGGCGGACCCGCGCAATCCGCGGCGGGTGGAGGCGTTGAACCGCTATCTGGAACAGGTGAACCGGCAGTCGCGCACCTCGGCGCTCTTCATCGTCAACGTGGACGGCATCGCGCTGGCGTCCAGCAACTGGATGTCGCCGTACAGCTTCGTCGGCAACAGCTACGCCTTCCGTCCCTATTTTCAGCAGGCGCTGGCCGGCCGGTCCGGCAGCTTTTACGGCATAGGCAGCACCAGCCGCGAGCCGGGCTATTTTCTGTCCTGGCCGGTCTTGTCCGGCCGCCGCGCCGTGGGCGTGGCGGTGGTCAAGGTCAGCCTGGCGCCGCTGGAGGAAGCCTGGCGCAAGGGCGCGGAGCCGGTCTTGGTCAGCGACCGCCACGGCGTGGCCTTTCTCAGCGCCAATCCGGACTGGAAGTTCGCCACCTGGCAGCCGCTGCCGCCGGCGGTGCGCCGCCAGATCGACGCCACCCGCCAATACCTGGGCGCCAAACTGCATCCCTTCGCGCTGCTGCAACCGCACGCGGGTTGGCGCGAACAGGCCTGGCTGGCGCCGGACAGCGAGCGCAAGCTGCTGGCCGGCCGCTATCTGCAAATCCGGCAGACCTTGCCGCAAACCGGCTGGACGCTGACCTTGCTGGTGGACATGCACGGCCGCAACCTCACCTTGCTCGCCATCATGAGCACGCTGCTGGCCAGCGGCCTGGGCCTGCTGACGCTGTGGCATTACCGGCGGCTGCGGCTGAGCCGGCTGCGGGAGCAATTGGCGGCGCAACAGGCTTTGCAGCAGGCCCACGACCAACTGGAGCGTAAAGTGGCGGAACGCACCCGCGATCTGGCGCTGAGCAACACCCAGCTGTCGGCGGAAATCCGCGAGCGCATCCAGACGGAAAACAGCCTGCGCATCACCCGCGGCCAATTGGCCGAGGCCAGCAAACTGGCGGCGCTGGGCCAGATGGCGGCCGGGGTCGCCCATGAAATCAACCAGCCGCTGGCGGCGCTGCGCGCCTTCGCCGACAACGCGGTGACCCTGTTGCAACGCGGCCGCCCGGACGACGCCAGCGACAATCTGGGCCAGATTTCCCAGTTGGTGGAGCGCATCGCCCACATCACCCGGGATCTGAAAACCTTCGCCCGCCGCCACCGCGGCCCGCTGGGCCAGACCAATCCGCTCGCCGCGCTGCGCGACACGCTGACCTTGCTGCAGCCGGCGCTGCGCGAGGCCCGGGTGGAGTTGGAGCTGGACCTGCCGCCGCGCTGTCCCGACATCGCCTGCGACGCCATCGGCCTGGAGCAGGTGTTCACCAATCTGCTGAGCAACGCCATAGACGCGATGCGGCAGCAAGGGCGAGGCCGGCTGGAGATCAGCCTGCTGCACAAGGCGGGCATGCTGGAATTCCGCCTGCGCGACCACGGCCCCGGCATCGCCGACGCCGATCTGCCGCATCTGTTCGAGCCCTTTTACAGCACCAAGCCGCGCGGCCAGGGCCTGGGCCTGGGGCTGGCCATCGTGCAGGAAATCGTCGAACAGTCCGGCGGCCGCATCGAAGCCTGCAACCACCCGGACGGCGGCGCCCGCTTCATCATCAACTGGCCTTGCGAGTCCGCCTCATGAAACCCTCCCCCAACGTCCGCGCGGGCGTGATCTACGTTGAAGACGACCCGGCCGTGCGCATGGCCACGCTGCAATCGCTGGAATTGGCCGGCCTGCCGGTGCAGGCCTACGCCGACGCCGAAAGCGCGCTGACCGCGCTGAGGCGCGACGAGCGCGCCGTCCTGCTCAGCGATGTGCGCCTGCCCGGCCTCAGCGGCCTGGAGCTGATGGAACAGGCGCTGAACCAGGACCGGGAACTGCCGGTGATCCTGGTCACCGGCCACGGCGACATCGCGATGGCGGTGGCGGCCACCCGCGCCGGCGCCTACGACTTCATCGAAAAGCCCTATGCGCCGGGCCGGCTGATCGAAACGGTGCAACGCGCGCTGGACAAGCGCCGGCTGACGCTGGAAAACCGCGAACTGCGCGCCAGCCTGGCGCGCAGCAACGGACCGGTGCTGATCGGCCATAGCCCGGCCATGCAGGCGCTGCGCGAGACGCTGGCCAATGTCGCCGACACCGACGCCGACGTGCTGATCCACGGCGAAACCGGCACCGGCAAGGAAATGGTGGCGCAGGCGCTGCACGCCTGGAGCCGTCGCCGCGAGCGTCATTTCGTGCCGCTGAACTGCGCCGGCCTGCCGGAATCCATTTTCGAGAGCGAAATTTTCGGCCACGAGGCCGGCGCCTTCACCGGCGCGCTCAAACGCCGCATCGGCAAGATAGAGTACGCCAGCGGCGGCACCCTCTTCCTCGACGAAATCGAAGGCATGCCGCTGGCCTTGCAGGCCAAGCTCCTGCGGGTGCTGCAACAGCGGGTGGTGGAAAGGCTGGGCTCCAACAGCCTGATCCCGGTCGACTGCCGGGTGGTGGCCGCCACCAAGGACGATCTGGCCCTGGCCAGCCGGGAGCGGCGCTTCCGCGAAGACTTGTATTACCGGCTCAATGTGGTGTCGCTGCGGCTGCCGCCGCTGCGCGAACGGCGCGAGGACATCCCGGACTTGTTCCAATGGTTCGTGGAGCAAGCGGCGGCGCGCTTCGACCGCCCGGCGCCGGACACGCCGCCGGCGCTATTGGGCCGCCTGCAGGCGCAGACCTGGCCGGGCAATGTGCGCGAGCTGCGCAACGCGGCGGAGCGCTATGTGCTGGGCGTGGCGCCGGACGACGGCGAAGCCGCGGCCTACGCGCCCAGCGCGCTGGACGCGAGGGTGGACGCCTACGAGAAGCAATTGATCGAGCAGGCGCTGCTGCGCACCCAGGGCCAGGTGATGCAGGCGGCGGAGCTGCTGGGCATTCCACGCAAGACCCTGTACAACAAGTTCGCCAAGCACGGCATAGACCCGGACGGCTACCGCGCCTGAAGGACCGGCTTACGATCTCGCGAGCACCAGCGCGGCCGCCTCAGAAACTGTTTAGGATCTCGCGAGCTAGGGCGAGACAAGGCGAAAACGAGCGAAAAAGCGGAATGTACTCGTGGTCCATGAGCATTTTGAGCGGGTACTCACCGTGCAGGGCTTCACGACGCGCAGCAGATCGTAAACAGGTTCTCACACCGCGCGCAGCAGCATGAAATGGCGCAGGCTGTAATAACCCTGCGCCGCCGGCCACGGCAAGGCGCCCAGCAGGCTCAGACCCGCTTCCCAGCGTTGATTGTCCAGCAGCGCCTCGGAGACGAACTCGCCGTTCAGATTGCAGAAGAACAGCCGGGTCCAATGCGCGTCGCCGGACAGCGTTTCCGCGCGCAGCGCGGCGGTGGCTTGGCGGAACAGCGCCTCGAACAAGGCTTGCTCCAGCCGCTCGGCGGCGCCGCGCAAGCCGAAATTGCCGATATAGGCCATATAGTCGCGGCCGGCGATTTCCCAGCGCCGTTCGGTGACTTGCGCTTCGTCGCGGATGCCCCACAGGCCGGCCAGCAACACGTGCAGCACATTGGCGCTGAAATTTTCCAGCGCGTCGTTCAGCCCTTCCCGGCCCGCGCCCAGGCCGGCGAAGCTTTCCATCAAGCGGATGTCGTTTTCCAACAGCACGTGGATGTCCAGCCGGCCGTTGTTCTCGCCCGGCGTCCAGTGAGCGCCTATGGCCGGCAGTTGGCCCTGCGGCAGCAGCCAGCCCTTGGCCTCCTGGCAGGGCAGGCCGTGGGCGGCCAATAATTGCGCCAGCAGCGGCGTGGGGTCGAGCGCGGCTTGGGCTTCCGGAACGTGGGCAGACAAGATGGCCATCCTTTTGATTTGATCGCGAGGCCGGCAGTGTACCACCGCCCGCCTCACAGCCTGAAGCTGGCCGCCGCCTGCCGCAGCCCGGCGGCCAGCGTCTCCAGCGCTTCCACCTCGGCCTCGGCCGCCAGGGCGGTGGCGCGGGTCTGTCCGGCCAGGCCGGCCACCTGCTCCATATTGCCGGCCACCTCGCGGTTGGCCTCGGCCTGCGCCGCGGCGGCGCCGGCCACCGCGCGGATATTGTCGCGTGCGGACTGCGCGCCGCCGCGGATGCGCTGCAAGGCGTCCGCGGCCTGCCGGGCCATGGCCACGCCACTGTCCACCCGCGGCCCCACCTCGCCCATGCTGGCCACCACGGAATCGGTGTCCGCCTGAATCGCCTGGATGGTGGCGGCGATCTGGCGCGTGGCCTCGCCGCTGCGGTCGGCCAGCTTGCGCACCTCGTCCGCCACCACCGCGAAGCCGCGGCCCAGCTCGCCGGCGCGCGCGGCTTCTATCGCCGCGTTCAGCGCCAAGAGATTGGTCTGGTCGGCGATGTCCTTGATCACCGCGGCGGTGACGTCGATCGCGCGGCAGCGCTCGGCCAGTTCGCCTATGCAGCCGGAGGCCGCCGCCACCTGGCCGGACACCGCCTGGATCTCCTCGGCCGCGCGGCGCACCAGGCCTTCACCCTCGTCCGCCAGCGCGCAGGCGTTGGCGGAGTCCGACTCGCTCTCCGCGCTGCGGCGCGACACCTCCGCCACGCCGTCCAGCATGCCGGCGGTGGTTTCCGCGGCGCCGGCGCTGGCCGCCGCCGATTGCTCCACCTGACCGTGAATCTGCTGCATGCGTCCGGACAAACCGCCCACCGAACGCTCCAGCTGCGCGGAACCGTCCTGCAGACGTTCGATCAGCTGGCGCAAGCTGCGCTGCATGCCGGCGAAGGCGTCCATCAGGCTGCCCTCGCTCGGCGCGCGCTCCAATGTCTGGCTCAGATCGCCGGCCGCCATCGCCCGCGCCGTCGCCGCGGCCGCCTCCGCCTCGCCGCCGATCAAGCGGAAAATGGACGCGGCCACGCGCCAGGCCAGCAGCGTCACCACCGCCAACACCGCCAGGCCGATGCCGGAGAGCTTGAGCGCCAGGCCGTTGAACTGGCTTTCCACATCGTCCATGAACACGCCTGTGCCTATGGTCCAGTTCCAGTCCGGTATCCGCATCACCGCATTGAGTTTGGGCAGCACCTCGTTGCCGTTGGGCCGCTTGGTGCGCACCAGCGCAAAGCCGAAATCGCCGTTCGACAGCGCGTCGCGGTAGGCCTGCACCAGGGTGCGGCCGTCCGGCAGCTTGCCGCCGGTGTCCCGCTTGCCCAGCTTGCGCCGGTCCGGGTGCACCAGCACTAGGTCCGACGCGTCGCGCGCGAACACGTAGTTGCCCTTGTCGCGCAGTCCGGACATCGCTTCGACCGCGCGCCGCTGCGCCTCCTCGCGCTTGAGCTTGCCGCTTTGCTCCTGCTTCTGGTACATCGCCACCTGCTGGCCCGCCAGGTGCACCAGGCTGCCGATCTGCGCCTTGCGGTCCTCCAGCAGAGTGGAACGCAAGGTGTGCAAGGCGAATCCGGCCACCACGCACAGGCCCAG
This sequence comes from Chromobacterium sp. CCUG 30098, assembly GCF_059916605.1. Lineage (NCBI taxonomy): Bacteria > Pseudomonadati > Pseudomonadota > Betaproteobacteria > Neisseriales > Chromobacteriaceae > Chromobacterium > Chromobacterium sp. CCUG 30098. The sequence goes on along the minus strand of NZ_JAUCGS010000004.1, from coordinate 384,049 downwards.
CCCGGCGCACAACACCACGCCCCCCAAACGGACAGCCAGTTTCATGTCTTCGCTCCATCACGGGTCTCGGCGCCGCGCGGCGGCCGTTCATCCATGGAGCATAGACTATTCATTATGCTTAAGCGGACGCTGCCTCAACCCTCCCCGCCGGCGGCGAACTGCAAGGCCGCCAGCCGCGCGTACAAGGGCGAGTCGGCCAACAGGCTCTGGTGACTGCCTTCGGCCACGATGCGGCCCTGGTCCAGCACCACGATGCGGTCCGCCTGCTTGACCGTGGCCAGCCGGTGGGCGATCACCAGGGTGGTGCGGTTTTGCGCGGCGCGCTCCAGCGCCTGCTGCACCAGTTGTTCCGACTCCGCGTCCAGCGCGCTGGTGGCTTCGTCCAGCAGCAGCAAAGGCGGGTTCTTCAGGATGGCGCGGGCGATGGCGATGCGTTGGCGCTGGCCGCCGGACAGACGCACGCCGCGTTCGCCCAGATAGGTGTCGTAGCCCTGCGGCAACTTCTCGATGAAGCCGTCGGCGGCGGCGGCGCGGGCCGCGGCCCGCACCTCCTCGTCGCTGGCCTCGGGTTTGCCGTAGCGGATGTTCTCCAGCGCGCTGGCGCCGAAGATCACCGAATCCTGCAAGACCACGCCCACATGGCCGCGCAAATCGGCGAAGGACAGCTCGCGCACGTCCACGCCGCCCAATAGCAATTGGCCTTGCTGCGGATCGTAAAAACGCAGCAAGAGCTGGAACAAGGTGGACTTGCCGGCGCCGGACGGCCCCACCAGCGCCACGTGCTCGCCGGGGCGCACGCTGAGCCGGATGCCGCTGAGCGAGGGCTGGCCGGGGCGGGACGGATAGGCGAAATCGACGTCGCGCAACGCCAGGCCGGCGGGCCCGGCCGGCAAGGCGCGCGGCGCGGCCGGCTCCGTCACCGGCGAACGCAGGGACAGCAGCTCCATCAGACGCTCGGTGGCGCCGGCCGCGCGCTGCACATCGCCCCACACCTCCGCCAGCGCGCCGATGGCGCCGGCGGTCACCACCGCGTACAGGATGAACTGGCCCAGCTGGCCGGCGCTCATCGCGCCTTCCAGCACCGCGTGCGCGCCCAGCCACAAAACGAAGACAATGGCGCCGAAGATCAGCAGGATCACCGCCACCGTCAGCCAGGAGCGCGCGCGGATGCGCGCCAGCGCGGCGTCGAAACCCGTCTCCACCGAAGCGCCGAAGCGCCGGCTCTCCCGCGCCTGCTGATTGAAGGCCTGCACCGTGGGAATGGCGTTCAGGGTTTCGCCGGCAATGGCGCTGGAATCCGCGATGCGGTCCTGGCTGGAACGGGACAAGGTCCGCACCCGGCGGCCGAAGACCACGATGGGCAAGACCACCAGCAACAGCGTCACCAGGATGTAGGCGGTCAGACTGGGGCTGGTGGCCATCAGCATGGCCAGGCCGCCCAGCATCAGCAGCGCATTTCGCAGCCCCATGGACAGGCTGGTGCCGATCACGGTCTGCACCAGGGTGGTGTCGGTGGTCAGCCGGGACAGCACCTCGCCGGTCTGGGTGACTTCAAAGTATTCCGGGCTGACCCGGATCACATGCTGATACACCGCGCGGCGGATGTCGGCGGTGACGCGTTCGCCCAGCCAGGACACGCAATAAAAACGCAGCGCGGTGGCCAGGGCCAACACCGCCGCCACGCCGAACAGGCCGAGGAAATAGCGGTTGATGTCCGCCGCCGCGCGCTGGCTGAAACCATGGTCGATCAGAAAGCGAAACGCCACCGGCAGCAACAGGGTGGCGGCGGCGGCCACGATCAGGGCCAGCAAGGCCAGCCAGGCGCGCAGCCGGTACGGGCGCAGATAGGGCAACAGGCCGGCCAGCGGGCTCAGCCGCAGCCATGGGGAGGGGGCAACGGACATGGGAATGGACGCTCAGAGAAACACAGCGCCCTACTCTAGCCTGCCGCCGGACAAACCGCACCCCCGGATATGAAAAAACCGCCGCGGGCGAAGCCGGCGGCGGCGGGACGGTCAGGCTTGCCTGAATCAGAACTTGTACTGCATCTGCACGCCCAGCAAGTGGCCGCGGATGGAGCTGTAAGAACCTTGCAGCGTGTCGCCGTTGCCCAGCGGGCTCTTGGCGGTATGGTTGATGTCGCGGTCGCCCACGCCCATCAGATAGGTGTAGCCGGCGTCCACGGTCAGCTGCTTGCTGGCCTTGTAGCTGGCGCCCAGGCTCAACCAGACGCGGTCGGTGTCCGGAATCAGCGGGTTGCGGTAGCTGGCGTTGCGCACCGGGCTGGTTTCATAGCCCACGCCGCTGCGCAGCGTCAGTTGCTCGTTGAAGTTGTAGTCGGCGCCCACCGAGAACAGCCAGCTGGCTTTCCAGTGATTGTCGATCACGGTTTCAGCCACCGGGTTGCCCTTGATCACCAGCTGATCGAAGCGGCTCCAGTTGGTCCAGCGCGCGGTGGCGCTCAGCGCCCACTTGCTGTTCAGACGGCTGAAACCGGACAACAGCAGCGATTCCGGCGTGGTGACGTCGGCGGCGCCGGCATGCACGCCATCCAGATTGGTCATGCCCGGAATGCCGAGACGGTTGAAACCGCTGGCGGTATAGTCGCCGCGCGCCTTATGGTGCAGCTTGGAGCGATAGGACAGGCCAACGCGGTTGTCCTGGTTGAACGCGTACATCAGGCCCAGATTGTAGCCGTAGGCCCAGCTGTCGGCGTCGATCTCGCCGGTGGCGCCCGGGAAGAAGGCGCCCTGCTTCAGATCGGCCTTGGCGTACTGCGCCGACACGCCGGCGCCGAAGCTCCACTTGTCGTCCAGCTTGTAGGCGAAGGACGGGTTGAAGTCCACGGTCATGATGGAACTGGAAATGCCGTGGTTGCGGCCCACCCAGTTGTCGTCATAGCTGGCGCCGAGGCCGAAGGGCACGGTGATGCCCAGGCCCAGGCGGGCGCGTTCGCTCAACTGATGCACCAGATAGGCGTTGGGGATGAATTCGGCCTTGGCGCGGCCGTTGTCTCTGCCCTGGCGCGCGGCCGGGAAACCGCCCTTGCCTTCGAACGGCGCGTCGATTTCGGCGTAGGTGAAGCCGCCCTGCACCTGAGTGCCTTCAATCAAGGTCATGCCGGCCGGGTTGTAGAAGACGGCGGACAGGTCGTCGCCCACCAAGCCGGCGCCGGCGTGGGCGCGGCCCAGGCCGGCCACGCTTTGCTCGGACAATTGGAAGCCGGCGGCCTGAGCCAGCGGCGCGGCGGCCAACAGGCCGGCCACCAGCGCGGGAATGAGGCGAACAGCGGAAGGTGCGAATGCTTTCATTTTTTTATATCTACCCCGGCGGCGGCTGCCGCCTTTGTTATTGGAAACCGAGCTTGCGTGCGAAAATATGCCATCCAAATAGATAGCGATCACACAATTTTTAGGGGGTGGAGTCTAAATACTATTTTTTAAAAAAACAAGAAGTCCGCCTTAGGCTAAAAGCATAAGACAGCCGCGCCATGCGCTGAATCAAAAGGCTGTGCTAATATTGGCGGCTCCTCATAACCCTGTTGAATAAAGCAACCATGAAACGAATGCTGAGCATGCTGGCGTTGAGCGCGCTGCCCGCCGTGGCCCTGGCCTCGCCGACAGTGGAAATGACCACGAACAAGGGCAATATCGAGATTGCGCTGGACTCGGCCAAAGCCCCCAAGACCGTGGAAAACTTCGTCGCCTACGCCAAGGCCGGCCACTACAACGGCACCGTGTTCCACCGCGTGATCGACGGCTTCATGATCCAGGGCGGCGGCTTCGACACCAAGCTGAACCAGAAGTCCACCCGCGCCGCCATCGCCAACGAGGCGAGCAACGGCCTGAAGAACGGCATAGGCACCATCGCCATGGCCCGCACCGCGGACCCGAATTCCGCCACCGCCCAGTTCTTCATCAATGTGGCCAACAACGACTTCCTCGACTATAAATCCCCGACGCCTCAGGGCGCCGGCTATGCGGTGTTCGGCAAAGTGACCCGCGGCATGGACGTGGTCAACCGCATCGCCAAGACCCGCACCGGCAGCATGAACGGCATGGGCGACGTGCCGTTCGAGCCCATTGTGATCCAGAAAGTCACCATCAAGCCTTAAGCTTTTCTACAACCTCTTTCATACCGGCAGGCCCCACGCGGCCTGCCCGTCATCAAGGAAACACCATGATCAAACTGACCACCAACTTCGGCGCCATCGTGCTGGAACTGTTCGCCGACAAGGCCCCGAAAACCGCCGCCAACTTTGAAGAGTACGTAAAAAGCGGCCATTACGACGGCACCATCTTCCACCGCGTAATCAACGGCTTCATGATCCAGGGCGGCGGCTTCACCGCCGACATGTCGCAAAAGCCGACCAACGCGCCGATCGAGAACGAGGCCAATAACGGCCTGGCCAACAAGGCCTACACCGTGGCCATGGCCCGCACCATGGACCCGCACTCGGCCTCCGCCCAGTTCTTCATCAATGTGTCCGACAACGACTTCCTGGATTTCAAATCGGAAAGCGCCCAAGGCTGGGGCTACGCCGTGTTTGGCCAGGTTGTGGAAGGCCAGGACGTAGTGGACAGCATCAAGGCGGTGCGCACCGGTCGCAGCGGCCCGCATCAGGACGTGCCGGCGGAAGCCGTGGTGATCGAGAAAGCCGAAATCATTTGATTCGCCGACGCCGCGCGACGCGCGGCGCGCTTCCAGCCCGGCCGTCCGGCCGGGCTTCAACTCATCCGCACGCGACATGGCCATTCACTTCATTTCCGATCTGCACCTGGCGGACGACACTCCGGCGCTGAACCGTTTGTTTCTGGACACGCTGCAAGCCTGGCAAGGCCGGATCGACGCGCTCTACATCCTGGGCGATCTGTTCGAATACTGGGTGGGCGACGACGACGATTCGCCGTTCCTGGAAACGCCGCTGGCCGCAATGCGCGCCTTCGCCGCCGCCACGCCGCTGTACGTGATGCACGGCAACCGCGATTTCCTGCTGGGCGAGGGCTTCTGTCTGCGCAGCGGCGCGCGGCTGCTGGACGATCCAAGCTTGATCGAGGCCCATGGCCGCCGCTGCCTGCTCAGCCACGGCGACGCGCTGTGCACCGGCGACGCCGCCTATCAGCAGTTTCGAGCCGTCAGCCGCAACCCGCAGTGGCAGCGGGCGATGCTGGCGCGGCCGCTGGCGGAGCGCCACGCGATCGCGCGTCAGGCGCGCCAGCAAAGCGAGATGAGCAAACAACAGAACGGCCTGAGCGAGATTTCGGACGTCGCCGCCGACGCGGTCGAGGCGCTGCTGGCCGCCCACGACTGGCCAACGCTGATCCACGGCCATACCCACCGCCCCGCGGTCCACCGACACGGCGCCTCCGAGCGTTGGGTGATCCAGGACTGGCACGGGAACCAGGGCGGCTATCTACGCCTGGACGATGCGGGCATCGTCAGCCTGCCGCTGAACGCCGCCTGAGAATTTGCGCAAAGTCCGCTGCGCATCGCGAGATATCAGATTGCAAATGCAAAACGCCTGCCGGATCGGCAGGCGTTTTTCACGTCAGCGCGGCTCCGCCGACAGCGGCCGCCACAGCGGCCACCAGCCCGGCCCGCAGGCCAGTTCGGCATCCACCGCCACGCCGGGCAGCGCCAGCACGCGCCCGTCGGCGTCGCACAACAGCGGCCAGCGCTCGCGCAAGGGCGGCGCGATGCCGGACTCCTGCAGAAAGCTCTTCACCGGCTTGCGCCCCACCCCGGCCGCCAGCCGCTCGCCGCCCTCGCGCGGCCGCAGGCTCAAACCCCTCGCCAAGGCCTCCGCCGGCAGGCCGCGCGGCCGCCACTCCCAGCTCAGCGTCCCGCCCCACTCTTGCACCAGGCGTTCCGCCGCAGGCTCCACCGCCCCCAGCGACACGGCCGCCGGCGCCGGCAGCGCCGGCAAGGCGAACAGGCCGTCGCGATAACGGTATAACAGGCCCCGCGCCAGACTCAGCCGCGGACAGCTGGCGGCGCCGGCCTCCAGCGCCTGGCGCTGGAACTCCGCCAACGCGTCCGGCTCCGGCGCCGGCCAGGCCAGGCCGCGCAGCCAGGCCAACAAGCACTGCCGTTGCCTGGCCGCGGACAAGCCTCGCCAGCGAGTCAGGTCCAGGCCGCCTTCGCGCCGGCAAGCGGCCAGATCCTGCGCCGCCACCTCGTCCAGCACCGCGGCGGCGTCCGCCAGCAAGCCGGCCGATCGCGTCAGATGCCGGCGATAATCCGGCAGCGCCGCCTCCAGCTGCGGCAGCAGCCGCTGACGCAGCAGATTGCGCCGCCAGCGCTCGTCCTGATTGCTCTCGTCCTCAACCCAGCTCAGGCCCTGCGCCTGAACGAACGCCTCCAGCTGCCGCCGGCGCAAACCCAGCAAGGGCCGCCACAGCCAGGGCCCGTCCGCGTCCAGCTTGCGCAAGGCCGGCATCGCCGCCAGAGCGCGCGCGCCGCCGCCGCGCAGCAATTGCAGCAGCACGGTTTCCGCCTGATCGTCCAGATGATGCGCCAAAACCACCACGCCGGCGGCGGAACGCCGATACGCCTGGTAGCGCGCCTCGCGGGCCACCGCTTCCAGACTGTCGCCGCCGCTCAGGACCAGCTCTACCCGCTCCACCCGCAAAGACGCGCCCAGCGACGCGCACAAGGCGCGACAGTGCTCGGCCCAGGCGTCGGCGTTCGGGCTCAGCCCGTGGTGCACATGCACCGCGCGGACCTCCAGCTCCGGACGGCGCTCCCGCGCGCGGCACAGCAGCGCCAGCAGCGCCACCGAATCCAGGCCGCCGCTCAAGCCCACCTCAAAAGCACATTGGCCGGACAATTCGTCCGGCCAATGGCTTAACAGAGATTCGAGCGGGTCAGGCTGCGGCTTCCTTGAAGCGGCCATAACTCATCAATCTGTCGAAACGGGTTTTCAGCAACTCGTCGATCGGCTTGCCGGTCAAGTCTTTCAACTCTTCCTGCAGCACGCGCTTCAGCGTCGCCATCATCTGAGCGTGATCGCGATGCGCACCGCCCACCGGCTCGTTGACCACGCGATCGATCAGGCCCAGCGTCTTCAGGCGCGGCGCGGTGATGCCCAAGGCTTCCGCGGCGTCGGACGCGCGCTCGGCGGTCTTCCACAAGATGGAGGCGCAGCCTTCCGGCGAAATCACCGAGTAGGTGGCGTATTGCAGCATATTGACGCAATCGCCCACCGCGATGGCCAGCGCGCCGCCGGAACCGCCCTCGCCTATCACCGTCACAATGACGGGCACGCGCAAACGGGTCATTTCATAGAGATTGCGGCCGATGGCCTCGGATTGGCCGCGTTCTTCCGCGCCGATGCCGGGCCAAGCGCCGGTGGTGTCCACCAAGGTGACCACCGGGATGCCGAACTTCTCGGCCAGCTTCATCAGGCGCAGGGCCTTGCGATAGCCTTCCGGATGCGGCATGCCGAAATTGCGGCGGATCTTTTCCTTGGTGTCCCGGCCCTTCTGCTGGCCGATGACCATCACCGACTGGCCGTTGAAACGGGCCAGACCGCCTACGATGGCGGCGTCGTCGGCAAACGCGCGGTCGCCGTGCAGCTCTTCGAAGTCGGTGAAAATACTCTCTATATAGTCGAGCGCGTAGGGGCGCTGCGGATGGCGCGCCACCAAGGCGATTTGAGACGGCGTCAGCTTGGCGTAGAGGGACTTGGTCAAGTCCTGGCTCTTCTTCTGCAGGCGCGCGATCTCCTCGGAGATGTCCAGCACGGAATCGTCCTGAACATAGCGAAGTTCTTCTATTTTGTTCTCGAGCTCGGCAATAGGCTGCTCAAAATCGAGAAAGGTCGGCTTCATTCGTAACGTCATCCGATAAATAGCTAATGGCGGCATGATACCTTAGCGGCAAAGTCGGCGTCACCTTTCTGTCTGACAAAAACATTAAATTTTGGAGCATTTATTCGAAATTGCCGCCGGTTGCAAAAATTTGCGGGTAGACCACTTGCGCAAGCTTAAACCCTGTGTTTTAATTCGCCTCCTCGCTGAAACGCAAACGCAGCAGCGAAAAGGATTCAGGGCGTTTAGCTCAGTTGGTAGAGCGTCTGCCTTACAAGCAGAATGTCGGCGGTTCGACTCCGTCAACGCCCACCAAC